>NZ_UGYM01000002.1:4354384-4665412 GCF_900456975.1 Shewanella baltica
GTTATTGCGATTCAAACCTATGCTTTCTGGCGTCATGATTTCATAGGTATTTTGCGCTTTTAACATGCCATCCTGATGGATACCCGACGAATGGGTAAAGGCATTGGCACCGACAATCGCCTTGTTCGCCTGCACTGGCATGTTGCATAACTGGCTGACTAAATTAGAAGTACGGTGGATTTCCTTGGCGTTAATGCCCGTTTCCAAACCCAACATGCCCTTACGCGTCGCTAAAATCATAGCGATCTCTTCCAATGAACAGTTACCCGCACGCTCACCTATACCATTGATCGTACATTCGATTTGACGTGCACCGTGTTGCACTGCGGTTATAGAGTTCGCCACAGATAAACCTAAGTCATCGTGGCAATGCACTGAGATCACCGCTTGGTCGATGTTCGGCACGCGGTTAAACAGGGTTTGAATAATAGTGCCAAACTCGCTTGGCACTGTGTAACCGACCGTATCGGGAATGTTAATGGTACGCGCGCCAGCAAGAATGGCGGCCTCCACCATACGGCACAGATTATCAATTGGCGTGCGTCCCGCATCCTCACAGGAAAACTCCACATCGTCGGTGAAGCGACGGGCGTATTTCACTGCACTGACCGCCATCTCTAACACTTGATCAAACGAGCGCTTCAACTTGCTTTCCACATGAATCGTCGATGTCGAGATAAACGTATGGATACGGAATTGATCTGCAACAGACAAGGCCTGCGCCGCAGCATCGATGTCCTTTTCAAGTGCGCGGGATAACGCACAAACGCGGCTATTTTTGATGGTGCGCGCTATGGTTTGCACTGACTCAAAATCACCGGGTGATGAGACTGGAAAACCCACTTCCATTACATCAACACCTAGACGTTCCAGCGCCATGGCGATCTGTAACTTTTCTTTGACCGAAAGGCTTGCGGCTAACGCCTGCTCACCATCACGTAAGGTCGTATCAAATATAATTACTCTGTTAGACATCTCGCTTCTCCATGGAACGTCACCGTTCATTATTTAACTTTTGCCGTATTCAGATACAAAAAACCCCGCAACATTTGTGCGGGGTTTGTGAATGCTTTGCCTATTTATCGAGCGTGCAACACTAAGACCTCCGCGTATAAACCGCGAGGAGAGAGAGTAGGAGGTCGAGTTTGCTACTAATTATATTCATTTTATTTAAATATTTATTCTGTTCAAATAATCTGGGACGGTTAATATTTAACTTGCCTAGCCGAGAGTGTCAACCCTAATTTTTTCATGTTCCACTCATTCGACCTCTCTTAAGGCCAATAACTATGAGTTTTATCCCCAAATAAGTGATCGATTCCACAGAATTAACTCGCTGTTTGGATTCAGAAAGCACTGGGATGTGTTAACTTATTCCCCTTAGAAAATAATAGTTTTTTATGCAAAAAACGATTAAGAAAAGTTATAATCTCGCCTTAGTGATTACGGATATTAGAGCTTACGCATTTTATGGAGCACAAAATGGATTTTCGCGTCTTGGTACTGAGCCTGTTGTTATGGCTGATCCCCTTTGGGGCGAGTGCTATAGACCAGTTAGATGAGCTCACAGAACTCGTCTACCAATATCCCAGTAAAGCCCTGACTCAAATCACTGCCTTAGAAAAACAATTTACAACCAGTGCCACTTCTGACATTAATCGACTCAGATTGAGTGTATTGAAATGCCAAAATCTGCTGCAACTGGGTGAGAACGAAGCTGCGATCAACGTGGCTCAGCTAGGCGAGGCCAATGCTAAGCAGCTTAAGCTCGATCAAGTTCGCCCCTACTTTTTGATTTGCCAAGCCGACGCCAATCTCAACTACAACAATATTCAGAATGCGCTGCCCTTGCTGGATTCAGCCATTACCTTAGCGCGACGCTATCAACAACCCCAAGCCTTAGTCGATGCCTTGCGTTTACGTGGTCAGCTCGATACCGACACAGATAACTTTTCCTCTGCCATCGAAGATTTACGTCTGGCCATCGATATTTATCCAGACATTCATACTCAGACCCAGAATTGGGTTTGGCCACCACAGGCTTATATTTATGCGGCCATGGGTAATTTACTCTACGCAACCCATGATTTCCCTCAGGCCATGTATTACACCAACTTAGGAATACAGAGCTCAGATGCCAAGGGCAAAGTGTTACATATCATTCTACGAAATGCGGCCAGAATAGCGCTCGATAATCAAGAATTCGATTACAGTGATAAACTCGAAAAACAAGCAAAGGCACTACTACCTGAACTCGGTTCGCCACTTGAGCTTGCCTACAGCTATGCCATTTTGGCATCGATCGCGCTCGATAAAGGCCGCATCGACACAGCCGAAGAATACCTTTCTATCGCCATCAATACCTTCAAGAAGCACAATCAGCAATTGGCTATGATGCGCTCGACCCGTCTGCTGGCACAAATACGCTTTGCCCAACATCAAGACGATGCCGCATTAATCCTAATGAATCACGCCATTGAACAAGCTGAAAATCTAAAGCAGTATTCTGATCTCAAAGGATTTTACGGGATCATGAGCGATCACTACTTAGTGCAAGGAGATTTTAAGCAGGCCTATTCTTTCTTACTCAAACGCTATCGAGCTGCCGAACTCGCCAATCAAGGGATGAACACTGCACGGATATTGCAATTTAAAGCCCGCCTGAATCAACAAGATTTGCAACAGGATCAGAATAGTCCTGCGCCAGAAAAGGCATCGATCCTCCAAGAGTTAAATCTAGATTGGGCCTATAGCACTTTGTTCTTAATTGCGATGACGTTACTCGGCGGGGCTATTTGGTATTTGATTGATAAGCAAAATAATCGCGTGCCCCGTATCGAAGGCGAGGAGCCTGCGGAAACTCTGCTCCAACAAGTCACATCGGCCTTAAACATTGCCAAACAAGGTAATTATCCGCTGTCTTTATTACTTTTTAATGCGAGTCAAATACGGCAAGTTGACTTGCCGCCTCTGCAAGATGAGCTACAGCACAGACTGCGAGAGCAAGATAAGTTGATCCGATATTCGATGGATGAAATTGTGATTATTCTACCGCACACCTCTGCAGCTGGTGCTAAGAAAGTAGTCAATCAATTAGTGGCCTGTATTCAACCTTGGCAGGGGTCAAGCAAGGTCAATATTGGTATCGCGGCAATGCAGCAGTTTGATACGTTAGAGTCTTTAATTAAGCGCGCCAGTATCAATCAATTAGGCAAGGTTAAAATCAGTGAGAATAATCCAAACCATTATTCTCCCGCTAAATAAGCCGCGATCTCATCGAGAAAAGCGTCGCCGAAACGACTCAGTTTACGCTCGCCCACTCCGTTAACGGCGAGCATTTCCCCTGCACTGGTCGGCATCATGGCCGCCATTTCCGCCAGCGTCGCATCGTTAAACACTAAATACGGCGGCACATCTTGCTGCTCAGCTATGGTTCTTCGCAGTAACTTGAGTCGCGCGAACAGCTTACGGTCGTAGTTCAGCGGCGCCTTAGACTGGCTCACCTTACGTTTTGCGGTCGTTAACTGAATACGCGGTTCCGCGAGCATTAACGCCACCTCACCTTTGAGTACAGGTCGTGCCGATGGGTTTAAGGTTATAGATGAACCTCGCGTCACATCTTGACTCGCCAGTCCCAAATGGATTAACTGACGGATCACGCTCAACCAATACTCATGACTCTTATCTTTGCCAATTCCCCAAGTCGTAAGTTTATCATGGCCTCGGTCAACAATCGGGGCGCCTTTCGAGCCGCGCAACACTTCAATTAAGTGATTAATACCAAAACGCTGGCCTAAACGGAAAATACATGACAACACCTTTTGCGCATCTTCGGTGCCGTTATAACGCTTGGGTGGATCGAGGCAAATATCGCAGTTACCACAGGGCTCTAGTGCGCTCTCATCAAAGTAATGCAATAGCACTTGGCGACGGCAGGTTTGCGCCTCAGCAAACGCCGCCATGGTATTAAGTTTATGAAATTCGACTTGCTGCTGCGGCCCGGGCTCAGACTGTTCAATCAAATGTCGCACCCGGCCAATATCGGCAGGATCAAACAACATAAAGGCCTCGGCATCAAGGCCATCACGGCCCGCTCGGCCCGTTTCCTGATAATAGGCTTCGATACTTTTAGGAATATCGTAATGCACCACAAAGCGCACATTCGACTTGTTGATCCCCATACCGAAAGCCACAGTGGCGACCACGATATCGATTTGATCCTTAAGGAAACTGTCCTGCACTGCGCCACGATCTTCCTGCGTCATTCCCGCATGATAGGCCTTAGCATTAAAACCTTGCAGACATAAACGATCGGCTACTTCGTCGACACGGCGACGACTACTACAGTAAATAATCCCGTTGGTGCCATTTTGCTGGGTTAAAAAATGCCGTAACTGATTCGCAGCATTGAGCTTTTCCGCCACTGTGTAGCGAATATTAGGCCTGTCGAAACTCGAGAGTAAACGGAACGGGTCAATCCCAAGTCGCTCGCAAATACTCTGCCGTGTCGCCTGATCCGCCGTTGCCGTCAGCGCCATCATAGGCACATAGGGAAAGAGTTGTTTTAGCTGGCCAAGCGCCGCATATTCAGGGCGAAAATCATGACCCCATTGACTAATACAGTGCGCCTCGTCGATGGCAAACATCGCTAGCTGCAACGACTGCATTCGCTCAATAAAATCTGCGCTTAATAAGCGCTCTGGTGACACATAAAGCAGTTTTAACTCACCGTGGCGCAGCTGCCTTAATACTTCGGCGCTCTGCTCTCGCGGCAATGAAGAATTGAGATAAGCCGCTGCAACACCGGTTTGCAACAAGCTATCGACTTGATCTTTCATCAAAGAAATCAATGGAGATACAACAATCGTAATGCCATCCATCAGCAACGCGGGGAGTTGATAGCAAAGACTCTTACCGCCGCCCGTTGGCATGATCACTAAGCAATCTTGCCCGCCGCAGACACGTTCTATCACCTCCCGCTGACCGTCCCTAAAGTCACGGTAACCAAATACCTGTGCGAGGCGTTGCGAGAGCGGATCATCATGCGTGTCGAGTACGAGCTTTTCCATGGATCTTCTATGTCAAAAGTGAGGGGGCCTATTCTATACCCAAACTAGCTCAAAATGCAGGATTCAGCGGTAATTTAAAGTACTTTAGACGAGGCCATTCATCGCGATTGTAGCTATTTTAACCCCTAGTGGACTAAGCCAAAAATAACGAACGCGGGGTAAAGTACTTTAAAACCCGCCGAGACGGAGCGCCTAGGGCACTCTGAAACTCACAGGTTGCGCTAACTTGTGTATAGAGGCCTAAACCGCTTCTGTCTTGCGTCAATATGAGATCATCCGTCTAGGTTATTTCGTTACAGTACCTTCATTTCAGCGACAGAGTTGCATTCGCGGTGAGCTTCACTGTAGATTAATTGCTCTAAGCCGCACTTGGTTCATCTCAGTGTTGATAACAAATCCAATTACGCCTAATGCAGTCACTCAGTGACAAGGACCCAATAATGACCAGCCCAATCCAAGCCGAAGCTTTGAGAAGAGTCGCAGCAGTATTTGATCAACATGTCCCTTTCCATAATCTACTCGGACTCGATATCAAGCGTTATGACATTGATGGCGTTGAAGTCGTGATCAACATGAAGCCTGAGCTAATTGGCAATATCCACCAGCAAATCCTCCACGGCGGTGTGACAGCAACGGTACTCGATGTGGTTGGCGGACTCACCGCCTTTGCAGGACTGGTTGCCAGTCGTGATGATTGGACGGTCGAAGAGCTGCAGCAACGCCTGCAAACCCTAGGCACTATCGACATGCGCGTCGATTATCTGCGGCCGGGGCGCGGCCTCACCTTTACCGGGACGGGCAGCGTGATCCGTGCGGGCAATCGGGTGTCTGTGTGCCGCATGGAATTGCATAATGAGCAAGGCACACATATCGCTTTTGGGACAGGCACTTATATGGTGGGCTAGCCGCTTCACCGCAGAACACTCATTTACCGTCTTAAAGTTCAAAGCCAGTAAACATCTTGATTAGTAAGATGTTTACTGGCGTTGATCGGCCATTCAATCTCTTATCGAGATATTCTGTAACCAAAAGAACGCGGCGATGCCCTTGAGTCAGCGGTCAGACACACCTACAATCGCCGTCTTGTTGTCCTTCGAAGATGTCTCATGCAAGATCTTGAATACCGCAAAGGGATCCTACTCGCCGTCAGTGCTTACTGCATGTGGGGTTTTGCGCCTTTATATTTCAAATTACTCAATCATGTCTCCGCCACCGAAATTTTGCTCCATCGGGTGATTTGGTCATTCGTGTTTATGCTGATCATCATGCAGTTTATCGGCGGGTTCTCACGCTTACGCTTACTGTTTAAACAACCTAAACAGCTGATGGTTCTCACCATTACTTCCATACTGATCGCGGGAAACTGGCTGCTATTTATCTGGGCGGTGAATAACGATCACATGCTCGATGCCAGCCTAGGTTACTTTATTAACCCTCTGCTCAACGTCTTGCTTGGTATGTTATTTCTAGGCGAAAGGTTACGTAAGCTGCAATGGTTTGCGGTCGCACTCGCCAGTGCTGGTGTGTTGATCCAATTAATCTCTTTTGGCTCTATTCCAATTGTCTCACTGGCACTCGCGGGCACCTTTGGTTTCTATGCGCTGCTGCGAAAAAAGGTCAATGTGGATGCTAAGGCTGGCTTATTGGTCGAAACCGCAGTGTTATTACCAGTCGCGCTAATTTACCTGGTCGCGACCTTAGACACAGCGACAGCAAGCATGCTGACAAACGATTGGCAACTGAATCTGATGTTAATGGCAGCGGGAATAGTGACCACGATTCCTTTACTCTGTTTTGCAGGGGCGGCGGTACGGATTCCATTGTCTATGCTTGGATTTTTCCAATATATCGGCCCAAGTATTATGTTCATCCTAGCAGTGAGTCTGTTTAATGAGCCCTTCGATGCAGAAAAAGGCGTGACCTTCGGCTTTATCTGGAGCGCGCTGCTCGTTTTTACCTTAGATATGGCCTATAAACGCAAAGCGGCGTGATCATTATCACGCCGATACACAGTTACAGAAGTGATGATGACTTCTGTAACTGTGCTAAAAATTCACTCCCTTGCGGCACTGTCAGTAATAAACTGTAGCCTTTAGTCGTTGGCACTAACACTAACTGCGATTTATCTGTTATCGCCAGAAATGCTCTACCTTTTCCCTGCAAATTAAACCAGCCTAATTGAAACCCTGGCATGCCTATGCCGTTGGTTTTAAAGCTCGGCGTTAAATCTGCCTCTTGCTGCAAATCGACTATGCGCGCCTCGGCGGGCAATAAATCCGCGCGGGATAACTGCACTTTATAGAAGGGCACATCCACTGTGAGTTCAGCATCGGTTAACACTAACTCGGCACTATTGGATTGATAAAAAACCCATGAAAATCCGCCCATCATCACCAGCAATATGCCTAAACTCGCCGACTTCGCTATCTTTGGCATATTTTTTAGCCATAACATCAGCAAGATACCCGCTAAACCGAGCAATAAGACGATAAAACTGAAGATAGAGGTCTGGGTGAAAGGGGCGAGTTCGAAGTATTGAGGACTCATTGGCAGCATCTCCCGTGCAGTGAAGCCTTAATCTGCCAACAAAGACATATTATGTCAACAAAAATGCCAGCGCTAATATGAGTACTAGGCTGGCATTGAGTGGATTGATTTAGAACGGCTTAGAGATCGAGCGCGAGAATTTTTGAACGACGTTGATAGTTATACAACTGCTTTTTCTTCTGTGGCAGCGCTTCAACATCTTCAATCACAAAACCATGCTCGAGGAACCAGTGAATGCTCCGAGTTGTCAGCGCAAACAAGCGTGAATAACCGCGGTTTCTGGCCTGATTGATAATGTTCTTCAGCAGTAAGCTCCCTCTGTCGGCATCGCGATAATCGGGATGCACCACCAAACAGGCAAACTCGCCCGCATTGTCCTCTTCAAAAGGATAGAGCGCAGCGCAACCAATCACTAAACCATCACGCTCAATCAGCATGAACTGTTCGATTTCGATCTCAAGCTGCTCACGACTACGACGCACCAGAATGCCTTGTTCCTCCAATGGACGAATAAGGTTCAGTACACCGCCAATATCAGCGATCGACGCACAGCGTAAACGCTCGGCACTCTCAGTCACGATTTGCGTGCCTATCCCTTCGCGAGAAAACAGTTCCTGCAGCAAAGCGCCATCTTCGAGGTAGCTGACTAAGTGACAACGCGGTACGCCATTACGGCAAGCATCGATACTGGCTTTCAAAAAAGCCATAGTGCCTACGCAGGCAGAACCTTGCTCGGCCAGCTTGCTCATGATGTTTTGCGCATCGTTTGGCATCAATTCGGCAATCACGTCGCCATTGCGATCGAGAATACCGTTCTGTGAGCTAAAACCGATCATCTTGTCGGCTTTGAGCTTGATCGCCACTTGGGTCGCGATTTCCTCGGCGGTTAAATTAAAGCTTTCACCGGTCACAGAAGCTGCAATCGGCCCCATCAACACGATGCAGTGATTATCTAACTGACGTTTTAAGCCTTGCACATCGATACGACGCACTCTGCCGCTTAAGCAAAAATCGATGCCGTTATCCACGCCTAATGGCTGGGCAATCACAAAGTTGCCGCTCACTAAGTTAATTTGCGCACCTTGCATCGGCGTATTGCTTAAGCTCATGGATAAACGCGCTGTGATATCAAATTGCAGTGCACCCGCAACTTGCTTGATCACTTTGAGCGAGTCTTCATCCGTAATACGCACGCCTTCGTGGTAGGCAGGTTCGATACCATTGACGGCTAATGCAGCATCAATCTGCGGCCTAGCGCCATATACCAACACCACTTTAATCCCTAAACTGTGCAGCAGGGCGACATCATTTAAGATGGCGCGGAAGTGATTCTGAGCCAAAGCTTCACCACCCAGCATGACCACAAAAGTTTTACCTCTGTGAGCATTAACATAGGGGGCAGAGTGACGAAATCCATCAACCAGTTCAGTGGTACGCACGCGTTATTTACACCTCATTTTTGAGCTGGCAGCGTCACGATGACATGCCAGGAATGAATCGCTAACTTTCGCGTATGTTATTGCATTTTAATTCACATATAAAGAATTTATTCTCACTAAAGCGCAGTTTTAATGATTTAAAGTGCTTAGAACTGCACTATTTTATATTTTCAGCAAGTGTTCACACTTTTTTAACTTCACAGGGGATGATTCAGCGGCTTAAGTTTGCGAGGCAATTATCTCAACTTGATGACTAACTACTAAAAAAAGCGCAAAAAAAAGCCCCTTAAATAAGGGGCTTTTCTCGAAACAGTAACCAAGGATTACTTGATTTTTGCTTCTTTGTAGATAACGTGCTGACGAATAACTGGATCAAATTTTTTGATTTCCATTTTTTCAGGCATGTTACGCTTGTTTTTTTCAGTTGTGTAGAAGTGACCAGTTTTAGCTGTAGAAACTAATTTGATCTTCTCACGATTACCTTTAGCTTTAGCCATGATCTATTATACCTTCTCGCCACGAGCACGAAGTTCAGCAACAACAACTTCGATACCTTTTTTGTCGATCAGACGAATACCTTTAGTAGATACACGTAACTGTACGAAACGCTTTTCTTCTTCTAACCAAAAACGGTGGTTTTGTAGGTTAGGTAAAAAACGACGACGGGTCGCGTTTTTTGCGTGCGAACGGTTGTTACCAACCATCGGCTTCTTGCCAGTAACTTGGCATACTCTTGACATGTCAATCTTCTCCAAAAACAATTTTAACGCTCGAGCATTAATGTGCCTCGTATGGCCGTCGCCCGAGGCACAAAGAGGGCGCATTTTATACACGATCACAGAGTGAAGATCAAGTGTTAGATTAATTAATCCAGCCTCGTTCTGCAAAAGAAACTATCTCTCGATCACCTACAACCATATGGTCCAATAAGGATACGTCTATGGTTGCTAACGCATTTTTTAATCGCTCAGTTATTCGTCGGTCAGCCTGACTGGGCTCGGCAATACCAGACGGATGATTATGACAAACTATAACTGCTGCGGCCTTTTTCTCCAGCACTAAGCTCACCACTTCACGTGGGTACACTGAGGCTGAGTCTATTGTACCGCGGAATAATTCGACAAATTGAATCACTCTATGCTGGCTATCCAGCAGTAAAACTGCGAACACTTCATAGGAGCGATCTGCCAATTGTCTCATTAAATAGTCCCGAGTTAAATCGGGATTTGTTAAAACTTGACCTCTTTGCAGATTTTCCTGCGCTACACGCCGCGCTAATTCGGCCGCAGCTTGAAGCTGGGCGTATTTTACAGGTCCTACGCCCGGAAGTCGACACACCTGATTTCGAGGAGCACAAAGCAGGTTTCTGAGGCCGCCAAACTCGCTAATAAGCGACCTTGCAAGATCAACCGCGTTTAATCCCGCCAAACCGTTCCGCAATAATACCGCCAATAACTCCGCATCCGACAGCTGCCCCGCCCCTTTTTGTAACAGTTTATCTCTGGGACCTTCCCCCTCGGGCCAATCTTTAATGCCCATGCGACCTCCCTGTCATCTCACATATTTTCACTTTACTGAGTATGGACGAGATTTTTTGAACTGGGAGAGTCACTAAAATTCACCGCTTTGTGATATTGTTGGCGGCATTATTTCTATCTCGGATGATGTCTGTGAGTCTGACAAATAAAAACGTCCTGCTGGGCATTGGCGGCGGTATTGCGGCCTATAAAAGTGCTGATTTAGTCCGTCGCTTAAAAGAGCGTGGCTTTGATGTGCGCGTGGTGATGAGCCAAAGTGCGATGGAATTTATCACGCCTTTGACGCTGCAAGCGTTATCTGGACATCCCGTTGCCTCAAGCCTACTCGATCCTGCGGCAGAAGCAGCCATGGGCCACATCGAACTCGCTCGTTGGGCAGATCTCGTCATCATCGCCCCTGCAACCGCAAACCTATTGGCGCGGATTAATGCCGGCATGGCCGATGAGCTGATCACCACCACTTGTCTTGCCACTGAGGCGCCTATCGCCCTGTGTCCGGCAATGAATCAGCAGATGTACCGTAATCTGGCAACGCAGGCGAATTTAACCAGCCTGGCATCCCGCGGCTTTACCCTTTGGGGACCTGCAAGTGGCAGTCAGGCCTGTGGTGAAGTCGGCCCTGGTCGTATGCTAGAGCCATTAGACATCGCCGAACGGGCTACGCAGTTTTTTGCCACTCATGACGCCGTTGAACTTAAGCCACTCGCAGGACAGTCAATACTGATTACCGCAGGGCCAACCCGTGAGGCAATTGATCCCGTCAGATACATTTCGAATCACAGTTCTGGAAAAATGGGCTTTGCCTTAGCCAAAGCCGCGGCAGATATGGGCGCAACAGTCACCTTAGTCTCTGGCCCAGTGAATCTAAGCACCCCAGAAGGCGTGACCCGCATTGATGTTGAATCGGCGCAAAATATGCTTGACGCTGTGATGGAACACGTTGATAAAAAAGATATTTTTATTGGCTGCGCCGCCGTTGCTGATTATCGCATTAGCGACATCGCAGCCTGTAAGATCAAAAAATCGGCAGAAGAAATGCAACTTGCGCTGGTGAGGAATCCTGATATCTTAGCCACGGTTGCGAGCTTACCTAACCGTCCTTTTGTGGTGGGATTCGCCGCAGAAACCCATGATGTAGAAGCCTATGCGCGCGATAAACTCAAACGTAAAAACTTGAATATGATCGCCGCGAACGACGTTTCCGTTGCTGGTCTAGGCTTTAATGCCGATGCCAATGCCCTGCGAGTGTTCTGGCCGCACGGCAGTCAAGACTTGCCTGCCACTGACAAACTCACGCTGGCGCGGCAATTACTTTCGTTGATAGTGAAAGAAAAAACAAATACATGAAAACACCGATTGAATTAAAAATTCTCGACTCCCGTATCGGCTCAGAATTTCCTTTACCTGCCTACGCTACACCTGGCAGTGCAGGCATGGATCTTCGTGCCATGATCGACACGACTTTGACTATAGCACCGGGTGAAACCGTGCTTATTCCAACGGGGATTGCCATTCATGTTGCCGATCAAGGACTGGCTGCAGTGATTTTGCCGCGCTCAGGTCTTGGCCATAAACACGGTATCGTACTGGGGAATCTGGTCGGACTCATAGATTCAGATTACCAAGGACCCTTAATGGTGTCTTGCTGGAATCGTAGCGACAGTCCTTTTGCCTTAGAAATTGGCGATCGTCTCGCACAACTGGTGTTTGTTCCTGTAGTACAAGCACAATTCAAACTCGTTGATGAGTTCGACAGCTCAGATCGTGGTGAAGGCGGATTTGGCCATTCAGGCACTAAATAATCCCCTAAGTCGTTATTGAGCCAAGGATACTGCAATGGCTGTAAGCCCAAAAATTAATCGTCGTGAACATATTTTGCAATGCCTAGCGCAAATGCTAGAAACCAACCCAGGACAAAGGATCACCACAGCGAAACTGGCCTCAGAAGTCGGTGTATCGGAAGCCGCCCTATACCGTCACTTCCCGAGTAAAGCACGGATGTTCGAAGGCTTAATCGAATTTATCGAAGAGTCGTTATTGTCGCGCATCAATTTAATCATGGATGACGAAAAAGACACCATGAAGCGCTGCCAACTCGTGCTGCAACTGTTACTGATCTTTGCCGAGCGTAACCCGGGTATTTCCCGCGTCCTCAATGGTGATGCGCTGCTAGGAGAAAACGAACGCCTGCGGAGCCGTATTAGTAACTTATTTGCCAAAATTGAAACCCAGTTAAAGCAAATTCTACGGGAAAAAACCCTGCGGGAAGGCAAAGGCTTCAACTTAGACGAAGCCATATTAGCCAATTTACTGTTAGCCTTTGCCGAAGGGCGAATCGCTCAATTTGTACGAAGTGAATTCAAACTCAAACCTACCACACACTTCGATGAACAGTGGCGTTTTATCCAACATCAGCTTTTACAAAGCTAATGATTTTTCAACATAAAGGACGGTAACTATCGTCCTTTATTTTTAACCTTCCCTTCTTGTCTCACTAGCACTTTTGTTTTATCCTCGAAAAAACATTTTCAGAACAAAAAACACAATAAATTTACAAGGATGTCAGATGAAACTCTTCCGATTAGCGACTTTAGCTACGCTTTGCTTGCCTATGCTGTCCCTACATACTTTTGCAGCCGATACCACTGCAAGCAATACCTTATTGCTTGCACAGCAGTTCAGTAAAGGTGATGAATATTCAAATGTTAAAATATCTCCTACTGGTAAATACTTAAGTGCAATCACGAGTGTCGAGGGGAAAAATGTTCTCTTAGTCTTAGATGCTCAAACCAAAAAACTCCTTAATGCGATACGCTTTCCCAGTAACGCTCAAGTCGGCGACTATGAATGGGCCAATAATGAGCGACTGGTACTGGCGAAAGAATACCTAAAAGGCTGGAGAGATGTTCCGCAGTACTACGGAGAATTATTGGCCGTGAATGCCGATGGTTCACGAAAGGCTTATCTATTTGGCTTCGAAAGTGGCGAACAACAAACAGGTTCAAATATTAAGAAAAATACTGCAATAAATGCCACAGCATTTATTCTCGATCCTCTGCCAGATGATGAGCGCTATATGCTGGTCAACGCTATTCCATGGAATAACGAGAGCAGCCTGAATATTGAATTAAAACAAGATGTATATCGAGTCGACCTGTTTACTGGGGTTCGTAAACGCATAACAGGAGCCCCGATAGGTCAAGCACGTTTTATGACAGATCATGAGGGTGAAGTCCGCTTCGTTGCAGGTGAGGACAGTAAAAACATCACTAAAGTGTTCTACCGCAAAGACGGTGACTGGATAAATACCGACAAGCTAAACCTAGGCCTAACCGACTTTCAGCCACTTTCCTTCGCCGATGATAAAAATGCGATTTATGCCGCTGGTCGCTCTCAAGGCGAAACCTTAGGGGTTTACAAGATTAATCTAGAAACGGGCGATAAGAGCGAGATTATTCAAGATAAAAACGTTGATCCCAGCAATTTTTGGATTAACGGCACCAATAAACAACTTTACGCCGTCGAGTTTGAAAATGGCTACCCAAGTTATGCCTTCGTCGATAATGAAGATTCGCACGCTAAATTACTAAAAGATCTGCTTGGTGCCCTCCCAGGCCATCAAGTCCGAATTGTTAGCGAAACCCGAGATGCTGAAAAACTCGTTGTAGTTGCATTTAACGATCGTAATCCTGGTGATTACTACATATTTGATACGAAAAAACTGAAACTTGAATATCTAGCAGCCGCTAAAAAATGGCTCGACCCAGAGCAAATGGCGGAGGTAAAACCCATCAGTTTCACCAGTCGTGATGGTAAAACAATCAACGGTTATTTAACGCTACCTTTCGGTAAAGAAGCTAAAAATCTGCCCTTAGTTGTCAATCCGCACGGTGGTCCACACGGTATCCGTGACTGGTGGGGCTTTGACCCGCAAAACCAATATCTAGCGAGCCAAGGCATAGCAGTTCTACAAGTCAACTTCCGTGGTTCTGGCGGGTATGGCGATCAATTTGAACGTGCAGGTTATCAAAAATGGGGCTCAGATATACAACACGATATCATCGACGGTACCCAATATGTCATTGACCAAGGTTTCGCCGATAAGGAGCGTATCTGTATCGTTGGCGGCAGTTTTGGTGGTTACAGCGCCTTGCAGAGCGCCGTACTTTCTCCAGATATGTTTAAATGCGCCATAGGTGTAGCTGGCGTATATGATCTTGAATTGATGTTTAATGAAGGCGATGTTGCCAGTAGACGCTCAGGCACTAGCTACCTCAAAGAAGTTCTTGGCCAAGATAAAGCGGTACTCAAAGCAATGTCTCCTTCTGAAAATGTCGATAAACTCAAAGCAAACATACTATTGGTGCATGGTGGTGAAGATGATCGAGCGCCAATTGAGCAACTCGAATCCCTCGAAAAAGGCCTAAAAGCTCACAATTATCCTTACCAAAAACTGGTAATGGACAATGAAGGGCACGGTTTTTATAACGATGAGCATAGAGCGAAATATTATGAACAAATGCTCAGCTTCCTAAAAACTAATCTAAAACTTTAGGATTGACTCAAACTTGCCGTCACTGCCAGTCTAAACTCGATTGGCAGTGGCTGATTTAAAGCCGATATCCGATAAGGACTATCGGCTTTTTCATGTGGCTCATGAGCGTTTTTCGGTATGAATTATCTGCAATTCGCGTTATCCTCCTCCCCCTATTCTTGCCCTAGCGAGAATAACAATAATTTGTATCTGATGCTGAACAGCCCAAGTACCACTCGATGCTCAGCATAGGTTTTCTGTTATAGCCGCTACGACGTAGTGGAGGATAAGATGGCATTAAGTGAAGCAGCAGTAAAAGTACAAGCCGCGTTATTAGAACGTGGACTTGAAACCCCAATGCTCCCAAGCGTTTACAGCAGTGAAGAACGTAAAGACAAGATTGAACATCATATGAAAGAAATCCTGACATTAATGTCATTGGATCTGTCAGACGATAGCCTTGCCGATACGCCGCGCCGCATTGCTAAAATGTACGTCGATGAAATCTTCTCCGGCTTAGATTATGCGAACTTCCCTAAGATCACGGTTATCGACAATAAGATGGGCTTCGATGAAATGGTGCGAGTGCAAGACATTAGCCTCACCAGCACCTGCGAACACCATTTAGTGACGATCGATGGCACAGCGACCATAGCTTATCTACCACGCAAAAAAATCATTGGTTTATCAAAGATTAATCGTATCGTGCGTTTCTTTGCCCAACGTCCACAAGTGCAAGAGCGTTTGACTCAGCAAGTGTTAGTCGCGCTGCAGACCTTGCTCGAAACCAAAGACGTTGCGGTTAAAATGGATGCTGTGCATTACTGCGTCAAATCCCGTGGCGTGATGGACTCAACCAGTTCGACCACTACCACAGCGCTGGGCGGTATTTTCAAGTCTAACCCTGCGACCCGCGCCGAGTTTTTGCATCAGTCGAAATAAGTGTATTGAAGCGTAACGTTATTTAAAGCGTGCCTAAATCAATAGCAATCAATATAACTCAACAAAAAACGCTGCGATTCCTTCTATAGAATCGCAGCGTTTTTTGTTTTCATACCCACTCAATCAAACCTTTCTCGGCCTAGCTAAGGTCATTACCAGCTGATTAACTGATTTCACAAAGTTAGTGATAGCCACTTGATCAATACCAGCGGCTAAGCACTCGATTTAAATGCCGTATTGCTCGCGGTACTGGCTTACAGCGGCAAGTTGCACTTCCATTCCAGGCTTTTCTGATAAATAGCTAATGAGGTCGGCAAGTTTAATGATCGCCACTATGCCACAGCCAAAATCACGCTCAACCTCTTGAATAGCCGATAACTCGCCCTTGCCTTTCTCTTGTCTATCTAAGGCGATCAACACACCGGCTAATTGTGCCTTATGGGCTTCGATGATTTCCATCGACTCACGAATTGCCGTACCGGCAGTGATCACGTCGTCTACCAACATAACGCGGCCTTTCAGCTCGCTTCCGACTAAGCTGCCACCTTCGCCGTGATCTTTTTTCTCTTTGCGGTTAAAGCAGTAAGGGATATCGATATCGTGGTGTTCACACAGGGCAACCGCCGTAGTGGTCGCAATCGGAATGCCTTTGTAAGCTGGGCCAAACAGCAAATCGTAATCAATGCCTGAATCCACTAACGCAGCGGCATAGAAACGGCCTAAACGCGCCAAGTCACGGCCAGTATTGAACAAACCCGCATTGAAGAAATAAGGACTGATACGACCCGATTTAAGGGTAAATTCGCCAAATCGCAACACCTGACGTTCTAGGGCAAATTCAATAAACTCACGTTGATAGGCTTTCACAATATCTCCTTACGTCTTTGTATTTTATTGGTTTTTATTAGGTAATGTTTTATTGGGTAACATTTAATTCGGTACAGGGCTTGTCTAACACTAGCATCTTGCTGCAGATAAAAAGTTGCAGCTAATAAAAAGCCCCGCACTCTATAACATGACGGGGCTTTTTCATCACCACACTATTAGTTCAGTGCGGCTTTCTGCACATCGACGATTTCACGAATACTGTTCTTCGCCAATGCCAACAGTTCGAGTAATTCTTCATGGCTGAATGGCTCGCCTTCGGCGGTGCCTTGAATTTCGATGATCTTGCCCGTTTCCGTCATCACCACGTTCATGTCAGTTTCAGCGGCGCTGTCTTCGATATATTCTAGATCGCTTATCGCTTCACCCTTATAAATACCTACGCTGACTGCAGCGATAAGGAATTTCAGCGGGTTAGATTTAATGATACCTTTACCACGTGCCCAGTTCAGCGCATCCACTAAGGCCACACAAGCGCCAGTGATAGAAGCAGTGCGCGTGCCACCGTCAGCTTGGATCACATCACAATCGATCACGATAGTGTTTTCGCCTAGAGCTTTCATATCCACACAAGCGCGCAGAGCACGGCCGATAAGACGTTGAATTTCTTGTGTACGGCCAGATTGCTTACCGCGAGCGGCTTCACGATCCATACGGCTATGGGTCGAACGTGGCAACATGCCGTATTCCGCCGTCACCCAGCCTTGACCCTGACCTTTAAGGAAACGTGGCACACCTTCAGTAAAACTGGCGGTACAAAGCACTTTCGTTTCGCCAAATTCCACTAACACAGAACCTTCTGCATGGGCCGTAAACTGGCGAGTGATAGTGATGGGACGAGTTTGTGCTGGCGTTCTGTTACTTGGACGCATGCGAGATTCCTGTATTCTGAGTCATTGACCGATTTTGGCTGCATATTATAAGGGCTTGAGCCTTAGGATGCCATGCTTAGGGTGATTCTCTGGCAAACTCGTCACACTCAAACGCCAAATCCGTGTCCTTATACCCAAACAACCTGAAGATGCAGAATTCAGCGGGAGTTTAACGCACTTTAGGCAAGGCGGTTATTGCTCCTGCATAAATGGCATTCACGCCATCCATGGCGATTGCGGTTATTTGCGGACCTAGTGGACTAAGTTAAAAATAACCAACGCAGCATAAAGTGCGTTACCCCGTGGTTAACATCAGCCGCTGGGACGGAGCAGCTTGGGTATATTTGCTGTATGCCTTTAATCCTAAAGCCATTGACTCTATAATCGCCTCTCATTATGACGATTAAACCATTAGGACAACCCATGATCCAAAGCATGACAGCCTACGCTCGCATCGAGCACAAAGCACAATGGGGCACTGCCTCCTGGGAAATTCGCTCAGTCAATCAACGCTATCTCGAAACTTACCTACGTTTACCCGAGCAATTCCGCAGTTTCGAACCCGTACTGCGCGACCGCCTACGTAAACGCTTAAGCCGCGGTAAAGTCGAAGTCAATCTGCGCTACGAACTGGCAGACAACAGCAATAACGAGCTGCAGTTGAATCAAGCGCTAGCAAAACAGCTATTAGGCGCCGCCACTTGGCTCAAGCAAGAAGCGGGACAAGGCGATGTCAATCTGACCGACATCCTGCGCTGGCCGGGCGTGCTAGCAAGCGGTGAACAAGATATGGATGCCATCGGCGCCGATCTGATGACAGCCTTCGATTCAGCCATAGATCAATTCATCGAAGCCCGTGGCCGTGAAGGCGAAGCTATCAAAGACATGCTGCTAAGCCGCTTAGACGGCGTCAGCGAGCAAATCGCCGTCGTACGCGAGCACATGCCAACTGTGATGTTGTATCAACGCGAAAAGCTCACCAACCGCCTTGCGGAAATCAAAGGTGAACTCGACCCAGCCCGCATCGAGCAAGAAATGGTGCTACTGGCACAAAAACAAGATGTGGCCGAAGAAATGGATCGCCTCGAAGCTCATGTCGCCGAAGCGCGCCGCATCCTCAAAAAAGGCGGCAGCGAAGGTCGTCGTTTAGATTTTATGATGCAAGAGTTCAACCGCGAATCGAACACTCTCGCCTCTAAATCCATCAGCACTGAAATCACCTCAGCCGCAGTGGAGCTTAAGGTACTGATTGAGCAAATGCGTGAGCAGATCCAAAACGTTGAGTAATGATAGTTAACGCGTTTTAGATACCAAAAAGCCCTTAATGTAAGGGCTTTTTGTATTTTATGGCGCAGGAAAAAAACCTTTACAAGCTTGCTTGCGTAGCAGCATAGACAAAGAAATTGGGCGACTACCGGGTATAGCTAGCCATTGCTGGGCATACGCAAACTGATGAGAGCCTGTGGATGATTTGGTCAATTCACGCACAAGGTAGCCATTCATATAAACATCAAGCACTGCCATTACCACTCCTCCTTCCATTCTTGCTCAGGCACTGTGGCGTTATCATGGCGGCGCTCATCCACCAGCTGTGGATTCCGAACCTTTATATCTAGCTCTAGGTTTAATGCAGAAAGGATCTTAAACAGCGTTTCTAATTTGGTCGAATCCGGGTTCAACTCAAAGCTTGAAACGGTATCCTGGCGAATACCTACCTTGCTCGCCACCTTGCTTTGCGAGAGCTGCGCGTTCAGCCGCGCATCTTTTAGATACGTACTCAACTGCTTTGCGTTGGTCACCTTCATGATAGCTTTACCTTTAAACTGTTCTTAACTCTTACTGTACACGCTAAGCAGGTAAGTCAAAGTTTACACGCCTAAACCGTTAAAAACACATTCACACGCTATAGGCGTTAAACATAGTTCACCCGCTACGGCGGGTAGCCTGACCATAAAAGACAAAAGAAATGGGGGGAGTCATTGCCAAGGAGCGCTGAATTTAATTGAAATGCAGAACCGACATTCAGTTTCAAATGTCGAATAGTGTGTTGTCGTGTTCAACTACAATCCAATAAACAAAAACCTTATTTATCATGAACTTATCTTGGCGACTCAATCTAATTCACTTTTAATAAAGCAAAACACATCACTCGATCACAGCGCCATAGCTATTGGCATTAAAATAACTAAATCAAAGCGATAGCATAATTTTCTGTAACGGTTCTAACCGCTTAATCAGTGCTTTACGCTGTTTATTTTTGCTAATAAAAACATCAAAATTTTGTTTAAACTCGCTGGAAGATTGTTTTAGTTGATAAGCATCGAACAACACTTGCAAGGTACGGCCGGCATTATCATAGCCACTGGCACACCCACGAGCAGCCTCCTCAAAAGCACTATCCCAATGGCTTTGATGCGCTTTATAAACCGCTTCAAGATGTTCATTACGCAATAACGTCTCACGGGCAAGACGCTCGGCCTCTGCCATGCGCTCTTCTTGCATCACTTCTTTTTCTGCTACATGCCAGAAGGGATGCAACGATGCAACTGTTACCCAGTCGGAGTACTCTATTGGTGTTTCTTGCGTTCTGAGGAGCGCATACGCATCCGCCGCAAATATTTTCCCTTCATCAAATAAGCAACAAAGCAACGCGTCCTTCTCGGCATCCGTTAGCTTAGCCACCTGCTGCTGTGCCGTTAATACTGTGGGTTGAGGAACATGTGCAGGCATTGACTGCAGCAAAAGATGTAAAGCACGTATCGATGGTAAAGGGATGTCAAAGAGTGTGGTAAATGCCAATTGCGCCTGGGTTAACTGGTGAAAATCAAAGGCTATAAGCGGCAAGGGTTCTAAGGCCATATCATCGTTGGCTTGGCTTAACCAATGAAAATACAAAGCACGATAATCGCCAGTTAATAGTTCTGTCCTTAGTGCCACCAAATGCAGCATAAAGGATTCGGCACTCTCATCGTCGCGGTAGCGATAATCATCTTCTAAAGTAAATATCAGTAATTGGCTCTGCTTATTCTCGACAAAAGACACATAAAAGTCAGCATTTATTACCTTGAAATCACAGGGGATTGTACCGGCTGGCAATTTAAGATACGCATTCACTTGCCCCCAATTGGTGTAATAAAAGCCAATATCAAAAAAATCCATCATTAAGGCTTCTGGATCGGCACTTAAATCACCGTAATGATATTGAACACAAAAGGAGTGGCTGGTGATCTCTGCTCGGCTAGAAATATTCCTTAATCTATTCCGCTGCGGGACCGACAAGCTACTGTTAACACATTCGAATCGATAATACTGATATTCACTCATAGCTAACTCACATTGATTTTCTAGCGCTGTCTTAATGCAGCTGGCCAAACGAACAGATATAGGTATAACTAAATTTTAACTAGGCGACTCAGAAAGCTGAAGACAACTTTTGTGCTTGTTGTTCAGCCTGACTACACTCATAAACAATCCTGAATATGTCACTCGGTTGAGGTCACTAAAATTGGCAGCGGCTAAAATCCCTCTCTTTTATGACGATAGAGAACATGCAGAAAAAATCATCTATGAGCTGTCACTGCACGAAGATCTCTCACTCATCAAAAAACACCTAAAATTGGGTGATTATCAACTCAATGGTTGGCTGATTGAACGTAAAACGTTGCCCGATCTCGTGCAATCATTATGCGATGAGCGCCTATTCTCACAGGTGGCCAGATTAGCCCAGAGCCCAAATCATACCGCCCTGCTTATCGAAGGTTATACACAAGATATCGCATGTTACCAGATACGCAGAGAAGCGTTAATCGGGGCGCTGTGCTCGATTTCAATCAATTTCCACATCCCAATACTGCGCAGTTTATCGCAAACTGAAACAGCCAAAATTCTGTATTTTTGCGCCACTCAGTTAAACCGTAGAGAACATGAATTAACCCTCACGGGACGTAAGCCCAAACGCAAGAAAAATCAGCAATTATTCATCTTGCAAAGCCTACCCGAGGTAGGCCCTAAACTCGCCAATAAACTTTTATGCCATTTCGCCAGTGTCGAGGCAGTCGTAACAGCATCTGAAGAGGCATTGATGCAAGTGGGTGGTATAGGTAAAAATAAAGCAAGTAAGATCCGTGAAGTGCTGACTCGCTAAGTGACTTCACAGCATAAGCTGAGTGCCTGTTGACTTACCCGAACAATAAACTATATAGCTCTTGGTGCGAGCTCACTTGATAGTGCGGGGTGATACCGGTAGGTACATCATGGCCGTGGACGTTATACCAGCATGTATGAATACCGGCATTGATGCCGCCTTGGATATCTGAATGCGGGTTATCACCGACCATCAACACAGTATCGCGCTCAGGATGGCCCATGAGTTCGAAGGCGTGATCGAAGATGCCCACATCGGGTTTAGCTATGCCGACTTTTTCTGAAATCACTAAAATATCAAAATGATGCTGCAAGCCTGTACGTTCTAATCGCACGGTTTGCAGCTCAGTGAAACCGTTGGTGATGATGCCTAGTTTAGCTTTACCTTGCAGCGCGGCTAATAACTCGCGAGCACCGGGTAGCGGCGAACAAATTTCGGCCATTGCAGATAAAAAGGCACTATTGAGCGTCATGGCCGTGACAGATAATTTGGCTGCCCAAGGCTCGAAACGTATGGTCTGCAACTCGGCGGCAGTTATTTTGCCATCTTGATAATCGACCCAAAGCGGTTTGTTAACCAACTGATACTCATCAAAATCGGCTTGGGTAAAATCGACCCCAAACTCACTAAACATCAACTTAAGCCCTTTTAAGGCATCAAAATAAAATAGGGTTTCATCGGCATCGAACAAAATCCATTGGTAAGGCAAGGACATAGGAACTCTCTTTCTGACAAAATAGCTAAAACCCATCCCCATGCCGTTCAGTGGCATCGAGAATGGTACATCGGCGATTGCGGCAATGCTGTGGCTAGCTGGCTAGCAGTAATCAAGATAAGCGATAAACATGAGCGATGAGCCCGAAAATAACTAGGCTTCACAGTCGACACCCGCAATCAGCAAGTGCATTAGTCTACCTTGCATCAAGGGCAATGATAACCACGATAATAAAAACTGACTGTTGAGGTATCATCAACAATAATGGCAGGGGAACGCGATAATCTAAGGACACCATGGAGCACTTTTCGGCACTACCTATCTTTGTCACTGTCGTGGAATGCGGTAGCTTTTCACTGGCAAGTCAAAAGCTTGGGCTGAGTAAATCGGCGGTGAGTAAACGCATTACCCTATTAGAACAAAGTCTGGGTATTCAACTTTTGCACCGTACCACTCGCAGCTTGAGTCTTACCGAAGCGGGCGCCCGCTACTTCGACTATGTTCGCCCTGCAGTTAAACTCGCAGAGGAAGGATTGGACGCTATTTCAGAGCTACAGCAAGCGCCTCAGGGCAATTTGCGCATCGCTGTCCCTATGGTATTTGGCCGCTTGCATATCGCCCCTTTAATCCCCGAGTTTCTGCGTCGTTACCCGAAAATACAGCTGCAAATGCAGATGGATGATAAGACCACCGATTTAATTGCTGGCGGATTCGATCTGGCGATTCGCATCGGCGAACTGCCAGATTCAAGTCTTATTGCCCGTAAAATTGCCCCTTGTTTAAGTGTGATTTGCGCGTCACCCGAGTATCTTGCTCGCCACGCTGCGCCACAAACGCCACAGCAACTCAGCCAACATAACTGTTTGTTCTACTCATATTTTCGTGATGGTGTTGAATGGACCTTCTTAAGCCCACAGGGCCCCACTCGTATCCAGCCGAACGGTAACTACCAAGTCAATAATAGTGATGCCATCCACCAAGCCACACTCGATGGTTTAGGCATAGCCAACCTGCCCCGTTTCATGGTCGACGCCGACTTACAAGCAGGCCGCCTACAAGCCTTGCTCGCAGACCATCCCCTCCCAGAACATGGTATCTACGCGGTTTACCCGCAGCGAAAATATTTGCCGACTAAGGTGAGTGTATTGATTGAATTTTTGATGGAGCAGTTAGCAGAAAGACTGGGGAAGTAGTACTTAGCCCACTGCCAGTTTAGCCGCGTCATGCCACATTACATCAGGGATTGGCTGTTCTAATCGCCATGTGACATTCATGGGTTGTGAACCGTTATGGCTGACATAATGCACTTTGCCAAAATTCACGAATCCCATAGTGCGGCCATTTTCATCTTTTGATTGCTCTCGAACAAACAACAGCACGGTTTTCCCCAGCTTTTGTTGCTCAATATAACTTAAACCCCTACCTCGTTCTGGCCGTGCGCTATTTTGCGATTGCCAGTGGAATAGATATTCGCTAATGGCATAGTCATGATACATGGTTGTCGGTGAAAACTGCTTCTCTGATTTGTTTAACGTCACAAATAAACATTCAAGATTTTGCTCATTAATCGCAAGCACACCCTCCCTAGAAGGCGATTTAGCTGTAAATGTACTTGCTCCTATCGCCGCTAAAATTTGCTCACGGGTATAACGAGAGTGCACTTTCAATGCGCTGGGCAGCGCCAATTCCAAATCCATTTCTTGATGGTGTATCCGGTTGATCAGTATCGCCAATACAGCCAATAACTCTTCCTGTAATGGCTTGTTGCGTAGCATCAACAAGCTAGCTGTTAAACTTTTAACGTTTAAAGCCGTACCTGATTTATCCCAAAAGTTGTAGTGGCACATCAAAGCAAACTGATTTTGAATAGGATCTAGCCCGTCAAATACAAAATTATTTTGGCATAACTGTTTGATAAAGATTAAATAGGATAGTGAAGTACAATTGAGTAAGTGGAAGTTAATCGCGCGATAATAGGCTTTGGCTAAATCGGACTGCGCAGTAGGTTCAGCAATTTGATTCCCCTGAACAGCCTCGACTAATAAAATCCATCCACATTGGCCATTAATCTTTATTCGATAAACATCTTCCAAGGTCACTTGCGGGTTAAGGCGTAAAAAATTGCTTAGCGTGAGCGGCAAGTCAGTTTGATGTTTAAAGCTTGCTATTAGACTGGTTAATCGATTGGCATTGAGCGTTGCGCGGCTAATATTACGCAAAATCATTGACTGCGCTTTTTCCTCAAGCTCAATTCGACACCCTAGCGGTAGATGCGGAAAGTCATTGAGAATTTCATCTTTTATCGACTGATTAGTTTTACCGACTAATGCTCTAAATTTTTGCGAGAAATCATATTCATCACGTGAATTTCCGACAAAATCTAATATTGTGCAGCACTGCTTATCATCGGTGAGACGCAAGCCACGGCCAAGTTGCTGCAGGAATATGGTCAAGCTTTCCGTTGGCCGTAAAAACAACAAGGTGTCCACTTCTGGAATGTCGACACCTTCGTTAAAAATATCCACCACACACAAAATGGATAATTTGCCACTGACCAAGCTCTGCCGCTTTTGTTGCCGTTCAGCGCTATTATCACTGGTCAGCACATCGGCGCTGATCCCAGCCAAATTGAACTTCTTCGCCATAAACTCGGCGTGTTCCTTGGTTACACAAAAGGCTAACGCCTTGATATTATTTATATCTGTTACAGTTTCAACTAGGCTGCGAATAATGCGCGTCACGCGTTGTTCATTGTGAGTGTATAAATTGCTCAGCTCAGCGACATCATAACGACCACGGCGCCAATTTAACTTGCGAAGATCAGTCTCATCATCGATCGCAAAATATTGAAATGGACATAAATGCCTTTGATTAATAGCTTCGGGTAAACGTATTTCAGCGGCAATGACACCGCAGAAGTCAGCCAAAATATCGACACCATCATGACGCTCTGGTGTAGCCGTAAGCCCCAATAAAACCTTAGGTTCAAAATGAGCTAATAGCCCACGGTAACTGCTCGCAGCAACATGATGGACTTCATCAATCACAATATAATCATAAAAATCAGCCGCTAATGGCAGGTTATCAAGTTGCAGATTCAAGCTTTGGACAGATGCGAATAAGTGTTTGTAACTATTAGGTTTATGCTCTGCCACCCATAGCTCGCCAAATTGATTATTCTTTAACACACCGCGATAAGCACTGAGGGCTTGCTGTAAAATTTCTTGCCTGTGGGCAACAAATAGAAAATTGGCTTCTGGATGCAGTTTATAAAACCGCGCGAAATCGAACGCGGAAATAATAGTCTTACCCGTGCCTGTTGCCGCGACGATGAGATTTTTAAAACGGCCATGAACGCTTCGCTCTACTGCAAGCTGTTCGAGGATTTCTCGCTGATGCGCAAATGGCTTAATGTCAAAATGAAATAAGCTCGATTCAGTGCCACTGCCTTTCGCTTCTTTCAACGCATTGTTTAACTTTTCTTTACTGTTCGCATCACCGCTAAAAAGCTCAAATTCGTTCGATTCCCAGTAAGTTTCAAAGGTACTGAGTGATTTCTCAATGATGTGGGGAATTTCTTGGGTGGTGATCTTAAGGTTCCACTCAAGCCCGCTGGTCAATGCAGAATGCGATAAATTTGAAGAACCGATATAACCGGTATGAAAACCCGTATTTCGTAGAAATAAATAGGACTTTGCATGCAGCCTTTCACGCTTAGTGTTGTAACTTAATTTAACTTGGGTATTGGGTAAACTGGCTAGAAACTCGACGGCTTTAGCATCAGTCTCGCCCATATAAGATGTAGTAATGATGCGTAACTCTTTACCACTGCGTGTAAATTCCTCAAGTTCATTTTTGAAGATGCGAATCCCCGCCCACTTGATAAATGACACCAGCCAATAGATTTTATCTGATGATCGGATCTCACGTTTAAGCTCACTTTCAAGTGATAATCCCGCATTACTACCGCAAAAAAGCTCACTCTGAGTGAGCCCCGTTAATGGAAATATGGCGGCCGTATATTTAGGTAAATCAGTCGCTATCGGATTTTGTTTGTTAAAAAGAGCCGTGAGTATCCGACCTTGGCTATCGATGAGATTTTCATCAATAAAGTCATCATCGTTGATGTGCTCTTTTAGCCACATCACTAACCGATTAGCCAAACTGATTTGATTGATAACTTGGTTTTCATCTGCTGGAACAGAATTAATCACATATTCAATTACTTTAGTCAGAAAACGTGAGAGCCAAATACTTGCTTCAGCAACCTCTAGCTTCCTTTCTCCAACAAAAAATATGTCCTTATCTAAGCGCTGCTCAACGAGTTGAGTAATAAGCTTTTCGTAAATCCCGACCTGTTCCATAGCCAGATATGCCCCAAGACTAACAATCAAAGTTGTAGCGAATATATCACATAACAATTTGATTCAAATTGCGATTTGTAGAATGGTTTTGTCTTTTTCGATAGGGTGTTCATACTGCTTGGCTTTAGTGGAACTAATTACCTATGACTGACTCAGCAGCAACACTTTCAAAAGCGCTTTAGGCTATTGATAATTGAGCATCCAACTCCAAGGTAAACTTGCCGCTATTTCCCACTCGGCAATAAGTATCTGGTACTGACTGAGGTCGCCAGCATTTTGGGCCAGTATCTATCTCAAATGTCTATTAAGCGATTGGTTCTACTGGCTAACAGATATGCGCTAAGGCTAACAGGATTAGGCACTAGCATGGAAGTGACCATCCGTGACAGGACGTCACGGCTGAGTATCCAGGGACTTGAACAACTTCCCTATTTAACTGCCAGTTCGCCTTCCATGGCTCTCGTTCATAAACTTAGAAACCCTAGGTTTCTATTCACCGAGTCACTGGAATGTAAGTGCTTGATAACATACCTAACCTTTATCGTTTCATACTGAGTGGCAATAAGTATCTCGTACTTCGGCCGCCGGCGTCGGCTTTAACTAAAAACCGCTGTTCAACCATTTGCGCAAGATGACGGGTGGCGGTGGCGCGGCTCACCTTAGCGACCTTTTGGTACTGGCTACTATTAATCCCTAGTTCAAAATCGCCGTCTAACATCCGATTGAGTACTTTGGCTTGCTCCTGACTCAATAAAGATTGGTCGACACTTTGCCAATACTGAGTTTTCGACAGCGTTCTGCTCACATCTGCCATCGCATTGAGTAAGCAGTCATTGAGGGTTTCAAAAAACCAGACTAACCAAGGAGTAATATCTACATCGCCCCTTTGAGTGGACTCTAAAATGTCATAGTAGGCTTGGCGACGGGCAAGAATACTGACCGACATAGCGTAAAAACGAATCGAGCGTTTCTCCGCTTGCGCCAAAGCTAAATCAGTCAATAAACGCGTGATGCGCCCATTACCATCATCAAGTGGATGAAGAGTCACAAACCAAAGATGTGTTATCGCCGCACGGATAAGCGGATCTAAACCCTGCGCTTGCCGTGAAACATTAAACCATTCAATAAACTGCGAGAGTTCAGCGTCCAAAGTCGCTCGAGAGGGGGCCTCAAAATGCACCGTTGGTTTATCAATGCGGCCTGAGACAACTTGCATAGGCGTATCGCCACGTAGCGTTCCACCAATAACGGGGTCAAACAATGTATAACCCTGCGGAAATAACTGCTGATGCCAGCCCAATATCCGTTCGAGGGTTAATTCAATCTCTAAATTTTTTAAGGCATCGAGCATAATGTCAGCTAAACCATCGGTTTGCGCTGTGGTCGGATACGGTTTGTCCTCAGTCACGCCGAGTTTTTTAGCTAAGGATGAGCGTACCGAAGCAGCATTGAGCTTTTCACCTTCGATGGCACTGGAATGGATAATATTAGCGAGTAAGGTGTCGAGTGCAGCGTCTGACGTTAACAGGCTGTCGTCGTGACTTAGCATTTGCTTGCCAAGCAGCTGGCCCTGATTGAAATAGACCTGACGCAGCAAGGCATCAATGCTGCTGGTATTCCAATGAAACTTAGGCCAATCAGCTTGCTGCCAAATCCACATATCTTACCCCACGAGTCAAATAACAAGTCTATTCTACTCACATAATGAGGCGATTAACAAACCTATTCGCCTCACTTTATGAGTCGAATAGCGCTACTAATCGCCTCATTAATACCAACATGCTATCCAATGCAGGGAAATGAGCCTTGTTGGTAATCTGGGATCTCGTTTCTAAGCCTTGTGGTCATCCATTTTTATCGTACAGCGGCCATACAATACTGTGGCGCATTGCCGTGGTGCGTGACTTTTATGTATATACCCAAGCTACCTGAATATACGAGTTTCAGAGCGTCTAGGGTGATTCAATTCAAGGCGCATCAATGACAGAATGTCGGCCACCTTTTGAATTGATGCAACACGGAAGTGGAGTGCCCTAGGCGCTCCGTCCCGGCGGCTGATGTTAACCACGGGGTAACGCACTTTATGCTGCGTTGGTTATTTTTAACTTAGTCCACTAGGTCCGCAAATAACCGCAATCGCCATGGATGGCGTGAATGCCATTTATGCAGGAGCAATAAATGGCCTTGCCTAAAGTGCGTTAAACTCCCGCTGAATCCTGCTTCTTCAGGTTGTTTGGGTATACTACCGACAAAGCCTTCGCGCTGAGATATACTGTCGCCGCTGATTTGACACGCCAATGCGAAACGCCGATGTGAAAACTCATTGCTTACACCGCACCACTTGCACACACATTCTGAGCCCAATCTATGCCTGATAATGCCAACAATTCACCTATCACTACTCATGTTCAACCTACTGGCAATGCAAAGCACACTGGCCATTCACAGGTTGCTAAGCCAGCTGAGATGAATCCTGCAAATTCGAATACGCTCAGTAGTGAACAGACAAGTGTAGAAAAACAGAAGGTCTTTATCATAGGTTTGCCGCGTACGGGCACGACGAGTGTGAGTGTGGCGTTGTTGGAGCAAGGGCTTAAAGTGGCGCACATGGCCTTTACTAAACAGGCGTTTATGCTGGCCGATGCGATTTCTGATGTGCCCTGTTTTAGTGATTATCGGCAGCTTGATGGCCTATTCCCGCAGGCCAAATTTGTCTACCTCGAGCGTGATATGGCGAAGTGGGTGCCTTCAATGCAAATGCTGCTGGGTAAAATGCTGCCGCATTTAGAAGCAAAATCGGGGCGATTCCACCCGATTATGAAACGCAGCTTTCGGCACACGTTTGCAATCGATAAAGTGGCGGATCCCGCAGACGAGGCACATCTTATTGCTTGTTATCAAAGGCATCAAAACGAAGTGCTCGCTTACTTTCATGGCCGAGCAGATTTTATCTCACTCGACATAAGCCATGCGGGGAGCTTGAGTCGCTTGTTGCAATTTTTAGGGTTAACCACGGATTGCCCAACCTTAGGCCAAGTGACAGATAGGGCATTCTCGGACTCTCAAATAAAAAGTGCACCAACCCAGATATCACAGGAAGGAACAAGTCAGGCAAAGGGAAACATTCAGTCACAGAGAGTCAACACCAGCGAGCATGGACTGGATTTCCCTAAATTAAACGCTGGTACACACGTCGCGGCTTGGCATGAATATAAACATCCCAATAAGGTGAACAGTAATAGCGCTGGCCCGCAAAGCCGTAAGTTTTTCGACTATACGCTTTAGCTGTACGCCCTATTGCTTGCGGCGTTTTACCACAGTGAGCCAATCGAGGCTCACGCCCGAAATCGCATTAAAGCCGCGGATACGGAAGATAAGTTGCAGTAACTGCGGCCTTGGACGCACTTTAGGTTCGACCGAGCGCGGAATAAACCAGAGTGTCACTAAGGCTCGCAGCACGGTCGAGACTAAAAACACCACGAAGATAGGGCTAGATAACACGCTATCCCCACCCGACCAAACTAAAAAGTCCGCCGCATGGGAGGCAATAGTGCCGCCCAATATCGCGCCAACAAATACACAGGCCGCACTCAAGGCTGCTTGCAAAGCGGCGTAGGTCGCAAAGTCACTGCGAAAGGGGCGGATATCATAAAGGTAATTTGCCGTGCTTAAGGTGAAGCCGCTCCACGCCAAGCCAGAGAAAGCTTGGATAGCTAAGATATACAGATAGTTATCCGAGAATAGCCACATCAGCGGCAAGCTTGGGATCATACAACTGGTGATGATCATCACTAAACGATTGCCGAATTGATCGCTAAAGCGACCCCAAAATCGCAAGGTGACAAATTGAGTCGCTATCGAAGCCACGCTGGCGAACACAAATTCGAGATAAGTAAACTTCAAGCCTTCCAACATATAAACGGCAAAAAATGGCGCAGAGATCGCCACCATTCCCTGCATACTGGCGACAAACAAACTGTACTGACGAAAAGTTTTATCCTTCCACGCCTCGCGAAAATGACTAATCGTCTGCAGAAATACGCCGCGCTGTTTGGGCTCGCGCGGATCGGGATCGTGCATCTGCAGCAGTAGCCAAGCCGACACAAACCGCCCCATCGCCGCGATAGAAAACAACAGACTAAAGCCCAGCCACGCCATCTGCATCGAGTCGGTTAAGGTAAGTATGCCGCCGCCAATAAAGAACACACTCAAAGATGCGCCCATAGTGAGCCGAGTGCGCGCGGCGAAAAAAGTGCCACGGCGCCGTTCGGGAACAATAGAGCCCATCCACGCCCGCCAATGGGGTTGAATTAGATTGATAAAGCCATGGTAACCAACGGCTAAAACGATAAAGATCCACACCGCATGTTCAGGGCCGAAAGCGGCTAACGCGCCCATAGCCAGCACAACACAGGCCTGAAAGGCGGCACAAAAGACGATAAAAGTTCGGCGGGAGAAATGGCTGGCGAGCCAGACAGATAAAAGCTGGGAGATAGCGCCAAAAAGCTGAGGTAAACCCGTGACAAAGCCCATCTGCGCTAGGCTGGCACCGAGAAAAATTGCGTAGGCATTGAAGAAGTTATCGCTGGTCGCCGTCATCATAGACGAGGCAACCGCCTCCTGCTGCGAGCGACGCAGGGTACATCTTAACCAAGAGTTACGTTCGCTGCGCCGTGAACAAGTGACTAACGGCTGCGCCACAGGTGAATCCATACCAAGCACAAATCCATATAATATTAAGGGATATTGCTCGATTATGTCGGATGAAATGCCATCTGCCTAGGGCTTAAAGCAATCGTATTAAAGCAAAACGCCCAAAGCAAAGCCTTGGGCGTTTTGTTTCTCAGTGCATTGGAACTATAAACTGGCGCAATCACCAAGATCCATATCCTGACTTAGAAATGGGCTTTAAGTACCGTTTCTTGGTCGAGCAAACTTTGGTACAAGGTAAACTGATTGGCGGCGCGGTCCAGATTGTGGCCTTCGCGGTGAATATGGAAATACACATCACCGTTAAGGTAATCCGTTAAAAAACGCACACCTATCATCAAACAAATCACCCGCGCACCGAGCCACAGACTGCGTTTTTCGTCTTCCGTTAAGACATCACCCAACTCGCTCAAGTAGCCACGGCAAATCGCAGCGAAGATATCTTGGCGCACTTGAACTTTATCCAAGGCCGTAGAGTCTTCTTCCTCTGGCGAGCAGAAGGTGCGGACCATATCGCCAAAGTCATACATCAGATGACCTTTCATGCAGGTATCTAAATCGATAATCGCCATACTGGACATGTCGCGTTTATCGAAAAGCATGTTATTGATTTTAGTGTCATTATGACAAATTCGCAGCGGCAGCTTTGGCGATATTTCTGCAAGTTCATCCAGCAACGCCTGCTGAGATAACGCGTAATCGACCCAATGACGGCAAAGATCTAAGCGGTGTTGGCTATCGAGTTCGGCGGCCTGTTGCAACAAAGCCATGCGTCCCGGTAAATGGTGAAACTGGGGGATCACATCTTCGAGCTGAGTTGCATCAAAGTCACTCAAGGCTGAGGCAAAATGACCAAAAGCCTTGGCCGCCATTTCTGCTTCTTGCTCTGACTTAACCACTTCGATGCTGAGACTGTGGGGCAAATAACTGATCGCGCGCCAAAATCCTTGTTCGCCTAAATCGATAGCCAATTCACCCTCTTGGGTTAAACAAGGGCTAACGACTTTGAGGCCGTATTGTTGCTGCAACGACTTAGCGCATAAATGATGGCTAATTTTATCGGCATTGCTAACCAAAGCGTTGGGCGTTTTAAATACCTCAGTATTAATTCGCTGCAATACTAATTCGCCCGCAGGCCAGCGCACCAAAAGGGTGTCATTGATGTGGCCATTACCGAGGGCAGAAATTTTTGCCTCGGCGGCTTCAATACCAAAATGAGGCAACACTGACTGCCTGATGAGTTTAATCACTCAATAACTCCGTTAATTTTTGTTTTACCCAGACAGTGTCCTGCGGATAAGTCACGCCGAGCCAAGGCTCACAGGCAACATCGACATAGACAGGCAAACCTTGCTCAATGCCCGCTTGTACTATGGCGGGCAAGTAACATTCAGACTTAGGTTGTTGACCATGTTGCCCGATAAATTCGGTTAATTCACGTTTAATAACATCAAATATGCTTGGGGAGAAGCCCCAGCAAGTCATAGAGACCAAGGACTCGGGCGGCAAACTCGCATGTCCCTGCGGGCCATCCCCCACCAATTGCCCACCTTGACCGGCGATATTGAGCCATTCGGCAACCGATTTAAGCTGACCATTTTCTACCTGACACAGACCCCGGTTAACACCGCCGTGCTCCGACAATGTGAGTTCTATGGGATAGGCCACCATCATCCACTCTGTCGGTCTCATGCTTAAGCCTTTGGCTAACGAGGCAAAAGCGCTATCACCATAAAAATCATCGGCATTGATAACGGCCATTGGTCCTTTAACGAGATGGCGCGCACTCCACAGTGCATGGGCCGTGCCCCAAGGTTTAAGCCTGTGGCTGAGATCAACCAGCTGCGCCGCTTCGGGTAAATCCGTTAGGGCTTGATAGCAAAAATGATAGGCAAAATCGGCGGGCAAAAACCGTGTCAGTATCTCAGTTAACTCAGTTTCTAACTCAGGGCGGATCACCAGCACAGCACGCTGAAAGCCACTGCGAATGGCCGACATGATCGATAACACCAACATGGGTTCGCCAGCGGGACCGAGCGCTGCCAATTGCTTATCGCCGCCGAAACGACTACCTAGCCCTGCAGCCATAATGACTAAGGTCAATTCTGTATTCATGCTGGATTGATATATTCAGTTCAAATTTAAAGATGTTTCCCCAAACCGCCGCGCCCAATACCAAGGCAAAACGCATTTAAAACGCGGTTTGAGAAAAAGAGGAGCAAAAGTGTAATCTACCCCTCTAATTGTGACTAGCATTTAAGCAGAAATTTTATCGACTTAAGTTGCAGGCCTAAGCTGCGACCTAACTTGCAGTCTAAATCAACGCGCTATGTAATCACCAAAAGTGCGATTCTGTTCCAATATCGCTTGGCTGCCCTTAAGGCTGAACTTATAACCACACAGGCTGATACTGCCACGGCGCGCAAGGTCCACTATGATGGCTTGGGTGTCGAGTGGCGTGAATCGCGCCTCGGTTGCTGAGTCGGCTTTCAAATCCACAGTCACAGGGCGGTAGTCAGTGCCATTATTAAAGGACAACAGGCTACAGGTTTTATCGCCCTTTGCCGTCGCTAAGGACCACAGGTTTTGCGCTTTACCTTTCTCACCGAGCCAACGCATGATCAAGATGTCATCCTCCAGCGCCACAGAAAACCCGTCCGGTAGCGCGAGCGTCACCCGCTCACCCGCATAGGGCGCAATCGCGTTAACCGTTACCACGTCTGCGCCGTCGCCCGTCTCAGCATCGCCACTTGGCCAAAGGCCCCACCCTAAGGCGAGCAAGACCACAACGCCACAACCTATCCCCGCAGGACGCCAATAACGGCGTTCCAGTTTAGGCAGCTTAATCTTAGGTAGTACGAAGAACCGCTTTAGCGGCGCTAAAAACTCGAACAAACCGCGAAACAGCTCGGTCATCGAGCCAGAATCTTTCGCTTCGGCGCGGCGTTGACGTACTTCTTCGGCATGATCTCGATCGTTAAAGCTATCTAGTTCGTCATCTTCTTCGGCGGCAAAACGCCAACCGGGTTCTGTACTACGTTCGGCAGGATCTAATTGGGCCGCGTTAAAGTCGACATGTTTTAAATCTACATTGGCGACATCAACGTCGACTAAATCAATGTTGGTCTGTTCAATACGACTGGCGTTAGCGGGGCGAAAATCCGCATGACTGTCGGGCACCACAAAATCGGCAGGATTTTGCGTCATCCGAGTTAAAGCATCGAAGCGCAGTTCATCTTGGCGCTGGGCTTCAAGTTCGGCATCCGCTGCGCTTATCGTCGAGGCGACTATAGGTTCAGCGACTGTAGATTCAGCGACTATTGGTTTAGCGGCAATGGGTTCAACATGGGCAGATAAATCCACCACTGGCTCAGAGGCCGTTGCGGCGCTAATGGCCTGCGCATGCGACAGCTCAACATGCGGTTCATGTCGCTCAACTTGAGGCTGCGCTTGAATATGGGCGGTCGATTTGGCTGCCTGTCTTGCGGCAACATCTTGAGTTTCTATCTCTTTAGCCGCCGCCTTTGGAACGATCGTCGGCTCCACACGGCGCCTAGGCATAGCTTGTGATGTGGGCGCATCCAGCTCAGGGCCAAAATAACCGTAGCGATAATCGACTATGGTTGGTGCCGGTAAACGCCAGCCCCAAAACGTCAGTCCAGCGGCTAACACTAAACTCAAGCCGATCAAGGCAATATGCACATCGGCCGTTAACAGCCCGATGAAAATAAATAATGGTAATAGGAATACGCCAATCAAGCCTTTTGATTTATCGGCATCAGCCAAACGACGCAAACTGGCGAGCCCTAATAAAGGTAAGCCCAACAATGCCAGTAAATACATCAGGAAATTAGCCCCAAAAGCAGCGGCGGCAAGTGCAATACAGACGTAAACGCCAACACTGATTGCGACAAAGCGGGGACGAGAATCACGCCCGTGAAGGCAGAAAAGAGATTTTAACAGCACGACCCTTCCTTTATTGTTGTAAAAACGAGATACAAAAAGACACTCATTGCCTTATTCGCACGAGCGTAACCAATTTACCCGCAATTGTCAGTGCCTACGACCCTAGTCGGATAAAAATGCGCATAATATCGAAGTAAATCTAAAATAGGCTTAAATTGCTGGCCTACAAGCCCTAGTATTTCTATGGTCAAAATCGGTATAATGCTCGGCTTTCTGGGCCCTTCTTGCGTTAACCAATTGGATATTTAGCTCATGACCGCACGCGGAAATTTATTTATTGTGTCGGCGCCAAGTGGCGCAGGTAAATCCTCGCTGATCTCGGCCTTGCTTAAAGACAAGCCCGCTGACATGCAAGTTTCGGTATCACATACCACCCGCGCGCCACGCCCAGGTGAAGTAGATGGTCAGCACTATCACTTCGTTAATGTTGAACAATTCAAAGCGTTAATTGCTGAAAATGCCTTTTTTGAATGGGCAGAAGTGTTCGGCAATTACTATGGTACCTCGCGCCATGTGATTGAGCATACGCTCACCCAAGGTATCGATGTTTTCCTCGATATCGACTGGCAAGGTGCCGAGCAAGTTAAAGCTGTGATGCCCGATGCCGTTGGTGTGTTTATTCTGCCCCCCTCGAAAGCCGAGCTAGAACGCCGCCTCACTGGCCGTGGACAAGACAGTAGCGATGTGATCGCCAGCCGTATGGCACAAGCCGTATCGGAAATGTCCCACTATAAAGAATATGATTTTATTATCGTCAACGACGATTTTGACACTGCGTTAGCTGATTTGCGTGCCATCATTCGCAGTCAGCGCTTAACCTGTGCTAGTCAGATCCACGCGCAAAATGATATGCTTAACGATCTGTTGGCAGGCCAACTGTCATAGTGTACAATTTTGCGTCATTTTTTCCCTAGATAAACTGGAGTTTCAACACATGGCTCGCGTAACTGTAGAAGACGCCGTAGAACAAATCGGCAACCGTTTTGATATGATCTTGGTTGCGGCGCGTCGTGCTCGCCAAATCGCCGTGCAGGGTAAAGACCCTATGGTTGAAGAGATGAACGACAAACCAACGGTTATCGCCCTGCGTGAAATCGAACTAGGTTTAGTTAACGCTCACACCTTAGATGCCGATGAGCGTCAAACGGTACGTGAACGTGAAGCCGCTGAAATTGCAGCGGTTTCAGCCATTGCTGAAGGCCGTTCATTATAAGAGTTGTTGAGTAAACACCTGTTTAGGTAAAAGGAGAGCTGCCACTTGTATCTGTTTGAAGGTCTAAAGGAGTCTGCTTCCGGTTACTTAGAACCCGAACAGGTAGAATTGCTCAAGCAGGCGTACCAGATTGCGCGCGATGCCCACGAAGGGCAAATGCGCACGAGTGGCGAACCTTATATTACTCATCCGGTTGCGGTTGCCCGCATCCTTGCTGACATGCGTCTTGATCATGAGACGCTGATGGCAGCACTGCTCCACGACACTATCGAAGATACTCATGTCACCAAAGACGATTTAGCCGAACTATTCGGTGTCGCGGTGGCCGAGCTCGTCGAAGGCGTGTCAAAACTCGATAAGCTTAAATTTCGCGACAAGAAAGAAGCTCAGGCTGAAAACTTCCGTAAAATGATGATGGCGATGACGCAGGATATCCGCGTTATCCTCATCAAGCTTGCCGATAGAACCCACAACATGCGTACCTTAGGCGCCCTGCGTCCCGACAAACGTCGCCGTATCGCCCGCGAAACCTTAGAAATCTACGCGCCCATCGCTAACCGTCTCGGTATCCATAACATCAAGACAGAGTTAGAAGACTTAGGTTTCCAAGCGTATTACCCCATGCGATATCGGGTGCTCAAAGAAGTCGTTAAAGCCGCCCGTGGCAATCGCAAAGAATTGATCCAAGGCATTGAAGCCGCTGTTTATACGCGCTTAAACGATGCAGGTATTCCAGGGAAAGTTAAAGGCCGCGAGAAAAATCTCTACTCCATCTATAACAAGATGCAGAGTAAAGAGCTGCAATTCCAAGAAGTGATGGATATCTACGCCTTTAGGGTGATAGTCGATTCCATCGACACTTGTTATCGCGTACTCGGCGCCATGCACGGACTGTACAAACCTCGTCCCGGCCGTTTCAAAGATTATATCGCTATCCCTAAAGCCAACGGTTATCAATCACTCCATACCTCTTTGTTTGGTCCACACGGCGTGCCCGTTGAGATCCAAATTCGTACCGAAGATATGGACCAGATGGCCGACAAAGGGGTTGCCGCACACTGGGCCTACAAAGGCGGTGCGCAAACAGGCCAAGGCACGACGACTCAAGTGCGTGCCCGTAAGTGGATGCAAAGCTTGTTGGAATTACAACAAAGCGCCAGCACCTCATTCGAATTCGTTGAAAACGTGAAGACTGAACTCTTCCCAGAAGAGATTTATGTGTTCACCCCTGAAGGTCGCATTCTGGAATTACCCGTGAATGCCACCGCGGTAGACTTTGCCTACGAAGTGCATACAGATGTGGGTAATACCTGCGTCGGTGCCCGCGTTAACCGTCAAGCGTATCCGCTCAGCCAGCCGTTAATTTCAGGCCAAACTGTTGAAATCATTACCGCCAAAGGCGCCCGTCCGAATGCCGCTTGGCTGAACTTTGTAGTAACAGGTAAGGCCCGCGCCAAAATCCGCCAAGTGCTGAAAAGCCTTAAGGGTGATGACGCGATTGCACTCGGTCGCCGTCTGCTCAACCATGCGCTCGGCAAGACTAAGCTCGACAGTATTCCGCCTGAGCAGATTGAAAAAGTCATTCGCGATACTAAACATACCACGCTCGATTCACTGCTCGCCGACATCGGCCTTGGCAATGCCATGAGCATTGTTATCGCACAGCGTTTGATTGGCGATAATCTTGAGAATCAAGAAAGCCGCGACGGCCACATGATGCCAATTCGTGGCGCCGAAGGTATGCTCGTTACCTTCGCCAACTGTTGTCGCCCAATCCCTGGTGATGCCGTAATTGCCCACGTGAGCCAAGGTAAGGGCTTAGTGGTACACATGGAAAACTGCGCCAACATTCGTGGTTATCAAGGCGAGCCTGACAAGTATATTCCTGTGCAATGGGATAATGTCGAAGGCGTTGATTACCAAGCCAACCTGCGGGTCGAAATCGTTAACCACCAAGGCGCACTGGCGAAGATCACCTCGATCATTGCCGCCGAAGGCTCGAACATTCACAACCTCAGTACAGAGGAACGAGATGGCCGCGTGTATTTGATCAACCTGCGGATTTCGGTGAAAGACAGGATCCATTTAGCCAACGTGATGCGCCGAATTAGGGTACTGCCCGAAGTGCTGCGTACGTCCCGTAATCGTTAATTAACTCAACATTAGAGAGAGCGTCATGGCAGAAAAAATCATCATAGCGACCGAAAACGCCCCTGCGGCCATCGGCACTTATTCACAGGCCGTCAAAGTCGGCAGCACAGTGTATTTATCCGGCCAAATTCCGCTTGTGCCAAGCACAATGCAAATTGTCAGCGATGATTTTGAAGCGCAAGTGGTGCAAGTATTTGAAAACCTAACGGCGGTTTGTACTGCTGCGGGTGGTTCAATCAACGATATCGTTAAGCTCAACATCTTCCTGATTGATTTAAGCCACTTTGTAAAAGTGAATGAAATCATGAGCCGTTACTTCAGCCAGCCATACCCTGCCCGTGCAGCTATCGGCGTGAAGCAATTGCCGAAGGATTCTCAAGTTGAAATGGATGGCGTGATGGAGCTGTAAGCTCTGGCATTCCACTTCAACCAACAAAAAGGTGCTGCGGCGCCTTTTTTGTTGCCGCCACAATCCTCGTTTCCGCTTACTATTCTCTTCATCTTATTTTCATACTCAGCTTGTAGGCTTTGGGCTCCATTCTCATATTTTACAATCCTGTAAACTATTTGCGCGGGCTCACAAAACTCGCCATACTGGGTGCAGCCAAAATAACAATAAAGAACAGGGAATTGCCAATGGATACAGCGATTAAGACGCCAATTGAAATGCTGGCGCACTGGGCTAAGACTCAGGGGGATCAAGTCTATTTACGCCAACCTATCAAGGGTCAATTCCTTGATTTTACTTGGGCCGAAGTTCAAGAAAAAGTGCAACAACTGGCCGGTGCCTTACAGCATCTAGGCCTAGAGCGCGGTGATAAGATTGCCGTACTCTCTAAAAACTGCGCCGAATGGTTTATCACCGACCTCGCGTTAATGCACGGCGGCTATGTTAGCGTGCCGATTTACCCAACGGCCAACACAGATACCATTCGCTATGTGCTGCAACACAGCGGTGCAAAAGCCATTTTCCTCGGCAAGCTCGACCATTGGGCCGACCAAGAAGCCGGTGTCGGCGGCGAGCTGCTACGCCTTGCTATGCCCTACGATACAATGCCAGCCCAATATCAATGGGAACAATTACTTAAACTAGGTTATCCACTAGTTGATGCGCCGCTGCCGCTGCCTGATCAAGTGATGACACTTATCTATACCTCTGGCTCGACGGGTCAACCTAAGGGCGCGATTCAAACCTTCGCCAGCTATGGCTGGACCTGCCAAGCGGTAGTGCGTGATTTGCGCACCGACGGCAATGACAGATTGTTATCCTATTTACCTTTAGCGCACATCACAGAGCGCGTCGCGATTGAAGGTTCATCCTTCTATTCCGGCAGCGTGGTCGCCTTCGTCGAGAGTCTCGACTCCTTCGTCGCCGACGTGCAAAGGGCAAAACCGACGGTATTTTTCTCAGTGCCGCGTTTGTGGAGCCTGTTCCAGAAAAACATCATAGACAAAATTGGTGTTAGTAAACTGAATCTATTGCTGAAGATCCCGTTAATCAGCAGCTTAGTGAAGCACAAAATCCATAAAGGCTTAGGTTTGAACCATTGTCGTTTGCTCGGCTCTGGCTCTGCGCCCATTCCGCCGTCGCTGATCCACTGGTATCACAGCATTGGTCTGAACATTTGTGAAGCTTGGGGCATGACAGAAAACTGCGCCTACTCGATTATCAACTACCCCTTCGATGCCCGTAAAATTGGCACTGTGGGTCGCCCGGTTGAGGATTGTCAGATCCGCCAAGGTGAAGATGGGGAGTTGCTGCTTAAGAGTCCTGGGTTAATGACGGCTTATTATCTACAGCCCGAAGCCACTGCAGCGGCCTTCGACGCCGATGGTTTCTTCCACACTGGCGATTTGTGCTCTATTGATGCCGATGGTTGCGTGACCATTACTGGCCGAGTGAAGGACAACTTCAAAACCGCCAAGGGAAAATATGTCGCGCCTGTGCCTATCGAACGTAAATTGGCGCAGGACCCGCATGTTGAACTGATCTGCGTGATTGGCTCTGGCCTGCCGCATCCGGTCGCATTAGTGCAATTATCCGAAGGCGCTAGTTTGCAGGCCCGCGAAGAAGTCCGCGCTTCACTCAAGGCGACACTCGATAGCGTGAATCCGCACTTAGAATCACACGAACACGTCGATGCCATTATCGTGGTTAACGACCCTTGGACGATTGAGAACGATGTACTGACACCGACGCTTAAGATCAAACGCCATGTGCTTGAAAAAGCCTTTAGCGAACGAGTTGATGGCATTCGTGGCGCCCAAGTTCGCTGGGAAGATGAGTTAACGCAAAAATAACTCGACTAAACAGAGAGATGGCCAATATGGTTATCGGCACAAATCAAGCACGCCTCGGCGTGCTTTTTTATGACATATTCTGTCAAATTTCGATAAAACCACGTATCATGTGCGCCAGTCGGCTAAGGGATGATTCCCTTGTACTTTCTCATTCAATATAGGTTTAACAAAGTCCCGTGATGCTCATTACACTCTCGATTATTGGCGGTTTTATTATTTTAACCTTAGGCGCCGAAGCCCTAGTGCGTGGCGCGAGTGCTATCGCCCTACGCTTAGGTATTACGCCACTTATCATAGGTTTAACTATTGTTGCCTTTGGTACTAGCGCACCAGAACTGGCCGTGAGTGTCAAATCTGCCCTCGCCGGAAACAGTGGTATCGCCTTAGGTAACGTTATCGGCTCCAACATTGCCAACATAGGTTTGATCTTAGCGATCACGGCTTTAATCCGCCCTATCCAAGTGCAATCCCAAGTGGTTAAGCGAGATATCCCTTTGATGATCTTGGCTTCTATGCTGTTCTGGGGGCTCTTGTTAGACGGCGAACTCAGCCTTATTGACGGTGTGGTACTGCTGTCTCTACTGTTCGGATATTTAACCTTTAGCTATATCAGCTCGAAAAACAGCAAGAATGAAGAAGAGATTGAAGCGGGTCCCAATAACCCACTGCTTTCTGGCCTGTTCATCCTAGTCGGCATTAGCATGTTAGTTGGCGGCGGTATTCTATTTGTGAACGGCGCGGTAGATTTAGCGAAAACCTTCGGCGTGAGTGAAGTCATTATCGGCTTAACGATCGTGGCGATTGGCACCAGTATGCCAGAGTTAGTGACCTCAGTAATTGCGGCACTAAAAGGTCAAAGCGATATCGCTATCGGTAACGTTGTTGGTTCTAACCTGTTCAATATTTTGGGTATTTTAGGCGTTACCGCCATAGTTCATCCAGTATCGTCACTCGGTTTCCAACCCTTCGACTTTATGGTGATGTTAGCTTTAGCCATAGTGATTCTGCCTTTTGCATGGACGGGATTACGCATCGGCCGCCGCGAAGGTTCTGTGCTGCTACTGACCTATTTAGGTTACATGGGTTACCTGATCAACCAAGCGAGCGCTCAAGCTTTGGTATAATACTCAGCGGTAATATCCACTTAGAACACCGGAGCCTCTCCGGTGTTTTGCTATCTGGGTTTCGCACTTTTAAAAAAAGACAAATTTAACACCCTTAAACTGATGACATTTGTCATGCTAAAGCCATGACCTTTGTGTCTGCATTTTTCCTGTCGAATTTCTGATAATGAGTCCGTACCCAAACACGGGGAAACTTACTCAATAAGGAAATACCATGAAAACATTATTAATCGTCTCAAGCTTAGCGCTTATCAGCAGCCACGCGTTTGCAGCGTCGCCCTCTAACGCCAACATCACCAGCATAGATGCGGCCTCAAACTCGATGAACCTAGCGCAGCTGCAACAACTGAGTGCCAGCACCCAAGATTACGATAAAGCCTATGCGAACTATCGCTTAGCCATCAGTGCCAATGTCATGGGACAAAAAGCCCTCGCCAGCAGTGCACTGACTAATGCGCAAACGGCATTAGAAGCCTTAGAAACCAGCCAAGCTGACGCGGAATCCCTCGCGCTGTTATCGTCGGTTTATGGCATGCAAATCGCCTTAGATAATAGCAAAGGCGCAACTCTCGGGATGAAATCTGCCAAAGCCATTGCCAACGCCGAACAGTTAGAATCCCAAAATCCACGGGTCGCCTTGGTTAAGGCGATCGCCGCCTATAACACGCCAGCTATGTTTGGCGGCAGCATGCAAAATGCTAAGACGCTCGCCACTACGGCCATAGAAAGATTCGCCCAACCTTGCGACGACATTTGTTGGGGGGAAGCCGAAGCTTACACGTGGCGCGGGCTCGCTAAACAGGAATTAGGCGATAACCAAGGCGCGAGTGAAGATTGGCAACAGGCTATAAAAGTGCAAGCAGATTACGGTTGGGCAAAATTTTTGCTTCAACAAAATCAGCAATTAAGTGCAAACTAGACCAAGTTGTTAACAGGGACTGATGGCGCTGACCCCAGCGCCAATCCCTAAACAGAATAAATCAACACAGATGTCAGCTTCGGGCATTCAACGAACAACGATTAACAGTCAACACAGTTTCACGGAGGCATTATGATAAGCACGCATCTTCAGCTCGAACGAAAACTCGCTTGGGTGTATTTGATAAACTTAGTGTTTTATCTTATTCCGCTTGCCATCAATGCGTATCCAGCATGGAAAATCGCCCTTAGCTTTGCCGTGCTGATTCCTTTTATTGCTAGTTATTTTTGGGCCTATAAGTGCAATCAGAATAGCGCCTATCGCCCCATTCTGATGATGGTGGCCATCGCCACAGCAATCACCCCAATCAACCCAGGATCTATCTCGTTATTCACCTTTGCCGCTTTTTTCATTGGTTTTTTTTATCCACTCAGAACCTGTCTGTTGGCTATTGCCGCCTTAATCGGCCTGTTGTTTGCCCTCAATGAGATTTACGACTTTAACAGTTACTACTTTCCGCTTTACGGCTCAGGATTGGTACTCGGTGTAGGCATGTTTGGCGTAGCCGAACGCAGGCGTCATCAACATAAATTGAAAGAACAGCAAAGCACCCAAGAAATTAGTACCTTAGCGGCTATGGTTGAGCGAGAACGCATTGCCCGCGATCTACACGACATCATGGGCCACAGCTTGTCTTCGATTGCGCTTAAGGCATAACTGGCCGAAAAACTGCTGGCAAAACAAGAATACCAACTGGCCACAATCCAGCTTAATGAACTCGGCCAAATTGCCCGTGAGAGCCTCAGCCAAATTCGTCACACCGTATCTGACTACAAACATAAGGGTCTCGCGGATAGCGTGACGCAACTGTGTAAACTATTGAGGGAAAAAGGAGTCAGTGTCGAGCTGACAGGCAATATCCCTAAACTGCCCGCCAGAATGGAGAGCCAGCTGGGATTAATTGTCACTGAACTAGTGAATAATATTTTACGCCATAGCGGCGCAAGCCAATGTATTATCGACTTTATTCAGCAAGCAGATAGGCTAGTCGTTGAGGTCAAAGATAATGGCACAAGTAAACCTATCGCTGAAGGCAATGGCCTCACGGGGATACGCGAACGTCTTGACAGCTTAGGCGGCAGCTTGAGCTATAATCTCGAACAGGGATATGCATTTACCGTCAGTTTACCTTTGCAGGGAGCAACAGATTAATGAAGATTTTATTGGCGGAAGACCAAGCCATGGTGCGAGGCGCGCTTGCCGCACTCCTCACGCTTGCGGGAGGATTTAATATCACCCAAGCGAGTGACGGCGACGAGGCCCTAAGCCTACTCAAACAGCAAAGCTTTGATCTCTTGCTAACCGACATCGAAATGCCCGGCCGCACAGGCCTTGAGCTGGCAGCTTGGTTAAAGGATCAACATAGTCAAACTAAGGTAGTGGTCATCACCACCTTCGGCCGCGCGGGCTATATCAAACGTGCTATCGAAGCTGGAGTCGGCGGTTTTCTACTAAAAGATGCGCCCTCAGAAACCTTAGTCAACGCGATTCAACAAGTTATGGCGGGTAAACGGGTTATCGATCCTGAACTTGCCATGATGGCAATTGGTGACGTTGACCCACTCAACGATAAAGAGCGCCGCGCCCTACGCCTCGCCAGTGAAGGCAAATCCACCGCCGACATCGCCGAAGGCACAGTGCGTAACTACCTCTCCGAAGCCATAGCTAAACTCAATGCCAGCAACCGAATCGACGCAGCACGCATCGCCAAACAAAAGGGCTGGCTATAAACACGCTCACGGTTAACCACTCTTTCGTTCATATCGACAATTTCTGCGGCCTTAGCCGAAACCTAAGGACCGCAAACTGACGTTAGTTATGCTGGCAAATAAGTCCCTCATTCTGCTTGAGATTGCCTTACGCTTATTCTCTGTTAATATATGTATAAATTCACAGTGATTGAGTGCTAACGACTTGCAGCAATTGGATCTTGTTCCGATCACCGACCTCAAAGGCGTCGCCAAAAAGGTCGCGGAGAAACTCGCAAAGCTCGGCATCACAACAGTACAAGATCTGCTGTTTCACTTACCCCTGCGCTACGAAGACAGAACCCAAATCTATCCGATTGCCGCCCTCATGCCCGGCAGTTACGGCACCATAGAAGCTGAAATCCAATCGACGCAAATCATTCAAGGCCGCAAGCGTATGCTGGTCTGCAATGTGCGCGACGATACGGGCAGCTTGAGCCTGCGCTTTTTTAACTTCTCTATCGCCCAGCGTAATGCCATGCAAAACGGTTTGATGATCCGCGCCTACGGTGAAGTGCGCCGTGGCGGCCATCAAGCTGAGATAGTGCATCCAGAATATAAAGTCGTGTATCCCGGTGAAGATGTTCATCTGAGTGATACCCTAACGCCGATTTATCCCACAACTGAGGGATTAAAACAGGCAAGTTGGCTCAAGCTGACCGAGCAAGCTTTGGTATTACTGGAAGATGGCGGCTTAACTGAGCTGCTGCCACCGCAGTTGCAACCAAACAACATCAGCCTTAAACAAGCGTTGCAAACGCTGCATCGACCTCCTGCGGGGATCTCACAGTTTGATTTAGAGTTAGGCCAACACCCAGCCCAGCAGCGACTCGTGCAGGAAGAATTACTCGCCCATAATCTCAGCATGTTACGCCTAAGACAGCGCAGTAATTTAGACGCTGCCGTCACCATGCAGGCCACGGGGCAGTTGCTCAATCCCTTCCTTGCCGCTTTGCCTTTTAAGCCCACAGGCGCCCAGCAAAGAGTGGTGGCCGATATAGGCAAAGATTTAGAACAACCGCACCCTATGATGCGCTTAGTGCAAGGGGATGTAGGTTCAGGTAAAACCTTAGTCGCGGCGATGGCAGCTCTTCAAGCGATTGAAAACGGCTATCAAGTTGCCATGATGGCACCGACTGAACTATTGGCCGAGCAACATGCAACTAACTTTGCCGCTTGGTTTGAGCCACTCGGACTTAAGGTCGGTTGGCTGGCGGGTAAACTCAAAGGTAAGGTCAGAGCGCAATCCCTTGCGGATATTGAATCCGGCGCCGCCCAGATGGTGATTGGTACCCATGCCATCTTCCAACAGCATGTGGTCTTTAACAAACTTGCGTTAATTATCATAGATGAGCAGCACAGATTCGGCGTACACCAACGCTTAGGTCTGCGGGAAAAAGGCGTGAGCCAAGGTTTCCACCCGCATCAATTGATCATGACGGCAACGCCGATCCCGCGCACGCTAGCGATGACAGCCTATGCGGATCTCGACACATCAATTATCGATGAACTGCCGCCGGGACGGACACCCGTGACCACAGTGGCGATTGCCGATTCTCGCCGCAACGAAGTGCTTGAACGGGTGCGTAACGCCGTCATCACAGATAAACGTCAGGCCTATTGGGTGTGCACTCTGATTGAAGAATCCGAAGTGCTCGAATGCCAAGCCGCCGAAGACACCGCCGAAGAACTGCGTCTCGCCCTGCCCGAGCTCAATATCGGTCTCGTGCATGGCAGATTGAAGAGTGCCGAAAAACAGCAAATTATGGCCGATTTTAAGGCGGGCATAATTCATTTACTGGTGGCGACAACCGTGATTGAAGTAGGCGTTGATGTGCCTAATTCCAGCCTGATGATCATTGAAAACCCTGAACGTTTAGGTTTGGCACAACTACACCAACTGCGCGGACGAGTCGGTCGAGGCGCCATCGCAAGCCATTGTGTGTTACTCTACAAGGCGCCACTGAGCCATACCGCCACCCAAAGACTGAGTGTACTCAGGCAAAGTAATGACGGTTTCATCATAGCGCAGAAAGATTTAGAAATTCGTGGCCCAGGTGAAGTGCTTGGCACTAAGCAAACGGGACTGGCCGAGCTGAAAATTGCCGATCTGGTGCGCGATCAAGCTTTGATCCCGCATATTCAAAAACTGGCAAATCATGTGATGGCGCAGGCCCCCGAAAAAGTCGATGCGATTATCTTACGTTGGCTCGGGCACAAGCAGCACTATGTGCAGGCTTAGGCAGTAAAGGGTAAAGGCCGAGGAGTGACATCTGCCTCGATACTCAAAATAAATTGTTTATGTTCAGCTAAGCGCTATAGACAAGCGCATGGAAACTTGCAAAATGAACCAGCGGTATTCCAATAGTCCGCTCTTGCACTTTAATGTTAGCTGCATGTATTCACCAAGTTACCTTGACACTCAAGCGAAGGATGTAAAATGCAAGTTAATCAAGATGATAGAATAACACCTCAAGAGACTTCTTCTAGCAGTAATCGCTTTGCGCTTTTTGCGATAGTGCTCGTCGTGCTACTTTCTGCCGGAGGATATTATTACTACAGCGGTGACTCAGATTCACCTAAACTCATCCCTAACGCGCCAATTGTATTGCCTGAAACACCGCCATCTAAGCCAATGACGCTCGAAAGTGCGCCAGAGCCAGAAACCACTGAGACGACGCCTGCTGTTACAGAAACAAACACCAACAGCACAGAAACCCCTGCGGTAACTGAGCCGGAAGTTATTGCTGAACCTGTACCCGCGCTGGCTGAAAGTGATGCATTCGTACAACAAAAAGCCCTCGCCATTATCGATAACAATGTGCTGGGTTCTGCATTAGTGCAGCAAGATCTCGCGCGCCAATTTGTGGTGTTTGTCGATAACTTAGCTCAGGGCGAATTGACCCGTAAAGTGAGTCCACTCAAAGGCCCAGAGAAGCATTTCTCGGTTTCTGAAATCACCAACAAAGTGTATTTAAATCCTGAGGGTTTCCACAGATACGATGCCTATGTTGACTCGATTGCCAAAATGGACGAACAGACGTTAATGGTCACCTATAAGCAAATGACGCCTATGCTAGAGGAAGCCTTTACCGAACTCGGCTACAGCAACGCTAAATTCAACGACAGAATGCTGCAAGCGATTAAAATACTGCTCGCGGCGCCTATCATTGAAGATCCGATTGAGCTGAGCTCTATTAGCGTTAACTATCAATTTGTTGACCCTAACTTAGAGGCACTACCTAGCGCGCAAAAACTGCTGATCCGTATGGGTCCAGAAAATACCCGCAAGCTAAAAGTCGCTCTACGCAAACTCGAGAACCAACTGGCGCAGTAAAACCTTGCCGTGGTTAAGACAAAAGGCGCTCAGTGCGCCTTTTTTCATTTTGAGCGCAAATCGCTTGGATAAAAAAGCCTATCGAATGAGACTGCTATTGCGATATTTGTTACAGAAATTCGATCTAACCGCTGAAAATTACAGCACTTGATCCCATTACGTTAACCCACATAATGCAAATGGCTTCATAAAAACGCGGGGCATAGTGTAGAATGGCCCCGCTGTAGAGGGCATTCCTAGCGTCATCGTCATTCATCAAACGCGTTTACACCTCACTATGGTATGACAATCCATCAATGTTCTAACTTAGTTAGGGATAACTAAGACAGCTTAAATTTAGTGTCGAGGCAAAGTAGTGCAACTAACATTCAGCATTCTCTCTTGGGGCGCTTGGGCCCCCCAATATCAGCACCCGCAAAGTTGGCAAACTTGGTGCAAAAATTCGGCTGAATTAAATCTCGACACACTACAGTCTGATACCATAGCTCCCGCACTCAAACACGTTCCCGCCATGCAACGCCGCCGCTTTAGTCGCTTAACTAAGATGATGCTAGAGGTGAGCTTTCAGTGCGATATGCCGGCAAACTGCCGCTCTATTTTTGCCTCGCGCCACGGTGAGTTGCAGCGCACTATCGGACTGCTCGAAGACATTATCGCCAAACAGCCCTTATCGCCCTTAGGGTTTAGTCAGTCGGTGCACAACACCGCCAGCGGCATTTTTGGCATAGTGGCGGCCAATACCGCGCCGTCGACCTCAGTTGCCGCAGGTACCGAAACCCTATCACAAGCTATGGTTGAAGCCTTCGCCCAGTTACACCAGTCGCCAGAGCCCTTGCTGTTAGTCTTCGGTGATGATCCTGTGCCACCTGTGTACGACGAGTTTACCCAAGAATTTGAATTGCCTTTGGCCCTAGGTCTACAGCTCGCGCCCTTCGATGCGCCCGCTTCGGTCAAGCTCACAGTGAGCCGCATCTCAGAGTCGACAGCATTAAATCCTTTGACCTATGGCGCCTTGCTCCACGCACTCGCGACAGCGCAAAATATTTCAGGCTGCTTATCCCAATGGCATTGGAAGCTAGAGCATGTTTAATACTGCCCACAGCCATGACGCCACCAAGGGTTATGAAGATTCAATGCACAATGCCGCTTATAGCCCGCCGGAAACTCGCCGCGCAGGGCTGAATTATGTGTCACGTTGGCTAGGCGGCGTGAGTTGTTATATCGCCTTTGGCTTAGGCGGCTTGTTAAGCTCCTTGACCATTTTACCTTTGCTACGTTTCTGGCCTGGTACACCCGAGGCGCGGATTATTCGAGTCCAAAAGGCCGTACATTTGATGTTCAAAGGTTTTGTCGCCATGCTCACTTGGGCGGGCGTGATCCACGTTAGTACCCATAGAGCACAACAACTGCATGACGCCAGAGGCGTTATCGTGATCGCCAATCATCCCAGTTTAGTGGATGTGGTCGTGTTGATAAGCCTCATGCCCAATGCGGGCTGCATAGTCAAACAAGGTTTATGGCGTAATCCGTTTTTGCGTGGTGTCGTGTCCTGCGCGGGTTATATTCCCAATCGCGGCGCCGAACTTATGCTAGAGGATTGCCGCGAAGTGCTCGCGAGAGGCACCAATTTAATTATCTTCCCCGAGGGCACACGCACGGTTGTCGGCGCGACCATTAACGACTTTGCCCGCGGCGCAGCCAACATTGCCTTAAGAGCCGAAGCCGATATTTTACCTGTGGTGCTGCGTACCAATGTCCGTGGTTTGACAAAGGAGCAACCTTGGTATGAGATCCCAAGGCAAACCATGGGGATGGCCGTTGAAATCGGCGCAACAGTTTCTTACCAGAAGTACCAAGCGGCTTTAGGTGAGCATGCAAAAATGGCCCGGCAGCTGACGCGGGATCTTGAACACTACTATAAACAACAACTCGAAAATAATTATGAACTTAAATAATGAAATAAAGCAGTTAATCATCGACTGTCTCGATCTTGAAGACGTCAGTATTGATGATATTGAAACCGATGCGCCGCTCTTTGGCGAAGGTCTAGGCTTAGATTCAATCGACGCCCTCGAACTCGGCTTAGCCATCAAGAAAAAATTTGATGTCAAAATCGAAGCTAATTCGGATGCCACTAAGGCCCATTTCCACAGTGTTGCCAGCTTAGCTAGCTTTATCGAATCACAGCGTCCATAGGAGAGGAATATGCAAAATCGTGAACAAATCCTCGCTATGCTGACCACTATTTTAGTGGATGAATTCGAAATTGAGGCCGAGGCGATTACGCCTGAGGCCAACCTGTATGAAGAGCTCGATCTCGACAGTATTGATGCCGTCGACTTAGTGATCAAGCTGCAGCAACTGACGGGTAGAAAGATCCAACCCGATGAATTTAAATCCGTTCGCACAGTCAACGATGTGGTTAATGCCATCGAAGGTTTAGTTAAAGACTAATGCGCGCCTTGCTACAAGTCTTAACCGCCCTCACATTGCTGGCCTATCCGGTTGCCGTGTATTTCGGGCTGAATTATTTGCCTGCTGGCACCATAGCGCTCGTGCTGTGTTTATTGCTGATTGTGCGGTTAATGCTACAAAAGCAAAAGGTTAAGACGTTAGTATTGCCCCTGTTGGTGGGGATTGCGCTTACGGCAGGCAGTTATCTTGCCAAGCGAAGCGACTGGCTTTTGTATTACCCAGTGGTAATAAATCTGACTATGCTGGCTCTGTTCAGTTATTCACTGCACACTGGCCCATGCATGATAGAGCGTTTAGCCCGCTTGAAAGAACCCGATTTACCGGATGAAGCCATTCCGTATCTTAAAAAAGTCACCCTACTTTGGTGCGGCTTATTTATCTTAAATGGCTCGATGGCGGCTTATACCGCTGGCTTTACTAGCTTAGCAACCTGGACCTTGTATAACGGTTTGATTGCATACGTACTCATGGGACTGCTCCTCGGTGGGGAGTGGTTATATCGCAGCTTTTGGTTGAAGAAAACATGACACAGCTACTCAAAAACTGGTTAACCCAAGGGCCCTTTGCCCAACAACTGATCAGCTTTAATCACCACGACATAGTCACAGGTGCATTATTTACCAATCAGGTGGCGTATTTTTACGAGCAACTGCTCGCCGCGCCCGAGAAAAAATGGCTGCTCGCGAGTGATACCAGCGATCTGTTTGCCGTCGGATTATGTGCCGCGCTGTTAGCGGGCAAAGAAATTATCCTGCCTCCCAACACCCAAACCGGCACCTTGAGCGAGTTAACGCACCAGTTTGATGGCATATTGTCAGACAAGCCTTTGTGCGAATGCCAAGCTTTTGTGCTGCTGAAAAAGGAGCTGAGCCTGCCCAACAAACCTTGGCCCGCGAGCGAGGCTATCGGTGAGTTAGTGCTCTTTACCTCTGGCAGCAGCGGCGAACCTAAGGCGATCCGTAAAACACTTGAACAGTTAGATATCGAAGTGTCTGTGCTCGAACATACTTTTGCCGAGCATTTGCCCCATTGCAGCGTAGTATCCACGGTTTCCCACCAGCATATTTACGGTCTGTTATTCAAGATTTTGTGGCCGCTCGCCGCCAGTCGACCGTTTTTAAGCGAGCAGATTGAATATCCAGAAACCCTAAGTTATTACACGGCCTTGCTGCCAAACCTGTGTTTGATCAGTAGCCCAGCCCAGTTATCGCGCCTGCCTAAAGCGCTAGAGCACGAGCGGCAACTGCGCTCACCGAGCTTAGTATTTAGCTCTGGCGGGCCATTAAGTTTTGCCGCGGCCAAAGGCGTCAACCAGTGCTATGGTCACCTGCCCATCGAAATTTTTGGTAGCACAGAAACGGGCGGCATCGCCTATCGCCGTCAGCATGAGGCCGATGAACCTTGGCAAGTGTTTGACCGCATCTCAATAGATCAAGATCCGACCGACGGCGCCCTGCTGCTAAAATCGCCCTATTTGGCTGACGATGAATGGCTGCGCTGCGAAGATAAAATCGAACCAACCGAAAATGGCCAGTTTAGACTCAAGGGCCGACTCGATCGCATCGTTAAGATTGAAGAGAAGCGTCTGTCGCTAGCGCAAATGGAAACCCTCATGTGCAGCCACGCCTACGTTGAGCAAGCTGCACTAGTCGTGCTGCCACAGTTTAAATCCCAACTTGGCGCAGTGGTGACCTTGTCAGAACTCGGTAAAAACGTGCTGCAAGAACAGGGCAAACTCAGTATTAACAATGCCCTAAAAGCACATTTACTGACCCAATTTGAGCGCGTCACGCTGCCACGCCGCTGGCGTTATCCCGATATTTTACCGCTTAACACTCAGGGTAAGCGTGTCACTGCCCAGTTAGTCGAGTTATTTGATCATGATTAAATCGAGTTTACCGCCGATCCTGTATTCCGATATCGGCATTGATAACATTGAATTACGTCTGTTAGTGGCGGCCGACCTTGAGTATTTTAACGGCCATTTCCCCGAACAAGCCGTGTTGCCGGGCGTGACGCAATTAGATTGGGCGGTGCGTTTAGGCTGCCAACATTTCGGTTATTCAGAGGCGGTCGCTAACTTAGAAGTGCTTAAGTTTCAGCAACTCATACTGCCTGGCCAAGAAGTCACCTTAAGCATTAGCAACAATGCCGCTAAGGCAAAACTCACCTTCGCCTATATTGATGGTGAAAACCGTTACGCTTCAGGCCGTATCGCCTTTGATAGCACGCCCGTTAACAGCAAATCTGCTACCAACATTAGCGATGAGGCAAGTCAGTGCTAACGCCTCCCAGCGACCTCGTTGAGTCGGCACCCATCAAACTCGCCTTAGTGATCCCCAATTACAATCACAGCGCCGCGATTGCCCAGACCTTGGCCGAACTCGCCCAGTTTAATCTGCACTGTTATTTGATTGATGATGGCAGCAATGATGAAACCCGTTATCTATTGCAATCCTTAGCCCAAACCTATCCTTGGGTGACTTTGCTGCTGCATCCGTACAATCGTGGTAAGGGCGCCGCTGTGATGACAGGGCTGCGCCGTGCCTACCGCGATGGCTTTAGTCATGCGCTACAGGTCGATGCCGATGGTCAACATAATCTCGCTGATATTCCGGCTATGTTAGCAAGGGCACAAGCTAAACCCGATGCGCTGATTTCGGGTAAGCCTGAGTACGATGAATCTGTACCTAAGGGCAGGCTTTATGGCCGTTACCTAACCCATTTTTGGGTATGGGTCGAAACCTTAAGCTTTGATATTCAAGATTCTATGTGTGGCTTTCGCGTTTATCCGCTGGCCGCCACCGAGCGATTACTGTGCCAGCAAGCCTTAACGGAACGAATGGATTTTGATATCGAAATCCTAGTTAAACTTTACTGGCAAGGGGTGGAGATTCTATTCCAGCCGACTAAGGTGATTTATCCCGAAGGCGGCGTCAGTCACTTTCAAGCTATAGCAGATAATGTGCGCATCACTAAGCTGCACACTAAGTTATTTTTCGGCATGCTCAAACGCCTGCCTTGGCTATTGAAGCGTAAATCACAGCGTAAATCGCAGCACCAAGTCGTGCAAACTTCCGATTGCTCGTCAGCAACACAATCGACTCCAGCAACATCATCAACTTCAGCCACCCATTGGTCTGGCATGAAGGAGCGCGGCAGTTACTGGGGCATCAAACTGTTAGCCGAGAGCTATCGCTTTGGCGGCCATTGGTTATGCCGCGCCATTATGTATCCGGTGATTTGCTATTTTTTCCTCACAGGCAAAGTCACCCGTGAAGCCTCGTTAGATTTTCTGCGCCGCGTGCAAAAACTTGAGCCGCAACACCCTAAGCTCAATCAGCCTGTAGGCTGGCGCGATAGCCTGAATCACTTTTTAGCCTTTGGCAATGCCGCACTCGATAGAATCGATGCCTGGTGCGATCGTATCCAATTGAGCCAAGTGGATTTTCCCGACCGCCAAGTGCTGGCCGACCAGCTCGAAAGCGGCAAAGGCGCGGTGTTATTAGTGTCGCACCTGGGTAATTTAGAACTTTGCCGCGCCATTTCAATCCACCAGCGCAAAGTCAAAGTAAACGTCATGGTGCTAACTAGCCATGCGGAAAACTTCAATAAGGTGCTCAAACAGTTAAACCCAGATAGCACGCTCAATCTTATTCAAGTGACCGAGCTAAATCCTGCAACGTCTATGCTATTGCAGCAAAAAATAGAGGACGGTGAACTGGTGGTCATTGCGGGCGATAGAACCTCATCGAATACCCAAGGCCGCGTCATGTACGCGCCGTTTATGGGTCAAGATGCGCCATTCCCACAGGGGCCGTTTATTTTAGCAGGGTTACTCGATTGCCCCGTGTTTTTAATGTTTTGCCTGCGGGAACAAGGTCGTTATCGGGTGCATTTAGAACGCTTCGCCGAAACACTGAAAGGCCCAAGAGCGGGCAGAATGGACAGATTACAGCAGGCCGTCAACCGCTACAGCGAACGTTTAGAATACTTCGCCAGACGCGAGCCTTTGCAATGGTTTAACTTCTTCGATTTTTGGCGCAAAGACAACGAGCTACAACGCACCCCATCGCCTTTAGTACAGCCCAATCCGTTACCGACAACTTCAGCATCATCGCCGATCCCAGAGCAGGATCATAAGACAGACAGGACACAGCATTCATGAGCCACACCAAAGCAGCCGACTCCGAGAGTCAATCAGACCTACAGACTGTTGAGTTCGGCCGTCAATTTCTTACCTTAGAACAAGTGGTTGCCGTCGCCAAAGGCGCGCCAGTCAAGCTCTGTGACGATGCGGATTATCAAGAATATATTCAAAAAGGTGCGCGCTTTATCGATAGCCTGCTGCACGAAGAAGGCGTGGTCTATGGCGTAACCACAGGTTATGGCGACTCTTGCACAGTCAATGTGAGCTTAGATCTGGTCCACGAATTACCACTGCATTTAACCCGCTTCCACGGCTGCGGTTTAGGCGAGACCTTAAGCATAATGCAGGCCCGCGCTGTGATGGCTTGCCGTTTAAACTCCTTAGCCATTGGCAAATCTGGCGTGACCTATGAGCTATTAAAGCGCATCGAAACCTTGCTGAATCTCAACATAGTGCCAGTCATCCCAGAGGAAGGTTCGGTCGGCGCCAGTGGTGATTTAACGCCGTTGTCGTATTTAGCCGCCGTGTTAGTCGGTGAGCGCGAAGTGATTTACCAAGGTGAGCGCCAAGCGACTCAAGCCGTGTACGCTAAACTCAACATCACCCAGCATGTCCTGCGGCCAAAAGAAGGCTTAGCCCTGATGAACGGCACCGCCGTGATGACGGCCTTGGCCTGTTTAGCCTTTGATCGCGCACAATATCTTGCTCGCTTGAGTAGTCGCATTACCGCCATGGCCTCGTTAACGCTAAAAGGCAACTCGAACCATTTTGATGAAATCTTATTTGCCGCCAAACCGCATCCGGGGCAAAACCAAATCGCCACTTGGATACGGGAAGATTTGAATCACCACGAACATCCACGTAATTCAGATCGTCTGCAGGACAGATATTCCATCCGCTGCGCGCCGCACATTATCGGCGTGTTGCAGGATGCGCTGCCGTTTATGCGTCAGTTTATCGAAACCGAAGTCAACAGCGCCAACGACAACCCGATTGTCGACGGCGAAGGCGAGCATATTCTCCACGGTGGCCATTTCTACGGCGGCCATATCGCCTTTGCGATGGATTCACTGAAAAATACTGTGGCCAACTTAGCCGATCTTATCGACCGCCAAATGGCGCTAGTAATGGACCCTAAGTTTAACAATGGCTTACCTGCCAACTTATCTGGCTCAACCGGTCCACGCCGCGCGATTAATCATGGTTTTAAAGCGGTACAAATTGGCGTGTCGGCTTGGACGGCAGAAGCGCTCAAGCACACTATGCCGGCCAGCGTGTTTTCACGCTCGACCGAATGCCACAACCAAGACAAGGTGAGCATGGGCACTATCGCCGCCCGCGACTGTATGCGCGTGCTGCAATTGACCGAACAAGTCGCAGCGGCTGCATTACTTGCCATGACCCAAGGTATTGGTCTGCGTATCGCCCAAAATGAACTGAGCGAAGCCTCGCTCACACCCTCATTGGCGAAAACCCTCGCTCAAGTGCGCGCCGATTTTGAAACCTTAATTGAAGATAGGCCGCTCGAAACTGTGCTGCGCCAAACCATAGCTAAAATCCAAGCGGGCGAATGGGAAGTGTGCCGATGAAATCATTGCTCACTATCGATATGGAAATGCAAATCCCCTTCCACGATGTGGATTCTATGGGGATTACTTGGCATGGCAATTACCTGCGTTATTTCGAAATAGCCCGCTGTAAACTGCTCGATGAGTTGGGCTACAACTACCGCCAAATGCAAGCATCTAACTATGCGTGGCCGATTATCGATTTGCAGATTAAGTACGTCAAAGCCAGCACTTTCGAGCAAAAAATCACAGTGCGCGCCGAGTTAGTTGAGTGGGAAAACCGCTTAAAGATCAATTATCAAATTCGCGATGTCGAAACCGGTGCGCGCATCACTAAGGGTTATACCATTCAAGCGGCGGTCGATATGAGCACCCAAGAATTGTGCTTTGTTACCCCAGATGTGTTCCGTGACAAAATCGCCACCCTGCTCGCTAAGGTGGAAGACTAATGAACTCAGTACTCGCCAAGAGCTCTGCGCTGACGAAGAACCCTGTGCTGGCTAAGTGTGCATTATTCCTCTGCATTGCCTGTAGTTTGGCTTGTGCTTTGATAAGCCTGCCACTCAAGGCTGAAACCTTAGCTGCACCCGGCGATTATCAAGCACTCTTTAGCCAAAGTGCGGATACCGCGCAGCTTGTCGCCTTAAGCCAAAAACTTAACTTGGGCGAAACGGTGAGAGGTCAGTTTGTGCAATCTCGGCAGCTAAAGGTGCTCAAAAAGCCGTTAATCAGCCAAGGTCAGTTTATCTTCGATCAAACCCAAGGGCTGATTTGGCAGCAGATAAAGCCCTTCGAATCCCTGCTGATTTTAAAAGATAAGCAACTGATCCAGCGCGATAGCCAAGGTCGAGTGCAGATCAGCAAGGCCGACACCTCGGCAAGCGCCGCCGTTATGGGCGATTTATTGCCCAGCCTAGTGCGCGCTATGCTCGGCGGGGATATTTCCGGTTTAAGCGAAAACTTCGAATTACACTTTTTAGGAACAGAAAGGTTAAAAATAGAAAGCTTGAGCCCAGACGGCCAATGGCAATTAGGCCTGACGCCCAAAGATCCCTTAATGAAAAAAGCTATCGCCAATATGGTGTTAGAAGGTAGCGATGTGTTGCAGTCCTTAGTGCTGCTGAGCGCCGCGCCGAATGTGAGCCCACAGGATATGACCCGCATCGACTTTAGTGCGCTTTCCCAAGGCACACTCAGCGAAGCCGAATTAGCGCAGTATGCGTTGGCTGGCGAGGCGAGCAAACCTTAGCCATGGCCTCCAACTTCGCCGCGCGCGCCAATCAAGCTTTGATGCAATCTTCCCCCCAGTGGCGCCTCGCCATTTGGTTGCTATTGATGCTGTCAGCAAGTTTGTGGACGCTACAACTTTGGCAAAACGGCGCACGTGTACAAAGCGATATCCTTGCCATGCTGCCGCATTTACAACAGGATAAACTCACAGAGCGCGCCCTTAACCAAGTTGAAGCCACGCTCGCCGATCAAGTCTATATTGCGCTTGTCGCCAAGGATGAAACCACAGCAATCACTGCGGCAAAACTGTTGATGCAAAAGCTTGAAGCTGACCTTGTTGCAAGGGGTAAGCAAGGCGCGCTAACCGATATCCGCAGCGCCGATATACAGCTCGGTGAAGCGCTAGGGCAATTCTATTTCCCCCACAGATTTAAATTACTGACAGCGCCGCAAGCCGAAGCGTTAGCCAGCCAAAATATTGAAAGTCTGATTGAGGCAGCCACAGCGCAGCTTTACAACGCCTTTAGTTACGCCAATAGCAACTTGCTCGCCCAAGATCCGCTGCTGTTATTCCCAGCCAATTTACTCACCCTCGCACCGAGTTCAAAAGTCAGGGCCAGCCAGGGGATACTGCTCGCGAATCAAGGCGATAATGTTGCCGCGGTCGTCATGGCAAAGGGGCGAGAAAGCGCTTTTAATCCCAATGCGCAATTAGCGCAGATGACGGCATTAACCCAAGGATTGGATGCCGTTAAACAAAGCTACCCAGATATTACCGTGCTCAAAGCTGGCGCCCTGTTTCATGCCCTTGCGGCAACGCAAACGGCTAAGAGTGAAATATCGATCCTCGGCCTAGCATCCTTACTTGGGGTGATAGCCTTAGTTTGGTTGGCGTTTCGCTCAGTGATGCCGCTACTGCTAGCAATCGTGACTATTTCCAGCGGGCTGTTGCTGGCCGTGACTTTTACCTTAAGCGTATTTGGCGAGCTGCATTTACTCACCTTAGTGTTTGGCACTAGCTTGATAGGCATTGCCATCGACTATAGTTTTCATTTTTACTGCGAGCGCTTAAGCAATACAGAGCGGAGCGCAAAGGCCACAGTGGCGTATATCTTCCCAACGGTGACACTCGCCTTTATCACTAGCGCTTTGGCTTATGTCGGCATAGGTTTAGCACCGTTTCCCGGCATGCAGCAAGTCGCGATTTTCTGCGCCGCAGGTTTACTTGGGGCCTATCTCACCCTCATTCTCGCCTATCCACTGTTAGCCGGCAGTCGCTTACCCGCAGGCTCCCGCCCGTTAGCGCTCGCGGGGACTTACCTTGCCAGTCTCACTCAGTTATCGAAACGATTTACCACGCCGTTAGGCATGGGCATGTTTGCTTTGGTGATACTAATCTGGTGTTTAAGCGGCGTAACAAAGTTAACCGTCGATGACGATATTCGTCATTTACAGCAAAGCCCTGCAAGCGTGACTGAGCCAGAAAACCAGCTACGCCAGTTACTCAGTGGCGGCACAGACAATCAATTCTTATTGGTACGCGCACCGAGCGAAGAAGCGTTGCTGCAGCAGCTTGAGCGAGTGTCACCCATGCTTGATACCGCCATAACAAACCAAGAGTTAGGCAACTATGTGAGCCTCAGCCGTTATCTGCCCAGCCATCGAAAACAAGACACGGCTTACCACTTACAGGGCGAAATCTATCAAACTCAGATAGATACTGTGCTCACAAGCCTTGGTTTGGATGAAAATCTAAAGCCAGAACTGCAAGCCGCCTATTTGGCCGCGAAAACAGATTACATCACGCCAGCAGCATTCTTGACGCTAGGGGCCGGCAAGCAACTCGCGCCGCTGTGGCTCGCGCCGAATGAGGCTAATAGTCCAGTCAGCAATGGCGCGCTAAATGATGGTAGGGCGAGCGCGGATCAGGGTGCCGATTATGGAGCCATAGTCCTCCTTGGCGGCATTCAGCAAATCGATGCCCTTAAGGCGCGTTTTGCCCATGATGAAAGCGTGCAGCTTATCGACAAGGTGGCGGACATTTCAGCCGTCATGGGCCATTACCGATTGTTAACCCTAAAGCTGTTAGCCCTTGCACTTGGCATCGCACTCTTGTTGTTTAGCCTGAATTTCGGCTTTAAAAAAGCGGCGGTTGTGGTTGCCGTGCCGGCCCTTGCGGCCTTGCTCACGCTTGCAACCTTAGGCTTAACGGGCTCACCACTGAGTCTGTTCCATGCACTCGCGCTCATTTTAGTTTTCGGGATTGGGATAGACTATAGCTTGTTTTTTGCCTCAGCCCAGAACCACGGCAAGGCAGTGATGATGGCGGTGTTTATGTCCGCCTGCTCGACCCTATTGGCCTTTGGTTTACTTGCCTTTAGCCAGACCCAAGCGATTCACTACTTTGGTTTAACCCTGTCGCTGGGCATAGGGTTTACCTTTTTACTTTCGCCGTTGATTTTGACCACAACACTGGCTTTAACCACCAATCAGCTTCTAACGACAAAAAAGTCCTGATGACTACAAGGAACGTATTTTACATGTCTACACAGGTTCACGATTTATCAGCTATACCAAATTCACTTGATGTCGATGTGGCCATTATCGGCGCAGGGCCTTCGGGCGCCATCGCTGCCAGCCTGCTACACCAGCAAGGCAAGCGCGTGCTTGTGTTAGAGAAACAGCATTTTCCTCGCTTCTCCATCGGCGAAAGTTTACTGCCCTGCTGCATGCAGTTTATCGAAGAAGCGGGCATGTTAGATGCGCTCAATGCCGCTGGATTCCAACATAAAAATGGCGCCGCCTTTCGTCGCAATGGAACTTACACCACCTTCGATTTTACCGATAAATTTACTCCTGGGCCGGGCACCACGTTTCAAGTGCAGCGCGCCAGTTTTGATAAACTGTTAGCCGATACCGCCCAAAGCCAAGGGGTCGACATCCGCTACGGCGAAACGGTCGAGGCGATCGATTTAACCGAGAACCCACGCTTAACGGTGCGCAATGAACAGGGCGAGCTTTATCAAATCAATGCCCAATATGTGCTCGACGCCAGCGGTTTTGGTCGCGTATTACCCCGCTTGCTCAACTTAGAAAGTCCATCTTGCCTGCCTCCGCGCAGCGCCATCTTTACGCATGTGGAAGACAACATCAGCGATGCTAGCTTCGATCGTAATAAGATTTTGATCAGCGTCCACCCTGAACATAAAGATATTTGGTATTGGCTCATTCCCTTTAGCAATGGCCGCTGTTCACTCGGCGTGGTGGCTGAGCCGCAGTTACTTGAGCGTTTACAAGGTTCGCTTGAGCAACAATTGATGAGCATAGTCAATGAAGAACCAGGGCTAAAAGCCCTGCTGGCAAACGCTAAAGTGGTGCAGGAATGCGCCACGCTCAAAGGTTATTCCGCCAATGTGTCACGCCTTGCGACCGACAAGTTCGCCCTACTGGGTAATGCGGGCGAGTTCCTCGATCCTGTGTTTTCCTCCGGTGTGACTATCGCCATGCAATCGGCGTCTATGGCAGCAAAATGCCTGACGAAACAACTCAATGGCGAAACGGTTGACTGGCAAGCCGATTACTCAACGCCTTTGATGCAGGGCGTGAATGCCTTTCGTACCTATGTGCAAGCTTGGTATGATGGCCGCTTTCAGGACGTGATCTTCTATGAAGAACCGAACGAGCGTATCAAGCAGATGATTTGTTCTATTCTGGCGGGCTATGCTTGGGATACGAATAATCCCTTCGTTAAAGACTCGGAGCGCCGCCTGAACATGATAGTCGAACTGTGCAGAAACCCAGCCGCCACTCCAGCATTCGCAGAGGTCTAACCGCATGCCGCTAAACCTTAACGCTAAATGGTTAGTGATCACCGCCCTGCTGCTCGCAAGCCTTGGGCTGACGGGCTGTAGTGAACTGCTGTTCAGGCAGACCTGTGTCGGGCTCACTAAGGATATGCGTTATTGTTTGGCTCCACTGCCCCATGACTTTGCTCCCGCGACCGATAAGCCGTTGACTCAGCCTAGGATACAGCCCGCGACTGAGTCTACAACTAAGCCCGCCATCATGGCGAGTCAGCAAACCGACAGCAATACTGGCGTATCTTCACCCCAGTCCTTTAGCCAAAAAGTCAGTATTAAAGTGGGGAAAGAGTCCCACGAACTGCTCACTCAATTGGAGTTAGAGGGCGAGCGCATGACGCTCGTGGGTTTAGCGCCACTCGGACAGGCTTTGTTTACCTTGGTTTATGATGGGAATACACTCAGCAGTGAGCAAAGCGTGCTGCTGGGCGACAATTTTAAAGCCGAGTATTTAATGGCGATGATGCAACTGATCTATTGGCCTGAGCAGAGTATTCGCGCCCATTTGGAAGGTGGCCATTTAGTGACTGGTCTTTGCGATACGGTTGGGGGAAATCAGAGCGACACGCTTGTCGATACCCGAGTAATTACAATCCCCTGTCGCCAGATCTATAGCCAAGATACCTTGATCAGTAAAAGCGCCCTGCAAACCCATGTGGTGCAAATCCGTTATCAACAAAATGTCGGCGACGCCCTATGGCAAGCCCACATCAGCTTAACTATGCCACAGGCCAAGTTTGAGCTAGAAATCGAACCTATTTAACCTTTTAACACCCGCACTTCGCTGTGCCATGGTAAAAAAACGATACGCTATGATGAACAGAGTAGCCATTACACAGATTGGATTGTGTACCCCGCTAGGGCAAGATCCCCAGCAGGTTTTAGACCGCCTGATCGCGGGTGATACCAGCGCGATGCAGCGCAGTGACACACTCCTGTTCGAGCACCCAACCTTAGTTGCGCCAGTAACGGCTGCGCTGCCGGCGATTCCTGCAAAGCTCATTCAGTTCGATTGCCGCAATAACCAGTTACTCCTATGCGCGGCGCAGCAAATTACCGCCACGATTGAACAAGCGAAACGGGATTTGGGCCATGCTCGCATTGGCGTTGTGCTAGGCACGAGCACCTCGGGGATTTCTAAAGGTGAAGCGGCCCTGAGCTATCGCAATCAACACGGCCACTTTCCGGCGGATTACCACTATTTCCAGCAGGAGCTCGGCAGCACTAGCGACTTTTTGCGCCAATATTTTGAGCTAGATGGCCCTTGCTATACGATTTCAACCGCCTGTTCCTCCAGCGCAAAAGTCTTTGCCAGTGCCAAGCGTTTACTCAGCGCTAACCTCTGCGACATGGTGATTGTTGGCGGTGTCGACAGTTTGTGCCAACTGACAGTCAATGGTTTTAATGCTTTGGAATCTGTGTCAAAAGGCCACTGCAATCCCTTTAGTATCAACCGTGATGGCATCAATATCGGCGAAGGCGCGGCCTTATTCGTGCTGACGGCGGGCGAGTCCGATGTGATGCTGGCTGGCATTGGCGAGTCGAGCGATGCCCATCATATTTCGGCGCCACACCCCGAAGGCGCTGGCGCAATCACCGCCATGCAAGCGGCTTTGCAAGATGCGAATATTGCGGCACAAGATATTGGTTACATTAACTTACACGGCACAGCGACACCCAAAAATGATGCGATGGAAAGCCGCGCTGTGGTTAAAGTCTTTGGCGTCAACACCCCGCCCTGCAGCTCGACCAAACCCTTAGTCGGCCATACCTTAGGTGCCGCTGGCGCAATCGAAGCCGCCTTCTGCTATTTATTGCTTTCGGCACATAATCACGGCCAAGCCCTGCCGCCCCATCAATGGGACGGACAAGTCGATCCACAGGACCCGTCCATTACCTTAGTCGAACGCCATCAAGTCGCCGCAAAAGGCACACTTAATTATGTGATGAGTAATTCCTTCGCCTTTGGCGGCAGCAATGCCAGCCTGATTTTTTGCCGTAACGAGGCCTAAAATGATGCCCTTTATTCAATTCAATTTACCCTTTGCCGAGCAGGATATTGCCGATTTCATCCCCCACAGGGCGCCGATGATCTTGGTCGATAAGATCATCTCTTATCAACGCGATACCTTAGTTACCGAAGTCACGATCACGCCGAAAAGCCCCTATTTCGACGATAAACATCAAGCCGTACCCAATTATGTGGGTATCGAATATATGGCCCAAAGTATTGCCGCACTGGCCGGAGTAGAAGCTAAGCTGCGCAATGATAAAATCCGCGTGGGTTTTCTGTTGGGGTCGCGCAAATTAGCGCTACATGCCAAGCAATATGAACTCGGGCGCACCTATCGCACCCAGGTAAACCGCCTCTATCAAGAGGAGTCGGGATTAGCGGTATTCGATTGCCAGATTTATCTGCTGCCCGAAGCCGGAAGCGAACAAGAGAAAATCTTAGTCGCCACAGCGAATGTGAATGTGTTCCAACCCCAAGACACGCAAGCCTACCTTGATGGAAATCAAGACGCGGGCAATAGAAGCCTTGGACACTAATATCGAGGCAATGCTGAGACCAGGTAATCGCAGCAAACTGAATTAGCCTGTCGATAAAAAGCGTTAGATTAAGCGCCTTAGCAAGCAGCCTTTTACCATAAATACATGAAACCCCATACCGACTCCTAAAGATAAAATGGGGTGGAGAAAATAGATGAATAACAGAGTATTAGTCACAGGTTCGAGCCGCGGTATAGGTAAAGCCATCGCCCTAAAACTGGCCGCAGCAGGCTTCGATATCGCCCTGCATTACCACAGCAATCAAACGGCGGCCGATGACAGTGCCACGCAAATCCGCGCGCTTGGAGTCAATGTGAGCCTGCTGAAATTTGATGTTGCCGACCGCGCGACAGTCAAAGCCGCCATCGAAGCCGATATCGAGGCCAATGGTGCCTATTACGGCGTGATCCTCAATGCCGGTATCAACCGCGATACCGCCTTTCCCGCCATGACAGAAAGCGAATGGGACAGCGTCATTCACACTAACTTGGACGGTTTTTATAATGTGATCCATCCCTGCGTGATGCCTATGGTACAAGGCCGAAAAGGTGGACGTATCATCACTTTAGCCTCGGTATCTGGGATCGCGGGCAACCGTGGCCAAGTGAATTACAGCGCCTCCAAAGCGGGTATTATCGGCGCGACTAAGGCACTGTCATTAGAACTGGCAAAACGCAAAATCACCGTCAACTGTATCGCCCCGGGCTTGATTGAAACCGACATGGTGGCCAATATCCCTAAGGACATGGTCGAGCAATTAGTGCCGATGCGCCGTATGGGTAAACCCAATGAAATCGCAGCCTTAGCCGCATTTTTAATGTCTGACGATGCCGCCTATATCACTCGCCAAGTGATATCGGTCAATGGAGGTATGATCTAAATGAGCGAGGCGACAAATCAAACACGCTGTAAACGAGTGGTCATCACAGGCATTGGCGGGATTACCGCCCTAGGTCATGATTGGCCGACCATTGCGGCGAACCTTAAGGCGCAGAAAAACTGCGTCGTCACTATGAGTGACTGGGATAGATACGACGGACTCAATACCCGTTTAGCCGCACCAATTACAGACTTTGAAGTGCCAAGCCATTATTCGCGCAAGAAAATTCGTTCCATGGGCAAGGTTTCCATTATGGCAACCCGGGCCAGTGAACTGGCTTTACTCGATGCGGGATTACTGGATGACCCTATCGTGTCCTCGGGTGAAATGGGCATCGCCTATGGTTCATCCACGGGCAGTACCGATCCTATTACCGCCTTTGGCGATATGCTGAAAACGGGCGATATGTCGGGCATCACCGCCACTAGCTATATCCGCATGATGGCGCACACCACAGCGGTGAACGTTGGCGTCTTCTTCGGCTTAAAGGGCCGAATTCACACCACCAGCAGCGCATGCACTTCGGGTAGCCAAGGCATAGGTTACGCCTATGAGGCCATCAAATACGGTCAGCAAACCTTAATGTTGGCAGGCGGCGGCGAAGAACTCTGCCCCACCGAAGCTGTGGTGTTTGACACCCTGTTTGCCACTAGCACCAAAAACTCCACACCCGAACTCACGCCGCGCCCCTTTGATGCGGATCGTGATGGCCTCGTCATTGGCGAAGGGGCTTGTACGCTGGTGCTCGAAGAGCTCGAACACGCCAAGGCGCGTGGTGCAAAAATTTATGCTGAGTTAGTCGGTTTTGGCACAAATTCCGACGGTCAACACGTCACCCAACCGAATGCGCAGACCATGGAAATCGCCATCAGATTAGCCCTCAAAGATGCGCAGCTTGAGCCTAGCGTCATAGGTTATGTGAACGCCCACGGCACAGCCACCGACCGTGGTGACATTGCCGAGAGTCACGCGACTCAAGCAGTGTTTGGCGCTGAGACGCCAATATCATCCCTTAAAAGCTACACAGGCCACACCTTAGGCGCATGCGGCGCGTTAGAAGCTTGGGTGAGTATTGAGATGATGAATGCGGGCTGGTTTGCGCCAACACTCAATCTTGAGAATATCGACCCACAGTGCGCCGATTTGGACTATATCCGCAACGAACTGCGCCCAATCGACACAGATTATGTGATGAGTAATAATTTCGCCTTTGGCGGCATTAATACCTCGCTGATTTTTAAACGCTGGACCAGATAACACCTAAAACCCACATAAGGACATAACAATGAAACCACTGTTTGCAGGGATGCTGCTGAGCATCAGTTTATTAACCGCGCCACTGTTTGCCAAAGAATACACGGTAGAAACCTACCAAGAAGTCTTTAATGGCGACAACGAATTTAAGCAGAAACAAGCCATCGAATCCTTAACCCTTGCAGGCTTATCCGATCCTGCGATTTACGATGTGCTCGAAGCTAAACTGCTTGCCTCTTTACCCCAAGCGACTGAAAAAAATGCCATCGACTACAGTGCTTGGTTAGTCAAAGGCTTAGCCTATTCGGGTAACGACAAGTACAGCGAAACCATCAACAGCATTGTGAATGGCAACTATCACAAAAAACTCAAAAAATACGCATCTCAAGCCAATGAAAATCTAGCGCAATATAAAAAGTGGAATACCATTCTTGGGGATAAAAGCCAATATGCTGCCGACCAAAGTCAGCAAAATAATGCCTTTGCCAATGCACTACGCAGCGATGATTTAGAGTTAATGCGCCTAGCGGCTAAACGCATTATGGATGATCGTCAGTACGATGACTTTATCCTAGCCATCCTCAGTAACGAATTGAAAACGCCACGCTTAATGGCTGATGACAAACTAGCCATCGATACCTATGCCAACATGGCAAAAGCCCTAGCCAGTTCAGGCAATGCCGATTACCGCGATGTGATTGAGAATATTGCGACCACAAGTTCGAACCGAAAACTGCAAAAATACGCGGCTAGCTACCTGAAGAAATTCTACTAAACCAGCCCGTTTTACGCTGAATAGAACAAATCATGGCCGAGCTTATCCTCGGCCATTTTTATATCCGTTTGGATAATGTTGAGTATGGGAAGGAAAAATTTATAGTGGGTGGCTTAGAGATCTCCCCGCAGAATGCCGCACAGCGCGGTTGACCTTGTAGCCAGTGCCTTTTACTGGCGATAAAGATTTATAACCCGCTTGTTTTCGAAAAGATCGCACGATTTAATCGTTTTGAGCGTTTCGCACAATACACTATACTGCTACTGTATTTCCAAATAAGAGGGCTTAATCGTGCAAACATTAACCGCCAATGACGCCAAACGAAATTTTGGTGAATTGCTACTAAACGCTCAACGTGAACCCATCAAAATCAGCAAAAACAGTAAAGATGCGGTTGTGGTTATGTCTATCCGCGATTACGAACAGCTTGAGGCGATGAAAGCCGACTATCTGAAGCACTGTTTCATCGCAGCCAAAGAAGATTTAGCGAAGGGCAATGTGGTTGATGGTGAAGATTTTCTTAACGCCCTGTAGCAACTTACATGAATAATAAACGCTATAAACTGAGTAGGTTAGCTCAGCCACAATTAGTTCAATCTCTGCATTGCAGAGTTCGTTTCAGAAACTGATATTCGGGGCTATAAAACCTTCAGCGATTGAGATTAAGCACTCTCATTACAGTGACACGCCATGAACTCGTCCTTGAGGGCTCGACGGCGGCATATATGGACCCATCCGGTTTGCAAGACATTCGATAGCGATTTTGAGAAGAGTTCATTGCACCCATATATTCGGCCTGTTATTGAGGTATGCCTCTGGCCCTGATGGATATCTGCTTCTACTGTCCTTATCATCCTTGCGGCTTCGTAATGAGCCTATGCCTCCGTAAGGTTTTCAGTAGATCAGTCTGACTGTCTCATCATCAAATCAAGTGTCATAGCAACTTGCTGGTTGGTTAATCATTAAAAATAAATTCAGTTCTATACTGGAAGCCGATACTCTTCGTTACGCGCCGCGATAACCCATGCCATTCTCGCGAGCTTATTGGCGACGGCCACACAGGCTCGGTTAAAACCTCGGCGCTCTGCTAACTGGATTGCCCAGCAGCTAAATTTATCCTGTTTATGACAACTGTGTTGCAACACGGCTCTGGCGCCGTGGATGAACAGGGTGCGTAAATACGCATTTCCCCGTTTGCTTATCCCAAGGAGGTTATCTTTACCTCCACTGCTGTGTTGCTTGGGAACTAAGCCACACCAAGCTGAAAAGTGCCTGCCATTAGTGAAGTCTTTACCGTCACCTGCGGCGGCATAAAAGGCGGTAGCGGTGACTGGACCAATACCTGGGATAGTTTCTAAACGCTGGCAAATCACATTGTTCTTAGTTTCAGTGAGCACTTGAACGTCACAACCCTTAAGCCGTTTTTCTATATCACTAAACTCTTCATATAACTGATAAAAAATCGTCCGACCTTTGGTGGTTAGCGCATTGGTTTCATCCGCTAAAATATCTGGGAACTGTACTTTAAAAGCCGATTTACTCTTGGCTATCACGATGCCGTATTCTGCTAACATGCCTCGCACTTGGTTGATTAAGGCAGTTGATTGCTTAGTTAATCTTTCGCGCATTCGGTGGAGCAGTTGCACATCTTGCTGCTCGACGCTTTTGGGTTTTACAAACCGCATGTTGGGTCGCTGCGCAGCTTCAGCGATGGCTAGCGCATCGTTGTAGTCATTTTTATTACCTTGCCGAAAAGGCACCACAAATTGAGGTGCGATTAGCTTGACATTATGGCCCAACAGCTCAAATTCTCTGGCCCAATAATTTGCCCCACTACAGGCTTCCATCACAATCAGACACGGCTCAATTTGAGCAAGAAAGGGAAGTAAGTCCTTGCGTCTAAGCATTTTCTTTTTGATTAACTTGCCTGCTTTATCGACACCAACAGCATGAAAAACAGACTTTGCGATATCTAAACCAATTGTAGTAATCTTCATAAGTGGACCCGTCCTCTTTCTGATGAGTTTTAGCGACTACATCGTGGCCCATTGTGAGGCCGATTAAAAGTGGATGGGTCCATTCCATTATCCATGCCGCCAACGGTCACTTCCATGACAGTGCTTAATTCCGTTAGCTAAACTGTATTCTGTTAGCCTGAACATGCACTCAATGTTGCCAACAGTGCAATACCTAAACCAAGCTAGCCATCTCAGCAGACATACCTTAGGCGTAAACAAGATAACGTAAATATTCGACTGTTCTGTTTTTCTGCTTTCTGAAACGCAACTATTTGTTTTATAAAAAATAAAAATCCTACCACAAGCCCTTTAAAACATACTTACCAGACTAAAATGGCAGCGACAAAGGTTTTGACAGCGACGTCAACTCAGTCTAATATCTACCGCAACACGACCCTGGCCTCTTGGTTGCTTTGCAACTTACGCTGGGGTTCTTATTTAGCGGCGTTACCACCACTCCTGCCAGTTCTCTATGTACCCCATGTTTGCCAATCCCAGCTTGCGCACCGACTGCTGTGCGGGGAACGTCAGCAGGTGATCCCGTAGGCGAATATGCCACTGGGTATTTGGGCAAATCACCTTGAGTAGATGGCGCGTGATGGCCAGCAACACGAATGGCTTGGCCAGCCTCTCATCATCTTTTGCCAAGAAATCGCACCACAGCACAGCTCCCGGCTTGGGCAACTTCACCTGAGTGGTAACGTTGCGATTCCAAAGGCGGCTATGATGGGCACAGATATTGCGCAGGTAACTGAGACCGTAGATCCAGCTGGCAAACACCTGCCAGTCCAAACCGTATTTGCTGGCGATATGCTGCTGTTCTGACACTTTCATCATGCAGATCAGCTGCGAGATAGCGCCAAAATCAAACACCTCTACCGCCACCCAGATCGGCAGCTCGTCACCATGGCGCTGATGGTAGTGGCGAACAAAATCCTCTTTGGAACGCTTTATCAACCCCCGGTATTTCTCCATCCACGCTTCAAATCGAGTCTGGTGACTTCCCCTGAATGCGGGCTGCCGGATAAAGCTGGGATGGAAGTAGCTACAATCGAGGTGAGCAAAGGTATCTCGCTTGCCAAGGTGATAGGCAAGATCGACCCGTAAGGCAACCTCGATCCGCTCTAACGCATCCAGTACCAGCAGGCGCAATTTCTTGTCGAACAGATAGAGCTCGACCGCATCCAGCAAATGTGTAGCGGTACAAAACTGGTCAGTTGCCCGGGTATCCCGTTTTCCCTCACCCTCAGCTGCTGGCTCAAAGCGGCGAAATGGATACCAGTAACCGCTTAAACGGTAATAACCGATCCGCTCCAGATAGTTCAGAGCGGCATCTTGGTCGGTGACCGTAATACCACGCTCAATCAGCTGATCCAGTTGCTGTTGATAGCTAAGCCAGGGGCGAGCGTAGGGCATCAGGCAAGGGCTCCTTCCACCAGCGACTCAGCCAGGGCAAGCTGGGACTGCTGGCTAGTTTGTAGGCGAGATTTTAGTTGGTCGCAAAACAGAACTAAATCCGTAAGCTTTGACGTTATTTTGTTCATCTCAGACTCCGGACATACTGGCACAAGAATGTTAGATAAACTATCCACATTTAATTTTGGCATTTTTATTCTATTTTATGCAGCTCTAACTTGCGCTAAAAAAACCTCAGATACGATGATTTTTAGCAAGAAATCAGAGCTTATCATTGCGTCTAGAAGGAAACATATCTGCGCTACATAACCCATCAAGGTCTGCAATAATTGCTTTTGACAACGAAGGACGTATTTTTGAGTTTAAAAAATAAATAAAACCATCCATTTCAAATCAATAACATAATGCACTTTCGTTTTGTCAACAACCTGCTTTGGCTAAAATGGCTTGAATGAGAGTAATCAAAAGTGGCATGACTGTATCTGAGGCAAAAATCGACTTAGTGTTAGCTTACCCTTTGCTTATCCACCACGGCGCATTGGCAAACAGATAACAACAAAAAGATCAAAAAGATCAAAAAGATCAAAAAGATCAAAAAGATCGGACAGTCATAATTTTTGCTTCTTAAAGATTGATCAATTACGTAAGAGCCTAAGGGATACACCATCCCCTCGGAGTTGCCGCAGGGCATTTGCGTTCGTTGCGTGATCGAGGCATGGTCGTTCTCGTGCATCCATGCACTTCACGACATTCAGGCGTCCTGCCTATCAGATGCCGAGATAGCGTCAGTCGAATCAGGGACGAGCGTCTGACGCGATAGCATAAGGGTGCTAATTGCCCAAGGGGCTTTCAACTCCGTTGGGGACGCCGGGGGATATCCAAAAGGGGAACAGGCGCTTTTCCCCTTTTGGTCGGGTGTGGGGCGAAGCCCCACGACTTTGATTTTTATTTAAAAGTCCAAAAGTAAGGACAACCTTCCTTGCTTGCCCTATCGATCAAAACCAAGGGATGAAACGTCATCTCTTTAGCAAGAACTCTTGGCCTACCCTTTGCTTATCCACCGCAGCGTTTACCCCTAAAAACAACTAAACGCGATAACACTATGATGGACAAGCAACAACAGAGGGAGTTTCAATCTTGAGAAAGACGATGAAAATTATACTAGATGATCTAAAAGGGCCTGAAATTGCAGCACTTTTAACAGAACACCTCGACGATATGCGAGCAACTTCACCGCCTGAAAGCGTCCACGCATTAGATCTTGATGGCCTGCGTCAACCCAATATTCGCTTTTGGACCCTCTGGGATGGCAATAATTTAGCGGGTTGCGGTGCACTAAAATGGTTAGATGCCGAGCACGCCGAGATCAAATCGATGCGCACCGCCGCGCCCTATAAGCAGCAAGGTATAGCGTCTAAGATATTGCAGCACTTGATTAACGATGCCAAAAGCGCTGGCGTCAAACGCCTGAGTCTAGAGACAGGTTCGATGGACTTCTTTAACCCCGCTCGCTTACTCTACTGCAAATTTGGTTTTGAAATCTGCGGCCCCTTCGACACCTATCAACTCGATCCCAATAGCGTGTTTATGACGAAGAGAATCTAAAACACATGCGCCTTAGTCTTTGAAATTCATATCTAAGGCGCTTTGCTGCAGTTAAGTATTCGCTCGCTTAACTACTGATGCAGTTCTGTGCCCGTTCCACCAATGGATGATAAACCCAAGTAATAACCCCCAGAATGCACTACCAATACCCAGCACACTAAAACCCGATGCGGTGACCAAAAAAGTGATCACCGCTACTTCGCGATCTTCGGTTTTAGCTAATGCGGCAGTCAGGCTATTGGCGATAGTGCCAAGCAGCGCTAATCCGGCGATGGCCAGTACTAATTCCTTCGGGAAAGCGGAAAACAGACCAACAACAGTGGCGCCGAGTAACCCAGTGATAAAGTAAAATACGCCGCCCCACACTGCCGCCCAGTAACGGGTCGCGGGATTCGGGTCAGCTTCTTTACCCATGCAAATAGCCGCTGTGATGGCGGATAAGTTAAAGGCAAAACCGCCAAAGGGCGCCAGAATTAACCCGATTAGCCCTGTGCTCGTGATCAAAGGTGAAATAGGCGGCCTGTAGCCATTACCGTGCAGCGCAGCAACGCCCGGCATATTTTGCGAGGCCATAGTGACCACAAACAGCGGTAACGCCACGCCAATCACACTCGCCAGCGAAAACTCAGGCGTGGTCCACACCGGCATCGCCAGTTGCAACTGAACGGCATCTAACTTGAGTAAATCTAATTGAAAGCTCATGCCGATGCCCACCAGCAAGGTCAGCAAGATGATGTAGCGCGGCGCAAAAGGCTTAACGACGACAAACACCAACAGCATGATTAATATGAGGCTCAACTGGGTTTGCATCGCCTGAAATAGCCCTAGGCCAAATTGCAGCAGAATCCCCGCCAACATGGCTGAAGCGACTGACTGCGGCATGATGCGAATAAGTTTATCCATCCAGCCCGCCACCCCACAAAGGGTGATTAAAATCGAACTCACCAGAAACGCGCCTATGGCTTGGTTGACGCTCAATCCCGCTAGGCTGGTCACCATTAGCGCCGCGCCCGGTGTCGACCAAGCCGTTAGAATAGGATTCTTGTAGTAAAGCGATAACCCTATGCTGGTCACGCCCATGCCCACACCTAAAGCCCACAGCCATGAACTAATCTGTGCAGATGTCGCCCCCACGGCCTCCGCCGCTTGAAAGATAATCACAGCAGAGCTGCTATAACCCACTAATACCGCAATAAAACCCGCTGATATTTTTGACAAACTCCATGCATCTCGCCACATATTCACTCCCTTCCTCTGCAATTGATGTCGCCACCACGTTGTGCGCTATCACTTATCAAATGAACAAGATAGCCTTCGTGCGCTATAACGCACGATATGGACAAGATAGCATTTGTACGTTATAACGTACAAACTAAATTTTTATAAAAATGATGGGGCCATTGTGCAGACGATAAACAGCTATCTCGCCACCACACTCAAAGCACTTCGTAACCAAAAAGGATGGAGTTTAGATAAAGCCGCTCAAGAGACAGGCGTCAGCAAGGCCATGATAGGACAAATCGAGCGCGGCGAATCTAGCCCAACCATTGCGACGCTGTGGAAAATTGCCAGTGGATTCAATATCTCGCTGTCGACCTTTCTCGAGCCCACGCCCCAGAGCCAAGGCGCAGTATTCCGTAAACCCGACGAATTACGCCAACAACCCGCCACCGACGGCATGTTAGTCGCCTCACTGTTTCCCTTTGAAGACCGCTTTGGTTTTGAGATGTTTGAACTCACCCTGCTGCCAAACTATGAGCGGCTTTCTGAGCCCCATGAAGCTGGCGTCACTGAGCATGTCATTGTATTAAGCGGCACGATGGAAGTGTTAGTCGATGGACAGTGGCAAACGCTCAAACAAGGTGAAGCGGTACGATTTGCGGCCGACAAACCCCATGGCTATCGAAATCTCAACGACCAAGCCGTGGTCTTCCACGACATCATTCACTATCAACGAAGCTGTGAATCTAGCTTGTAGCAGCTTATCTAACGCCAGTAATGCCGAGTTCGGGCTCTTGCACGGCCAAAGACCAAACCCTTCACTATGATAATTTGCAACGCTTGCACTCGCCAATTCATTAGAATAAACTTATTGAAAATTTTCTAATGGTAGGAGCAATGCTATGTTTCAATCTTTACTGGCTAAGTTATCCGGCAGTCAATCGGGCGAAAAGTGTTGGCAATTGATTGAGCAAGGCGCACGGGTGATTGATGTGCGTTCACCGGAGGAATTTGCCTCCGGTCATTTGCCCCAAGCCATTAATGTGCCATTGCCAACACTCGACCAGTGGTTGCATCAAGTCGACAATAAACAACATCCCTTCGTGCTCTACTGTGGCGCGGGTATTCGAGCGCAAAAAGGCTGCGATATCCTCAAGGCCAATGGTTTTGGCTGCGTGGTGAATGGTGGCTCACTTAAAGATTTAGTCTGCTGCCAACCGAGCTAATTTAAGCCTTGGTTGTTCGGCGCCAATCTTACCAATCTGTATGTTGTGATGGTTTAGATATCTGCGAGGTGATGTATGCATAAAACGAATCATGCCAAAGCGTTACAGCTTGAAACCGCACAGGTTAACCCTGCTGAAAAGCCGCATGAAACTGAACGCCCTGCACGCTTTAGCATCAGTCGTAATCGCGACCAAGCCAGCACTAAGGTGCGTTATGTTGAGACTAGCGCCCTTGCTAAAGGCTGCAGCCTTTGCGAATAAACGGCTAAGTCTGCGACTTAAACCTAGTAGCTCAAACCTAACCACTTAAGCCAAGCGTGCTTAGCTTAAATGAACATACAAAAATGCCAGCCTATTAAAGGCTGGCATTATTTATTCAGCTAAATCAAATGACTCAGCTAATCAATGGGCCAATTAAGCCTTCAGCTGATCGATACTGTGTTTCGCTTCGCTCATGCCTTTGTCGTGTGCTTCAGGACCCATGTTCAGCGCTTCGGCGTAAACCACTTCAACATTAGTGATACCAATAAAGCCTAAAACCGTTTTCAAGTAAGGTACAACGTGATCCGTTGGGCCATCTTTGTGAGCGCCGCCACGGGTCGTCACTAACACAGCGCGTTTACCTTCCACTAATCCTTTTGGACCTGTTTCAGTGTAAGTAAAAGTCACACCAGCGCGGGCAATGAAATCGATCCAGTTTTTAAGTTGAGTCGGAATAGTGAAGTTATACATAGGCGCTGCGATAACAATAGTGTCATTCGCTTTTAATTCAGCAACTAAGGTATCTGATAATGCGAGCATTTCTTGCTGACGTGCCGATAATTCTGCACCACCACGTAAACCAGAAGCGATTTCACCGTCTACCATAGGCAGCACGTCTTTACCGCCTAAATCACGTACTGTGATAGCGGCGCCTTGGGTTTCCCAGTGGCTAGCTAAGTGGTCAATTAACACGGCAGATTGTGAATAACCGCCAAGAATGCTTGATTTTAAAATTAAGACTTTAGACATAATCTGCTCCGAAAATAGGTAAATGACTCAGAGTCAGATGGAATATCTCAACTCTATGACGCTAGTGTATTCGCCCATAAAAAAGAAATAAAGTGGATAAAATTTGAGATTCACTTCGATTTTTTAGAAAGGTTATAGGTTGTTGCGACGCGCTATAAATTAACTCGCTTTCGGCGCACTGACATACAGACCTTCGAATACCGCACAAAGCTTAGCATCACAATACAATTGCACTGCTAACTTCACTTTCACTCTGCGACCTCTTTGCAACGGACTAAGATCCACAGTTGGCCATTGCACTGTTACCACAGGATCACAAGTCACTGGAGCGAGATAACGAATATGGGCATCGGCGAGCACAATGTCACCCGCAACGCCTGCTAACTGCTGGTTCAGCCACACAGCGCCCCAGCCAGTTAAGGTCATCAAGGTATAAATGCTGCCGGCAAACATGGTCTGATGCAGATTAATATTAGGCGCTATCGGCGCTGTGACTCGAAACTCACCCTCGCTGTAATCGAGTGGCGCAATCTGCATAAACTCGCTAACAGGAATAGTACTGTGCCACGTCTGGCGTAATTGAATGAGTAGTTGAGTAAGTAATTCATCCATGTGCATTTACCTTGATACAACCCTCTTCACAGCTAACACCGAATAAGTTAAACACTCTATCCCCCAGAAAAACCACGCGATGACTAATTTAATAGCTAATGTAATAGCTAACGTAATTGCTAACACAATAACTAACGCAATCACTCGCGCGATAAGAAGCTACACCTGCAGATTAAAAGTCACAGGGCCATCATTGACTAAGGACACTTGCATATCGGCGCCGAATTGTCCGGTTTCTGTGGTCACGCCCTTAGCGCGGCAAAATGCGACAAACTCTTCATACAGTGCCAAGGCTTGATCCGGCGTACCTGCGCCCGAAAAACTCGGCCTCAAGCCACGGCCCGTATCGGCGGCCAAGGTAAATTGCGACACCACTAACAAAGAGCCACCGACTTGCTCTAGGTTGAGATTCATCTTGCCATTCTCATCGGAAAACACGCGATAACTCATCACTTTAGTTGCCAGTTTTTCCATCTTCTCGCGGGTATCTTCCTGCTCGACGCCCAGCAGAACCAACAGGCCCTTATCGATTGCGCCTATGGTTTGATTATCGACAACCACACTGGCGCGGCTCACTCTTTGAATTAACGCAATCACAACTTTTCCTTTTTAGATTAAGGCTTAACGGGAACCATTTGCTGCATGAGCGGGATAGGACGAATATATTGGTCGATACCATCGGGCAAGGATTGCGCGACTTGTGCCAAACCGCCATTGGTCCACAGCATAAAACGACGTAACTCTTCGATTTCAACACGGTCGGCAAAGGTGACTGTGCCTTGTATTTGGATCACAGCGCCTTGGTCCAGCAACACGAACTTGGCAAAATTAAGCTTCTGATTCAAAGTGCCAATCACCACAGGCAGCTCTTGGCTAGCCTGTAATTGCGGATGCACGGCATAGAAACGATTCATTAAAATACGGTCAATGCCCGCAGAATTAATACTCGGCTCAAGCAAAAACTGGTTATCGCCAAACTGCACCGCGACTTTAGTTGGCGCAACTTTGGTGGCCAAGTAGTTCGCGTTAATCAACGCTTGATACAAGCGCTCAGCGGCAGCGTCATTGGTCAATCCACCCAGTTCAACGACTTTGGGCGCGACGGGCGCACTCACGTTCTCCTGAGCCACCACTGGGTCAATCGCGCTGGTTTGCGAGGGCGCCGTGGCGGCACAGGCAGTTAATCCGAGTAAACTGGCACTGATGAGCAATGTTTTCATTGTATTTCCCTTTGATGTATCCACGACCACATAGCATGGATTTCTGCTGTGACCGCCAAAAACAACGGCTCGCTATTGAGCATATGTCCGCCGTCGGCAACAGATTGAATCGTAATAGCATGCTCTAACCCAGCCAAAAAATCGCGCAATAACGCCGCTGGGCAAATCGCATCCTGCATTCCTTGCAATAGCACACTACGCGCCTTCACTCTAGACGTCACGCGCTGCAACACACTCATGGCATTGAAGTAAGCATGCCGAGCAAAGTGCAATTCGATATCCGCTAACGCTAATACTGGGTCGGGTAACTGTCTTGGCAACACCAATCTCGCCCCCGCGAGCTTTAGCTCCCACTGAACCCAACGCCGCGCAAAATGGTGCCGCAGGTTTTCATCGGCCGATGCCAAACCTTGATGGTATGAATCCAGCAGTTCAGCCAGCGATGGCGCAACGGGCGTATTACCACTGAAGAGTCGATAAGCCGCAGGTTGTAATTTTGCCGCGCCATCAGCGCCATAGAGCCAATCTATGCCTTCTTTAGACGGAATAAATAACGCCCACAGCACTTGCGCTATCACCCGTTCGGGGAATAATCCGCTGTAAATTAAGCCTAATGTGGCCCCAAAGGAGCCACCCGCTAAACACCAGCGCTCAATACCTAACGCAAGGCGAATCGCCTCCATATCGCAGATCAAACCATTAAGATGATTATGGGCTAAATCGCCAAAGGGCAAGGATTGTCCAGAACCTCGTTGATCTAACAGCAAAATCCAATATTGTTCGCCATTAAATAAAGCTAAATCACCGATATCACAACCCGCTCCCGGACCACCGTGCAAATACAACAGCGGGATACCTTGAGGATTACCGTATTGCGCCAGATGTAATTGCTGACCATTGCCAACGCTAAACCAGTCGCGGCGGATAAAAGGGGGAAAGGATTCGGGCACTGATTCAGGCATTAAGTGTTATCGCCATTACTTAACCGTTTAGGGATGTCATTCCGATTTCGCCACGGCCTTGAGTGCCGTCACCTCTGCCGACGTTAATACTGACGACGAATCACCTTGGCTGGCATCTGCTAATGGCTTGGCATTCAGGGCCGTTTCGTCATCTGAGCTCGATTCATAATCTAAATATTCTGGCATAGCCGCGGTAATTTCCGCGCCGAGCAACACTATCATCCACGATAAATACACCCAGACAAACACTATGGGAATCGTCGCGAGCGCGCCGTAGATGGCTTCATAACTTGGAAACTGAGTCACGTACAAGGCAAAGCCTTTTTTACCTAACTCAAATAAGAGCGCGGCCACAATCGCCCCCAATAACGCATGTAAAAACTTCACCTTCTGATTCGGCACCACCATGTATAACAGCAGGAATGCGGCAACCGAAAACAACATGGGCAAGCGCGCAATAAAAATAGGCAACATGCCCGATAAAGCTTCAGCTTCAAACACCTTCAGTGAAATCACATAGGAGGATGCGACCAAACTCGCCCCGACCAATACCGGCCCTAACGTCAGCACCATCCAATACATTGAAAATGCGACCACCACGGAACGCTTCTCTTTAGTGCGCCAAATGTTATTCAGTGATTTGTCGATGGCGGAAATCAGCATAATGGCAACCACCACTAAGGCCGCGATCCCGACGGCTGTCCCCTTAGACGCATTGCCCACAAATTCATTGATATACACTTGCACTGTGTCGCCAGCAGCGGGTAAAAAGTTTTCGTAAACAAAGCCTTCTATCTGCCCACGAATGCCTTTAAACACCGGAAAAGCCGACAGCATAGACATAGTCACTGCCACCATAGGCACGAGTGACAATAGCGTGACATAGGCCAAATGTCCGGCGCGGATATTGATCTGATCTTCCACTAAACGCCGCCTTAAATGCAGCAGGAAGTGCCAGATCCCGAGGAATAAGACGCGAATTTGTGCCAGTTCTATCTTCTTAGTCACGGGTTTCTCTTGATTCTGTTGGTATAGACTCGTTATCTTCGTACAATAAACACTTAATTTACAAGTCTAAGGAGTGAATTGATGTCTCAACAAGGATCTGCGGGTAACGTTATTTCCGCTATTGCTAGCCTATTTTTCCCTGGGTTAGGCCAACTATTACAAGGCCGCATTATGGCCGCACTGTTATTTTTCATTATCACAGTGGTGGGTTATGCACTCTGGTGGCTAATTGTGCCCGCGGTAATAGGTGCTATCTTTCATCTGTGGAGCATTATCGATGCGGCTCGATTTAAGGCCGATTAATTTCAATTCACTCAGTGACGGAATACCCAATGAAAAGACTGATAACTTCAGGCCTGATTGCCGCAAGCCTCCTGCTCAGTGGTTGCCAAAGTGCCTATTATGGCGCGATGGAAAAGGTCGGTTACCATAAACGCGATATTATGGTCGACAGAGTTAAAGACGCGAAAGAATCCCAAGAGGACGCCCAAAAAGAGTTCAGCTCGGCCCTCGAAGAGATGCAAGCCCTGCTCAATCACGATGGCGGCAACCTAGAAAAAGCCTATAACAAGGCTAAGGATGAATACGAATCGGCCCAAAGCGCCGCAGATAACGTCAGCAACCGCATCAAGAAAGTTGAAGATGTGGCCGAAGCGTTATTCGATGAGTGGCAAGGTGAAATTGGCGAGATCAGCAAAGCCAGCCTGCGCCGTAACAGTGAAGCTAAGCTCAAAGAAACCCGCCGCGCCTACGAACAATTGATCAAAAGCATGCACCGCGCCGAATCAAAAATGCCACCTATCCTTACCGCCATGAAAGACAACATGCTGTATCTCAAGCATAACTTGAACGCCCAAGCCATTGGTGCGATCAAAGGCGAATTTGCCAGCCTGCAAACCGATATTTCGGGCCTGATTAAAGAGATGAACAAATCGATTAACGAGTCGAACAAATTTATCGAGTCACTCGAAAAATCAAAAAGTTAGCTTGAATACAATTGACTCATTCGAGGCGCAAGCTGTTAGTTTCAATTAAAGAAAATAGAACTAACAGCTTGGGCTAACTCATCGCCGCTTAATATGAGTCATTGTTAGTGAGTTGCTGACATGGCACATCACACTAAGTGATTGACCATTCATCAAATTATCCCGCAGGAAAAATCTACCGCGAGTTGTACACACGATCCAAGCGACAGGCCGGATTCAAATTATCCGTCTTAGATCGCTAATGCTTGTTCAAGATCGGCAATTAAATCTTGAGGATCTTCAACGCCAATACTCAGTCTGATAAGGTTATCGTTCACCCCAGAAGCTAGCCTGCTCGCGACATCCATTGCCGCATGAGTAGTACTTGCTGGGTGGCAAGCTAAGCTTTCTAGATCGCCTAAACTGACCGCTTGAGTAAATAGGTTTAAATTATCTAAAAACTGCGCCGCTCGGCTAAACCCGCCTTCAAGCTCAATACTCACCATACCGCCAAAGGCATTTATCGTTTCACTCAAAACTTGATGCCCTGGATCCTGTGAAAGCCCTGGATAATAGACTTTTTCGACGCTCGGATGTGATGCTAAAAAAGCAGCGACTTTAGCGGCTCCCGCAAGATGGGCATCCATTCGCAACGCTAAAGTACGTAAACCGCGCTGCAGTAAATAGGCTTCCTGTGGCCCAATAGCAGCCCCAATATGCTTAAGTGCTAAGGTGCGAATTGGCTGCATTAATGCTTTACGGCCCGCGACTACACCCGCGATTAAATCACCATGCCCACTTAAATATTTAGTGGCACTGTGCATCACGATATCTATGCCATGTTCCAGCGGTTTGAATAAATACGGCGTTAAAAACGTATTATCACAAATGGTGATTGCCCCAACCCGCTCAGCGGCGAGCTTTACCTTACGATAATCACTGACTTTTAAGGTCGGATTGGTAATAGGCTCAAATAAGATAATTTTTGTCTCGGGGCTTATCTCAGACAATAAGTGGTCATCATCTTGATAACGGCGCACTGTAATGCCCGCGCGGGTCAGCGTTTGTATTAGAAATGCCGCAGTACCACCATATACAGGATCGATAAATGCGATTTCATCACCTTGACTGGCCAAGGCATAGAAAATACTGCTGATTGCCGCCATACCACTCGCAACCACAAGCGCGTCATCAGCCCCCTCTAGCTGGGCCAATTGGTGTTCGAGTGCCTGTACAGTGGGGTTCGCCATACGACTGTAGATAAACCCCGGCTGTTCACCGGCAAAACGCGCTCGACCATCTTCGGCACTGCCATAGGCAAAAGTGCTACTTTGATAGATAGGTGTCGTGAGCGCACCCGTTGAGTTTTCAGCGGTATGATGGGTGTGAAGTAATTTGGTTTTAAACTGCATAATAGATCCTAATAACAATTAAATAGCATTGGAAAATGAGGCGTAATGCGCTTTCGCAACATCAGGATGTGAGCGTAAACGTCCTTTTAATACGTTTTGGCCAACTTGGTGAAAGAGTGGATTTAATGGATCGCTTGCAGGCCCTTGGGCTTGGCGTGCCAAATATTCAGGCAAGGGTAACAAGGGAACCGTAGCGTTCAACTGTGCCGCCATAAAAAAGGCGCAAGAGTAGCGCTCAACTCCAGCAGGCGGGCTAGTGACCCTGTGATAAGTGGCTTTTAAATACCCGTTAGAGGCTAACTCAAGTAACTCACCTATATTAACAACAAAGGCGCCCTCCAAGGGCGGAATGCTTACCCAGCCGTCGTCAGTCTGAACTTCTAAACCCGATTGCTTATCTTGCAGCACTAAGGTGAGGTAACCAGGATCTTTGTGCGCTCCCACCCCTTGGCCAGAAGTCTCTCCATTCGCACTTGGATAGCGGATAAGCTTCATGTGTTGATATGGGCCAGTATCAATCGTGGCATCGAATGCGGTCTCTGATTGCTCTAATGCGACAGCGAGCGCCTTCAATAGCGTAACACTGGTATCGGCTAAGTCCTGTTGCCATTCCAATAAAATCGTTTTCATCTGCGGTAATTGGGACGGCCATTGATTAGGTCCTTGTAATTGCGACCATTTGGGCACATCCGAACGCGGAGGATTAGCGGTTTCCTCTTGCATTATGTCAAATTGCTCACGCAAATCAGGCTTCCCTAAAGTCAATTCACCTTGTAAACGGGTATAACCACGAAAATGAGGCGTGTTCGTCATTTTCACAGCGAGCTTATCGGCGAGAGGGAGCGCAAAGAAATCCCTAGCTAACTGAAGTACTTGCTGCTGTCTCGCGAGCTCAATGCCATGGCCAGTTAAATAGAAAAAACCTATCCTTCTAGCTGCATCGGCAAGTTTATTAATGAAGGCGTGACGACTTTGCCCACCCGCATGCCAATCGCTTAAATTCAATATCGGTAATTGTTCCATCAATGACTCCAATTCAACGCATGATTTGAGTCGGATTCTATGCCTTTATAGGTTAATGGATAACGAATTAATAACTATTTGATATATCAAACAAGAATATTAGATCATTTAGATATATAGACATCTAGGCTTCCATACTTCCCTTTCACTTGTCGATGAGTCGTAACGTTACTCATCTCGCCTCCCTGCAATCCCTTCTTTTTTTGTGCAAGCCCAAAACACTTGGCTTTGTGAGCTATGGCGCGCTTTAATGGATTGATAGCACCAATCTTAGACCTGTCGCACAATTTCACTTAGTACTCAAAAACTTATCATCAGTTCATCACTCAGACACTGTACTCGTTACTCATTCGCTGTATTCATCACTATGACTTTTATCGAATCACTCACCCTGATGTTGGCACTCATGTATCTCGCCTCCCTCAGCTATTGGAGCGGCCAGAAATGGGGCGCTGCCGCCACACTGTTACTCAGCGTCGGCGCCGTCGCGATTAGCCTTTACTGGCCATTGGCACTCGGACTGATTATTGCGCTGCCGTTGGCATTATTGGGGCATAAATTTGCACCTGATTCCTTCAAGGGTGAGATTAAGATAAACACCCTGCGGGAAGGCACTCAGCATGTCTTGGCGCTATCGCTTTTACTGGTTGCCGTGCAATACACAATCAATACCATACTGCTTAAGCAAGGTATTACACCTTGGCTCATGCGCCCAGATGTGGTCGATGCTTTCCTGCCAATTGCTGGCGGCATTGAGCTTAAGGCTATTGTCAGTCTGAATTTATGGGATCAAACCCATCCTGCAGCGGCAGTGATGTTAGCTGCGGTATTACTCACAGGATTACTCTGCAAGCGAGCATTTTGTGGTTGGGCTTGCCCATTAGGTTTGGCAGGGGAATATCTGTATGCCTTTAGAAAACGCTTTATTAAATCAGAACTGACGCCACCCGCTTGGCTCGATTGGCCACTGCGTATGCTCAAGTATCTATTGCTGCTTGGCCTCTGTTACATAGTGATTGGCATGCCAGCGCAATCGATTCCTAATTATCTCGATGGCAATTACCATAAGATTGCCGACTTGAAGATGGCACTGTTCTTCCTAACACCTAGTCTAATTACTTTATTAGTGTTTACGCTGATCCTTGCCTTAGCCGCATGGCGCCGTCAGGGATTCTGCCGTTACTTGTGCCCCTATGGTGCCATGCTCGGGATCTTAAGTTTTGCGAGTCCCTTAAAAATCCGCCGTGATACTCAGCACTGCCTTATCGAAGCAAAAGGGATGAAATGTGACAAGTGCACCCGCGCCTGCCCAGCAAACATCATAGTGCACACCAAAACCACGGTTCGCAGTGACGAATGCCAAGCCTGTATGCGCTGCGTCGCCGCTTGCCCAAAATCTGCCGCCCTTGGCCTAGGACTTAAATTCGGCCACAGACTCGGCCACAAGGGATTACTCGCATTAGTACTCATTACCTTATTTATTCTGCCGCTTGGCGCGTACTTAGCGGGTTTCTGGCATAGCCAAACACCCGACAATATCCGCATGGAACTGATCCAAGTGATAGATAGAGTGGGGCATTAGCTAATCCCCAAAAAAGCACACTGCAGATAATGGCTTACATCACTATTTGCAGTATTTTTAATATATAAGTCATAACATTGACTACAATCAGGCAACCACTCGATTTTATCGCTGATACTATTCCTATGCGAATACCAGATAAGTGGTTTTATGTTCCATAACGGAGCTAGCCTATGCGACCCAACCGACAGCAACTGATCCGTTCGTTATTTGACGAATATATTGAGATGTATTCCTCCCGTGATGACAGGCTAACCCACCGCTTTAGTGAGAACTTTAGCGGCTATGCTGGCAGTAGTGACCAGCTTGTGACCGACAGGGAAGAATGGGTGCGGATCACTCTGCAGGACTTTGCACAAGTGCCTGAGCGGATCCATATCGAAATGTTAGATCTCTCCTTACAAGATCTTGCCGCAATTGCATACGGGTGATGAATGAGGAGCAATACAGGATCTCAAGATTCAGCATTTTTAACTAATCGCCGGCATACCCAATCTTCTCGTCACAGAATAACAGAGTTACAACGTTTAGCAGAGCCCGCAGTGCTTCAGAGAATATATGCTGCAAGCACTAAGCTTTTAGCGATATAACGAATAAAACTTCACATCAGCTCCATAGCGCAAAGTATCGACATGCCCATGACCAAATAACTCCCAACAAAAAGCCCCGCATAGTTTCCTATGCAGGGCTTTTTAAACCGATTGACCCACCTTAATGGCGAGTCAGACGATCATTAAGCGCGGTTAAAGCGCTTACGATCGTTTTCAGTCAAGTGTCTCTTACGAACACGAATGTTCTTAGGCGTTACTTCAACTAATTCGTCATCATCGATGAACTCAAGCGCTTGCTCAAGTGTCATTGTGATTGGCGTAGTCAGTACTTGAGCTTCGTCAGTACCAGAAGCACGCATGTTGGTCAGCTGCTTACCTTTCAGACAGTTAACTGTCAGATCGTTTGAGCGAGCGTGGATACCAACTACTTGGCCTTCGTATACTTCAGCGGCATGGCCGATAAAGAGACGACCGCGATCTTGTAGACCGAACAGTGCGAAGGTCAGAGCCTTACCAGTAGCGTTAGAGATCAATACGCCGTTAGCGCGTTGACCGATATCGCCACCTTTGTGTGGACCGTAATGGTCGAACGAGTGGTAGATTAGACCAGTACCAGAAGTCGCAGTTAAGAATTCAGTTTGGAAACCGATTAAACCACGGCTTGGGATGATGAAGTCGATACGTACACGACCTTTACCATCAAGCTGCATGTCTTTCATTTCAGCTTTACGGGTACCTAACTTCTCGATCACTGTACCTTGATCTTCTTCTTCAACGTCAACAGTCAACGTCTCGTATGGTTCACACAGTTCACCGTCGATGGTTTTCAGAATTACTTCTGGACGTGATACGGCTAACTCGTAACCTTCACGACGCATGTTTTCAATCAGGATTGATAAATGCAATTCACCACGACCAGATACGCGGAAGCGATCTGGACTTTCTGTTTCTTCAACACGCAGTGCCACGTTGTGGACTAATTCTGTTTGCAGACGTTCCAGAATGTTACGTGAAGTCACATACTTACCTTCTTTACCAGCAAAAGGTGAAGTGTTAACTTGGAAAGTCATGGTCAGAGTGGGTTCATCAACAGTCAAAGCAGGCATTGCTTCTACTGCGCCAACGGCACAGATAGTGTCAGAAATTTTCAGCTCGCCTAAACCTGTGATAGCAACGATGTCGCCCGCGTTAGCAATTTCAACTTCAGTACGGTCTAGACCCATGTAACCTAATACTTGGCCCATTTTACCGTTACGAGTTTTGCCATCAGCGCCAATAATGGTCACTTGTTGGTTAGTTTTAACGCTACCACGCTTGATGCGGCCGATACCGATAACACCCACGTATGAGTTGTAGTCGATTTGCGAAATTTGCATCTGGAACGAACCTTCGGCGTCAGCATCTGGGAAAGATACTTTTTCAACGATAGTTTGGAACAGCGGCGTCATATCATCGCTCGCTACATCCGGATCTAAAGTTGCAAAACCGTTTAACGCAGAAGCGTAAACGATTGGGAAATCTAATTGCTCGTCAGTTGCGCCTAAGTTGTCGAACAGGTCGAATACTTGGTCGATAACCCAATCTGGGCGTGCACCTGGACGGTCAATCTTGTTGATAACAACGATTGGCTTTAAGCCTTGAGCAAACGCTTTCTTCGTTACGAAGCGAGTTTGTGGCATTGGACCGTCAACGGCATCAACCAGCAATAATACTGAGTCAACCATAGACAGAACACGCTCAACCTCACCACCGAAATCGGCGTGGCCTGGGGTATCAACGATGTTAATACGGTAGTCGTTCCACTTGATGGCAGTATTCTTTGCCAGAATCGTGATCCCACGTTCCTTTTCAAGATCGTTGGAGTCCATCACCCGCTCAGTGGCTTCTCCTCGGGTTGCAAGGGTGCCTGACTGTGACAGCAACTTGTCTACCAGGGTCGTTTTGCCATGGTCAACGTGTGCAATAATGGCGATGTTACGTAAATTCTCTAGCACGGATAAACCTCTTACCATCAAACAAAAATAGGGATATTTCAGTAATTCGTTATGGCGATCTAGCTCGATCCGCCACAATAAAAAGCGTGCCATTCTACTCCAGAGCGGCCTTGGCGCACAGGATTATTTTTGAACACTTATAAAACAATCCGCCGATCCTTGGGTAATTCCTGCCAATATTCCATTGAGTGAAATCCTCTACCGCCACAGTTAAAGCACTGTTCAATTGCCATATTAGTAGGGAAAATCCGAGTTAAGCAGCTGAATTTGCTATTTTTCATACTCTAGACGCAAACAATTTCTGCTGATTTAAACATCAATTAAAATTGATGTCACCGCGATGAAATCATCTCGCCGAGAAACAGCAATAAATTCTAGCGTACATTTAACTGAGCATTCATATTGGCGTTTATGACCGCGAAAACTGAATGTCTTTAAGACTCACTTCATTGTCACGCTATACCTTTATTACGCATTACTTATTCACTTGGTCTGTGAACAACAAAGACATTTCGCACATGAGAACGAACTCTTTCCTAATAATATGATAATAAACCACTATTGGATTGAGAATGCGTGGCATAGTTGGACAGACTAGCGTGGTTTTATGACAATTATGCGGCGGCGAAATAGCCCAGAGAAATAGTCCAGTTCTGTGCTGAAAAGATGTGCTAGATTCAGTGCTGCTGTCCTTATGCGACTAATGTGGGCCAAGGCGTCACTGCCATCTCACTGCCACATAAGCAGTGCATGTTATTACTTTGGATCCAAGCCTAGGTTTGCATGAATCAATTCAGTGCGCACCAAAATGGATTGGTGCACCAAAATGGATTGATGCACCAAAATGGATTGATGCACCAAAATGCCACAGCTGAAGGCACCATAGTGGTGCAAACACGAATCCAATTAAGTGCAGAAAAGATTTTAAACCTTGTTAATCAGCTAGTTAAATTATTGGCATGGATATCGCTTTATCGCTCGTAAGTTTGGCTCAAGATAAATAACTTGAGTTAAAAGATTATAGAAGGGGCATCCCTTTACCCTACCGGAGGCTTGAGAATGTCAGTTGAATCAGTTTTAAAGCAACTTGAAGAATTAGAAGTTAAGTTCGTTGATTTACGTTTTACCGACACTAAAGGTAAAGAGCAGCACGTATCTATTCCTTCTCATCAGGTAGATGCTGATTTCTTCGAAGACGGCAAAATGTTTGACGGTTCTTCTATCGCAGGTTGGAAGGGCATTAACGAATCAGACATGGTACTGATGCCAGATCCAACGACATTCGTACTGGATCCTTTCACCGAAGAAACCACAGCGCTGATCCGTTGTGACATTCTTGAACCAGGTACTATGACGGGTTATGACCGTGACCCACGTTCAATTGCTAAAAAAGCAGAAGCTTACCTAATCTCTACTGGTATCGCTGATACTGTTTTGATTGGCCCAGAACCAGAATTCTTCCTATTTGATGATGTCCGTTTCGGTACTGACATGTCAGGTTGTTTCGTTAAGATCGACGCTAAAGAAGCGGCTTGGAACTCAGGCACTAGCTACGAAGGCGGCAACACAGGTCACCGTCCATTCACTAAAGGCGGTTACTTCCCAGTTGCACCGGTTGACTCATCACAAGACCTACGTAGCGCTATGTGTTTAGTGCTTGAAGAAATGGGTCAAGTGGTTGAAGCGCATCACCACGAAGTGGCGACTGCGGGTCAAAACGAAATCGCAACTCGCTTCAACACGTTAACTAAGAAAGCGGATGAAATCCAAATTCTGAAGTACGTAGTGCACAACATGGCACACGCTTACGGTAAGACGGCGACTTTCATGCCTAAACCCATCGTTGGCGACAACGGTAGCGGCATGCACGTTCACCAATCTCTGGCGAAAGACGGTGTTAACTTGTTCGCTGGCGACAAATACGCGGGTTTAAGTGAAACGGCGCTGTACTACATAGGTGGTATCATCAAGCACGCTCGCGCGCTGAACGCTTTCACTAACCCAAGCACTAACTCTTACAAGCGTTTAGTGCCACACTTTGAAGCACCTGTTATGTTGGCCTACTCTGCCCGTAACCGCTCTGCATCAATCCGTATTCCAGTGGTACCAAGCCCTAAAGGCCGTCGTATCGAAGCGCGTTTCCCAGATCCACATGCCAACCCATACTTAGGTTTCGCAGCGCTGCTGATGGCCGGTCTTGACGGTATCCAAAACAAGATCCACCCAGGTGAAGCGATGGACAAAGATCTGTACGATCTGCCTCCAGAAGAAGCGGCTGAAATCCCACAAGTGGCAACGTCATTAGAAAACGCCCTTGAAAATCTGCAAGCTGACCATGAGTTCCTGACAAAAGGCGGCGTGTTCAGTGAAGATTTCATCCAATCTTATATCGTACTGAAAACAGCAGAAGCTGAGCGTGTAGCACGTACAACTCACCCACTTGAGTTTGAAATGTACTACAGCTTGTAATCCTTACTCGCAAATTGATTAAGCCCCGAATTGTCGGGGCTTTTTTATGCCTAGCGGGGCATCTATGACGATTGAATTATTTTATGTAATTAACTGAATAGCCATCCCCACACACTCATTAGCCATTACACTCGCAGCGACCCCAATAGCAACAGAGACTTGTTCTATATAAGGTAGAGAACCATCTCAGTTCCATTAGATGAATGTGAATTAAGTGGGGACACATAACGGCCTCCTGACGAATGCTTAAATAAAGCAATCAGTAGGAGGCTATGCAGTGAACAATTAGCTATGGCATCCTTGCCAACTATTCCTCTGCCATCACACGTTTTCCATTGTTATCGACCACCAATAAATAAGTACCTCCTATATTCGCAGCACATAAATCTATCGCCCTACCCGCAACTTTAAGACCATCGACACAATGATTTATACTCAGATACTCTGTCACTTTACCTTTTTCTGTGGTCAATATTTTCACACCGTCAACAGAAACATCGTAGCTGTCATTCGCAAACACACGAACATTGAAGACATCGGCGGTGTTGTTGGACTTTTTGTCTATAACTGACAGTAGCCTTTCGCCTGACGCTTCCCATGCGATGACCCAAAGATCATCGCTATTTTTTAAGGTTGTCGTAGTACGCTCTTCTTTATTAACGTTAACGCTGTCTTTCACACCTAAGTTAATCATATTGTTAATGGCTTTGTAGCTATAGGTGTAGGCACTGCCGATATCATTGGTGTTAACATCCGCCGAAACTAGATTATTACTGTCAAACAATCCTGAGTAACCAGTGCTTATATTTCGTTTATCAACATAAAAATCTGCCATATAGGGCAGTGAATTGATGAAATACAAGTCTGCTGTATGCGTCAGCTTGTCATCTAGCTCATCTGAACTTTCGCCGCAGCCAGCCAACATAGTGCTAAAACTGACTGCTATCGCAATAATAAATCCTTTATTACTTCTGTTCATAATATCTCTAAGTCCCAACATTAATTTGCGGTTTAACATTTTTATCGCCATTGATCTCTACCTTATTATTTTGTTAGAAAAAATAATTAATGATGACATTACTGGCTCTCTCAATTTATAGAAAAATGCTAACACACACTTTTATTAACTGCCTTCAGCAGTTGTCGGATATTGTCAGGAATTGTCATGGTCTATCAGATATCGTCTTCAAGCAGAGTGGGGATGATGAGAGATGAATACTCACTAGTATTGCACTACACATATATGACTGATGACAGATGTTACTCGGGGAATAAGATATTTTAGATATATATTTTATTTTTAAAACAATGAAAATTTGGTTTAAGATAGAAAACTCTATTGCCAACCAGATAAATAGCGGTCATCCATCTCGGTAACTAATATCAAAAAAATCAATATCACCAGCCGCTAGAGACAAATAAATACCCTTTTGAACGAATCGTTTTTATCTTAAATGGATTACGCGCGTCATCGCCGAGTTTTTTTCTAAGCTGACAAATATGATTATCAACACCGCGCTCTATACCGTCGTAATAATAGCCTTTTACTTGTTCGACTATATCGTTACGAGACAATATATTTCCGGCATTTTTAGCTAAAGTGATCAGCAGATCATACTCTCCATCCGTAAGCTTTATCGCTACATCTGCTAAGGTTACGCTTCGCTTTTGGGTATTGATCGCTAATTGGCCAAAACTAATATATTCGCTTACCTGCTGGTTCTCAGCAATCGATTCGGCCAATCTATCTCGCCTTAAAAACGCTTTGATTTTAGCCAGCAACATACGAGGTTTGACTGGTTTAAGTAAGTAATCATCTGCGCCAATTTCAAGCCCAACAATTTGATCTATTTCTTCTTCTCGCGCGGTAAACATCAAAATATAGCCGTTATATTGCGGCCTTACTTCTCGGCATACACTCAAGCCGTCTTTTTGCGGTAACATGATGTCGAGTATCACCAGTGCGGGCTGCCATTCAAGAATCCTCGATACTGCTAGCACGCCGTTTGAGATTATCTCTACTTGGCAACCTTCATAGTTAAGGTACTCCTGAATAGACTCAGCTAAAGGCAAATCATCCTCTACAATGAGAATTTTGGTTTTCATTATCGCCTACTCCTTAACCTGCTATACGTCATAACTTCTTGTCTGGCCAACTGAGGACAAAACGAGCGCCTCCTAAAGCTGACGCGTTAACGCTCGCCGAACCGCTATGCCAATCTATGATTTGCTTGACAATGGCTAGGCCTAATCCTGTCCCACTCTTTTGCAGATTGCGGCTTTCATCGTCTCGATAAAACGGCTCAAACACTTTATCTCTGGAGGCCAAAGGCACACCATAACCATCATCTTCAATGAAAACCATCCACCCTTTTGCTGTTTTTTGGTAGCCGACGTGGATCTGGCTTTGCCCATAGGCAATGGCATTTCGGACTAAATTACTGATGGCGCGGCTCATGTAAAACCTATCGAATCTTGCCAAGCATTCATCATGCCCAAGCAAAGTGATGACTATCGTTGGGTTAGCCTCTTGCCACAGCAGTAACTCTTGTCTTAGCCAGTGGTTGAGCTCAATTGACTCAAATGTCAGTGTCGGTATTTCGCTATCAAACCGCGCATGTTCAAGCATTTCCGACACTAATGAATTTAACTCATTTAATGAAAACTCTATACGATCTAGTTGCGTCAATTGATTATTATCCTGAGTATTATTTCTCAGCATTTCAATATTAAACTCTATCCGAGCGATAGGTGTGCGTAATTCGTGAGAGACGGCATTTACAAGATTTTTATGTGAGGAAATTAATCGCTGAATTTTCTCCGCCATAATATTAATGGTGTTGGACAAGTGATTTAAATGGCTAAAATGAATAAATTTAGCACGCGTATCAAAATGGCCTTTCCCCAGTAATATCGCGACCTTATTCAGGCTTAACATAGAGCGCCACGCAGGTATCAGCCACACGATAATCGGCACTAACAGCGACAAGCCAAATATCAAATAAAAGATACTTAACATGTACTGCACCTTAGGCTTTAACTCAGTGCTGAATGGTCCTAGAACAATCACCTTGTCGCTGCTGCCAATACGTTGCATCACCCTGTCTGCTGGGTAGCCAATCGCATCAGAGTCCGCAGTAGACAGCGCAATAATGCGTCCTGCATATAAGTCACTCATCTGCTCATCATTTTCGTGTATCTCGCCAAGTGACTGCAATGTCACTGGGTAGGCAAAATCCTCATTGATGACAGCAATTATCGAGTGCCAGTTATTTTCTGGCTGCTTATTTAACGCATGAGTAATAAGATAAAATACGCCCATACTCCAACGCTGAGCATCATTGACTAAATATTTAGGTACGGTATTAGGTTTGATTACCACCAACAGCTGATCGGCGTCGATTCTTCGGTAGACTAAATCCGTTAACGGCTCGCCAACGACGTTATTCTGATCAATCCATTGCTGCTGCACAATTGAAAAGTCATCCCGCTGATAGTCTTGCACTGCAAGTTCATAGCCAAAATTAGCCTGCATATTCTGTAAATAGGCAGCCCTGTCTTGCTTCGGCAACCGCTGTAATTGCACTGCAAGCATATTGGCCGTACCTGATGTCAACAACTCCAGCGCCCACTTCTCGGTCGGATGCCTGACTTTATTTTCAAACAGCGGAATGATAAATAGCTGAATACCCACCACTGACAAAATAACGATAATAGCCAAAGATAATAATGATTTTTTCATACGTAGCCTATAACGAAAAAATATTCGAAAAGTGGTATTTCAATAACAATGCAAAAATGAAAACAATCTATTGGAAGGGTTGTCGCTATTCATCTATCACTTACTGACATGCTTACGACAAACAGTCAGGTGAGATACGCCGCAATTACACGCTGTTATTAGAGTGCAGAGCATTCTCCTTATGCACGCTTAGCCACAAGCGTAAAACCTTGTGACACCATCCTTGATTTTTAATTTTTATCTGTACATTAATATTGGCAACTAGAACATGTCGATAGAAAATTAGCTAAGCCACTAAAAAATAAAACAATGTTATTTAGTGTTGCCGTCAAAGTTATGCACATGGGCGATGAACTGAGCGGACGACTAGCGTGTCAATTTAGCAGACTGATGTGAACGTTACGTGACTTTAGAATCCCATACCACGAATAGTTTAGGCCACACAGCCCCTTCACTAAGCCTCCCTTCAACTTAGCTTTAGTGGTTTTTAGACGTTAAAAACGAATACACTTTTGAACATAAACGTGCTTGAGCGTTTACAAGGTAAGGAGCTAAAACCTTAGGTCAGCTATCGGCATTGTCTTTTACTGTATGCAGTAAACGCTGAAATTTACTGTACTACACACAAGATAAAGCTAAACCTAGAATGCCAAATTTAGTAAATCATCTTGATGCCGTTGCTGTGTTCATGCTGATTGCACTAATGAACTGTTAAGTACGAAATGATCATCATGCGTTGCAATGACTTTCCATTCTAGATTTGAATACAATACCGGTATATGAGTAAAAACCAATAATTCTGGTTCAAGCATTTCTTTAACGATTTTTTCAGCATGATTGATCAATTGAGCGCTAATACCCTGTTTACGATTTTCAGGATTAACAAAAACTGCATTAATCCAAACAGCTTGCCTCTGAGTCATTAGAGACAAAAAAACGCGTAAAGACTAAACCACCAACCAACTCTCCCCCTTTCAAGGCAACAATTGGATTTGGGATTACTTGACCATCCTTTGTGGCTGCTAAAGGTTCAACTTCATCCCATTCACTTTCAAACCATTGATACAATTTAGTTAAATATATCGATTCACTTTCAACCGTTTAAATTAAAACAATAAATACTCCATTTAACGACTCATTTCACTAAATAACGATCCAACGTTAACGATTTCAAACCAGCCATGAAACACAAGATAACCTACAACACTTTTCGCACTATGACTAAACACATTTAGCGGAGTGCTAAAAGTCGCATGCCGTAGGTATTTAAGGTGTTGTCTATAAATTGCAGAAATTTAGCAGACGTTTGACAGATTGAGCTTGAGCCACCACCTCACAAATTTCCTCAGTCATCGATACGCTGCACTTGTTCTATTAACAGCCTCGCGATCATTTAGAAGATAGTACATTGCTTCGTTAGCCGGAGCCCTTCAACTCGCCCAAATCCCGTCATTGAACCTATTAGCAGATTAAAGCTATTCATTTCCAATCAGTTCTTGCGCTATAGCACACGACTCGCTAGCTTGAGAATGTCCATGCAGCACGATTAATCCTGATCACTTGGACGCTCTTATTCATAAAAATAGGCGCTTACCTATGTGGCAAAAGATAAAACCGTATAAAGATTCCATCGTGCTGCTCACCGCGTTATTACTGGGCGGCCTGCTCGGTGTAGGTTTGCCAGAACTGGCGCTCAAGTTCAAACCTTTAGGGCAAATTTTTCTAAACCTGTTGTTTATGATTATCGTACCACTGGTCGCCATTAGCGTGACCTCCTCCATTGCTCGCATGACGGATTTGAAGAAACTCGGCGCTCTGTTAGTGTCAATCATGGCGGTGTCGATTGTGATGGCGATTATTCCCGCCGTTGGCATTATCGGACTGGCCTTGTTTTTCGACCCAGCCCAAGGTGTTACCTTAGATCTCAATCAAACTATCAGCGATACTGCGGGGACGATGGATTTTGTCGGCCTGCTGACCACCAATGACTTTTCAGGTTTATTATCAAAATCCAATATCTTAGCCCTGATCATCATGTCGGTTATTGCGGGGATTGCGATAGGTCAATCGGGTGAGGATGGCAGAAAAGTCTCGGTATTACTCGACAGTTTTAATACCGTCATCATGAAGATAGTGTCGATCATTATGGTGGCTGCTCCCGTGGGACTGGGTGCCTATTTCGCCTCAACGATGGCAAGCCAAGATCCGCAGCTTGTTATCACCTTTGCCCGCGCCGTTGGTCTGTTTATGGTCGCCTGTTTTATTTATCTAACAGTGGGTTCTACCTTTTACGCTTGGCTTGGCGGTGGCACTCAAGGGGTTAAACAATTCTGGCGCTTCGCCCTCGAACCCGCAGTGATCGCACTGGGCACCACATCATCGCTTGCCACCTTACCCGTCACCTTAAGAACCGCGCTAAAGATGGGCATCAAACCCGAAATTGCCGACATCAGCCTGCCATTATTGGTCAATTTAAATAAGGGCGGCGCCTCAATCATCACAGCCCTAAAAATCGTGTTTATCTACTCGTTACTCGGATTAGATTTCACCGTCGATGTGTTTATGGTGACCATACTGATTTCGGTTTTATCGGCCTTTATCATAGGCGGCGTACCGGGCGGCGCTTTCCTCGGAGAGATTTTTATCGTCACGACATTAGGCTTGCCAATAGAAACCATCCCGATTTTAGTGGTGATAGGGGCAATAACCGATGCACCATCGACAGTCATTAACGTGGTACACGACTTGAACGCCTGCCAGATCATCGAGCGGCTAAATCGTAAACGACTCTAAAAAAATGCCCAAACACTCAGGTTTGGGCATAGCTATTTATCCACAGAGCTCTTATCAATTGGCTACCGATTGGCTTTTATCACGTCCAGTAACAGCTTGATATCGGCCATATTGTTGTAGATATGCGGCGAAATACGGATCCCCATGCTGCGGGCGTCGACACTGATGTTCGCGTTCGCTAATGCCGTCATGATTTGATGTTGTTGCTCACCAAACTGCAAAATCAGCGTACCGCTGCGTTTTTCAACATCCCGTGGCGATACAAACTCATGTTCGAGCTCTTGCGCCACGGCATCAATTAACTGCTGATTACATTTACGCAGCAAGGGGATGCCTAGACCAGCAAGGTAATGAATGCTGTGGGCGGCAATGGCATAGGGGGCGATTGAAGGCGTTCCACCCCAGAAGCGCATTGCGGAATGCTGGTAACGAAAATCATGGATATCGAACTCGAACGGATTCTCGTGGCTAAACCACCCCACATCCTTTGGCTGGCAACTCTCCAATATAGCGGGATTAACCCAAAGATAGGCGGCACCAGGGCCGCCGCAGAGCCATTTCACACTCGACCCGATTAAAAAATCAGGTTGTAGGCGCGCGAGATCTAGCGGAATAATCCCTGCCGATTGAGCCACATCCACTAAGCTCAAACAGCCTCGCTCACGGGCTATGGTGAAAATATTGGCTAATGGCGCCTGCTGCCCCGTATTCGAGTAAGCATGGCTGACAAACACCAGATCTACATCACGACTGATATGCGCGTCCCACACATTAGGGTCAGTGACATCAAGCCCCTTAGGAATAAAACGCACTTCGCAGCTTGCTGGCAGCGCTTTTTTAAGGGCAAATCCCATGCTGGGGAAATCAATCTCACTCATCAACACAACGGCGTGTTCGCGATTTAATCGGTCGAGTGACATCACGATTTTAGTCAGTGCACTGGAAAGATTTACCTGAGGGCAAAAGTCCTTTTGGTGGCCGTTAAACAGTTTGGATAAAGCAAAGGTAAAATCATCAATCACACTCAGCCACTGGCCCCAAGGCTCACGCCCCGATTCCTGCCAAGGCGCAAAAAAGGCTTCTTTGAAGACCTGTTCGGTCGATTTTAACGGTCGACCGACTGAATGGTTCAATAGATATCCTGGACCCGCGAGGTAAAAGTCCTTTTTAAAGTCTTCAAACATAGTGTTATCTCAAACTCTCTTTTAATTTTTTAATCTCATAATAACGCGTCCGAATATCGCTGCGCTGAGCGGCGGCGCGCCTATCTCTGAGTCGCTCCAATGAACCGAGTAGCACATGCAGTGGCGGACCACTGGCGGTAACCTTAGCTAAATGCTGCTGCTCCATACTTATCGAAGGCTCGGCAATATATTTAGTCACTAACTCATTATGATGCTGAATCGCAGTCTCGCCATGTAATTCGCAGACTTCGATAAAGAGTCGCAAATTTTCTTGATACCAAGTTTGGTTCGCACTGTCTTTTGCCTGCAGGAAATCATCCATTAAATTCGGTCGACGCATGCACTCACGCAATATCTGCTGATCCTCTGGCATCATGTACAAAAACTTGTCCACCAGCATTTGCGAGTAGGAAGCTTCATTGGCGAAACAAAGACCTAGTGTTAAATCGATCACATTAATCCCCGCAAAATCCCCGGCGTTGGCACCGCGATAAATGACCGAGCCCACCCGATAAGGTTTGTAGTAAGGGCGAACACAGTAAAAGAAACGATCCGTATCTAATCGATTGAATAATTGAGTATTCGACTCAATCACATCCTGCAATGCCTGTTTAGCGACTCGCAGTAAATCGTGACTGATGGGATGGGAAATACCCAAAGGCTGGATCTTCAATAGCGCTTCGGCGGCGCGTTTATAGGCCAAAATGCCTTTAGTGTTGTAATCCACAAACAACTTTTCAGCGGGAAGATCGGTAAAGCGCTTATAAATGCCATTGTGGGCACGATTGTGCGTAGTTAAATGTGCGGTAGCAAAGCGCGGCGTGACGCCTATTGAAGCGCCGATGTGCATGGCAAGCGCGGAGGCTTCGGCTAATGGCGATGTGGTTTCCCGCGAAGGCTCGGTAATCTCATGGCGTCGACAGGCCGCCATATACAGGCCCACATTGCCGAGTAAATCAAAAGCACTGTCGAACCCTTCGTCGGTATTGCCCTCATCGAGCAAGGCCTTAATCAACTCTCGCCCTTCACTCTCCAGCGCCAACTTAGCTTCTGCGCCGATATCAAGCACATTGGCCCGATCCGCTTGTTGGTAGTAAAGCTGTTCGAGCTCTGAGTTGAGTTCGACAAAGCGACTGCGGATCCAATCATCGAAGGCTTCGGTATTAAAGGTGGCTGGTTTCACGGGCTTATCCTTGAGTATTGTTATCGTTCTTGTAAACGGAGCGAGCTCAAAGTCTTAGCCCATTCCGTAAAACTCGTTAACCAGAATGCAACTTATCGCTACGTGTTTCTAGCGCTAGGTCAAATTTCCGAAAAATCTCATGCCATTTTTTATTTACACCATGCGCCAGCGCAATTTTTCAAACGCTTTTCCTCCGCAGAATGTCCCTGAAAACACTCATCACTCAACAAATCGCTAAGCGGTAGATTCCGCAGAGGTAAATCGGATGATTTTAATGGAATTTATAGTAGTGCTTAGTTGCCTACTACTCGGTACCCGCTACGGCGGTATGGGACTCGGCCTCATCAGCGGCATAGGTTTGTTTTTACTGATATTTGTCTTCGGTTTAGCGCCGGGACAACCGCCAGTACAAGTTATGCTAACGATTCTTGCGGTGATCGGCTGTGCGGCCGTATTACAAACCGCAGGCGGTTTGGATGTGATGATGCAGTTTGCCGAGCGCCTACTGCGCCGCCATCCACAATACATCACCATTCTGGCGCCGCTGACCACTTGGACGCTGACCTTTCTTTGCGGTACAGGCCATGTGGTTTACACCATGTTTCCGATTATTTCCGATATCGCGCTGAAGAAAAATATTCGCCCAGAACGCCCAATGGCTGTGGCATCCGTCGCCTCGCAAATGGCAATTTGTGCTTCGCCCGTGTCGGTAGCGGTTGTGTCTATGGTGTCGATTCTCGCATCGCAGCAAGGTGTAGGCCGCGCCTACAATCTGCTCGAAATTTTAATGGTATCCGTACCTGCATCGCTTTGCGGTGTGATGGCCGCAGCGCTTTGGAGTCTACGTCGCGGTAAAGATTTAGATAAAGACGAAGAGTTCCAAGAACGGATTCAAGATCCTGTCCAAAGAGCTTTTATCTACGACAAGAGCGAAACCCTGCTAAACCAACGTTTTCCTAAGGAAGCTTACTGGGCAACGGGGATTTTCTTTGCGGCTATTGCAGCTGTGGTGCTGTTAGGTTCCTTTAGTGAACTGCGCCCTGCCTTTGAAGTTAAAGGGAAAACGACCTTATTATCGATGAACTTAGTCATCCAGATGATGATGTTAATTGCGGGGGCATTTATTCTAATGACCTGCAAAGTCAAGCCAACAAACATCTCTAATGGCCCCGTCTTTAAAGCGGGCATGGTGGCGATTTTCTCAGTATTTGGGGTGGCGTGGATGAGTGATACTTTCTTCATCAGCCATATGGATGTGCTTAAGGAAAACCTGTCCCACGTGGTGCAAAGCCAGCCTTGGACCTATGCCTTAGTGCTGTTTCTTATCTCTAAGCTTGTTAATAGCCAAGCAGCGGCGCTGACTGCCATTGCGCCTATGGGTCTCGCCTTAGGGGTCGATCCAAAACTCTTGATCGCTTTCCTTCCTGCAAGTTACGGTTATTTTGTGCTCCCTACTTATCCAAGCGATCTGGCCTGTATCGGCTTTGACCGTTCAGGTACAACTAAAATAGGTAAGTTCATTATTAACCACAGCTTTATTATTCCAGGTTTTATCGGCGTGGGTACCGCATCGACCGTCGGTTATCTGCTGGCGACAGCCTTGCTCTAGTCTGTATTACATAAATAATAAAGGCCGCGATGCGGCCTTTATGTTGAATAGCATGGAACGATAAGTTTAAGCGCGATACATGGCCAAAAACATCTTGATATTGGCGTCGATAATCGCTTGCTGGTGCTCATCATTATTTTTCATATGGAACAGCTTAGGCCAGAATGCAAACGTGCCACATCGAGAAACTCAGGCTGCAGAGTCACAGCTCTTTTCCATTCGATTTATTCCCACTCGTCGGCGCTCAAAAGCTCACAACTTATGTATTAAGCTTCTTCCTGCTAACGCTAAACCCTAGACGACAGCTTAGTTACAGGCATAAAATCACTTACCTTGTCATTTTAAATATCCAACTGAATTAACGGTATTAATACTTCAGACTGGCCGTATACAGATGAGTAAAATCGCGGGTACAAGAAGTAGATTGGTGATTTGAATCTTTAGAAACGCCATGATCAATTAACATTCTCCTGAAGGGTCACGCCAATGTCTTTGCTCGCTTGGCTTAAGAAGTATCTTCATCGCGCCTTTCATGGCAACAGCCCACTAGGGCGACAAGCTGACTTAGCCGCCATTTTTCATCCAGCGCAAATGCCCAACATCGACTTGCCGACAAACCAAGCCTATCCGCTAGTGACACCAATAGTGCAGGCCGATATTTATGCCTATCAAGTTCACGGCTTACTGACCTTAGAAGGCAAGCAAACCTTAGATAGGTTAATCGGCAATGCAGGTTTTACAGCATTACCCGAACATGCCGCCAGCTTTAATGGCCTGATAACCCATCGGAGCCGAGCAACCAGCTTGCAGCTCAACCAATATGCCGATTTTGCGGGGATCTGCGTCAGTTTAATCAGCAACGACAAAGCACTATTAGAACAACTGATTGCGTTCAAATCGACTTTACCTCACCCTTGGGAAAGCTTTCCCCATGTCGATCCCGATACACTCGGCAGTCTTCAAGGGAATATCGATTTTTGGTGCAACTATTTTTGGCGCCCCTATTGGCTGTCACTTTCAGCAGCTGAGCGCTTGCAGTACCCCGTAAATTGGCAGGAATTCAGTGATTTTCATTAGAGCTTGAGAGAAGCACTAAGGCTTAATGCAGGATAAAAAATGAAGTTAACATATGTTGGATTAGCACTATCGTTACTGCTACTTGGCGGCTATCTGATCCCTGAGTCACCGGTGATCCCAGTCAAAGGCGCCAGCAGTAAAGATTGGAACAGCCAAACCTTTTGGTATGAACCTTGGGGCCCATCGGGCGTACATAAGGGGATAGATATTTTCGCCGCCAAAAACACTGCCGTGATTGCGCCAACGCCTATGCTGATCTTCTATCGAGGCGACTTCTTTAAAGGAGGTAATGTGGTCGTTGGTCTAGGTGCTAAATGGCAAATTCATTATTTTGCCCATTTAGCGCAAATTGAATCAGCCACGGGATTAATTGCCCACCAAGGTGAAACGCTGGGCACTGTCGGCGATACGGGTAATGCTCAAGGTAAACCGCCACATTTGCATTATTCCATTTTGAGCTTATTGCCTAAACCTTGGCTGATAGATACTTCAACCCAAGGATATAAAAAGGCCTTTTATCAAAACCCCATCACCTACTTAGAAACACACTAAGACTTAGGTGATGAGTAACATAGCGGCTTCGCGACAATATCAACTACAAATGAGGGTTCAGCAACTCGCCATGTCGGCAAACTCACTGAATGCCAGCATGGCCGACACATTATACGAAGAAATGAACGGAGACTTATGATTCAGCAGACTTACTATCAAGAGTCACAGAGTTAACTGCCGCAGCATACGACTCGCTATCGGCCTCTGCAGCTAATGATTCCCTATCCGCCTTCGCAATGTATTTAGGTTTATTGCTCGATTGCAGTTTGGCATTGGCCTTTTTCGCCTTGCTCTTCAAGGTTTGGTTTATCTTCTTTTTGCGGTTCATCAAGGCACCAATGCGGATACGGAATAAAGGGGCGCGATTATAGCCTTGCACCTGCACGCCAGACAATAGAAAGCACAAGTCAGATCGCCTCAGGCCATCAAACCTACGCCCAACGCTAACCAAATTAACAAGCCGAGTTAACAAACCGCGTTTTCAAGCCAAGTCATCAAGCCTGCGACCAAACCATCAGATCGCGCAAGCCATACCAAACGCTAAATAAGGCACAGCCTTAACAACATGAACTCGCACTAGGTAACCCTTGGGGTTAAATCTTGATACCGAGTGCTGTGTCGCAATTTATCAATACTGCTGCCAAATCGTGCAATTTCCTGTATGACACGACTAGACAAGCCGTTATTCCTCCCCTAAAATCGCGACAGAATAAAAATCGTTATCATTTGTAATGCCGTTTAATGGAATATGGACTTATGCCAAAGGAGCCGGTGTAGCAAACTCATTCGCTCTTAGCAGGAAGTTATATGACATTCAAAACCTCGTTTGTTGCTTTAGCCGTATTTGCAGCGCTAAGCCAATCCGCTGTGGCTCAAGATGCCCCCGATAGCAATTCAAACAACAAAAATAAAGACATAGAAAAAATCACAGTCACCGCGAGTCGGATGGATAAATCCCCCAGCTCAATCCCCAATACCGTCACTATCATCGACCGCGCCCAGTTAGAAGAACAGTTCCGCACCACTAAAGATTTGTCGACCATTATCGGTAACTTAGCCCCGAGCTTTTCGCCAAGCCGCCAGAAGATGAGTAACACAGGCGAAACCCTGCGTGGTCGCCCGCCGCTGATCATGATCGACGGCGTACCGCAATCAAACCCACTTCGCAGTGGGGGTCGCTCGGGTCAAACCATAGATCCAGCCATGATTGAGCGTATCGAAATCATTCACGGTGCCAATGCAATGCACGGTCTTGGTGCCCAAGGCGGCATCATCAATTACATCACTAAAAAACCGACGGGCGACAGCGAACAGGTTGCAAGTTTCGATGTGACAGTTCCTGATTCGATGAAATCTAACGGTTTAAGCTTTGGTGCCAGCTATGCGTTTTCTGGCGAGTCAGAATTTATCGACATGATAGGTTCGGTTAGCTACCGCAATAATGGCGTCTATTATGATGCCAACCATAACGTCGTAGGTGTGGACACGACTCAAGGCGAGTCGATGGACAGCCAAAGCACCGACTTCTTCATTAAGCTTGGCCACAACTTCGACGAGTCGCGCCTTGAACTAATGGTTAACCATTACACCGCAGACAACAATGGCGATTGGATGCCAGTCGCAGGCGACAAGCCCAATGGCGTGCCCACGGGCGCAGTTAAAGAAACTCAGCCATGGGAAGCGGCCAATAACCAAGTGACCACCACCAGTTTGACTTACACCCACGCCAACATTGGTGGCCAACAACTTAACCTGCAACTCTTTAATCAAGATTTTAAAGCGGTTTATGGTGGCGGCTGTTTCGACAGTTTCTACGATCCATCCTTCGAAGGTAGCGACCAAGTGATCCAGTGCGGTGTCGGCAGCAAAGGCGAAAGCTTGTACTACGAGCAATCGCGTAATGCTTCTGTTAAATGGGGGTTAAAAAGCTCATTGATTGCTAAGGATATTGCGGGTTCAGGGATTGATGCGGCCTACGGTATCGACCTTTTCCGTGATACCACAGAGCAAGATTTAGTGAAAACGGGTTTTTCGTGGGTTCCGGAAAGCACCTATGACAACGTCGCGCCATACTTGCAGTTAGATTATGATTTAATTGAAAATCTAACCTTATCGACCGGTGTTCGTTACGAACATGCCGAGTTAAGTGTCGACGACTACAAAACCCTATGGGGTGCGGGTAATAAGCAAATTGCAGGTGGCTCAGCCACCTTCGATGAAACCTTATTCAACGTCGGTATCTCCTACAAAATCACCCCAGACATTCGCGTTTATACCAGCTATAACCAAGGTTTTGGCATGCCGGATATCGGCCGAATTCTGCGTGATGGTAAAAGCTTCCCCGGCGACAATCCCAGCATAGATGACTCATTGGCACTCACGCCGCTCGTCACAGATAACGTCGAAGTCGGCGCCGATTACCAAGGTAAATACTTAAGCGCCAAGCTAGCTTACTATCGTTCGGCCACTGATTTTGGTTCACGTTTAGCCTTAAATAGTGATGGTTTCTACGACGTGAAGCGGGAAAAAAGTGTGATCGATGGGATCGAAGCCAATGTCACCGCCTACCTCACCAGCAATGATGATCTCGGCATGAATATCGCCTTCCAGCAGGGCGAATACGATTCAAATGGTGATAACCAAGTCGATACCGATCTCGATGGTGCAAATATTTCACCCAACCGTATCAACCTGTTCTGGACCCATAACTTCGATAATGACATGTCGACCCGCGTTCAAGCCAATTACTACATGGACCGCGACTTTAAAAATGCGGTGGGTAACAAGTATGCAGAATTTGATGGCTATACCACAGTCGATGCTTCCTTCTCTATGCCGCTTTACACTGGCACCCTGAGCTTAGGTCTGCAAAACCTGTTTAATAAGGATTATTTCAATTATTACTCACAAACCATGGGTACAAATGATCGTTATTTCAAAGGCATGGGACGTACTGCGACAATAGGCTACACCTTGCCTTTCTAAGTGAAAGCCCATTGAAACATAAAAAAGCGCAATTACATTGCGCTTTTTTATTGTGCTGAAGAAAGACAATTATGCCTTGGTCACGACCCAGAGAGCATGTAATAAACCGGGGAACCAGAACAGTAAACACAAGACTATGTTTATTAGCAGATCTTTACCCGCTCCTGCCTTCAAAAATACAGCAACAGGTGGCAATAGAATCGCAATAATGACTAAGAGTAATTTATTTGTATCCATAACAGGGCATCCTTAAAACGGAGATTGTAGGCGAATCAACAGGGTCTAACTTCGCAGGAAGACTCAGAATTTGCAAACTTTTTAGCTTACAGAATGATAAATACTCCAAGTGATTCTCTAAACCAAAGCACTAATATCGCTATAAATTCAAAGGAAGATGTAGCCCGCCTCATGCCGTTAAATACAGGTTAAGATATCCTATAAACTTCAACCGAAAATGCCTAAAAGCATCTATAGTTAAAGAAAAATATGAACTAAAAGAATGATATTTGATCCCCAAGCCCTATTACTCATCAAATTTATTTGCCTACTGGCCAGCACCGCAGCCGTGGCATGGGGACTCATTGCCAAACCTTTAGCGATTGCGACTCAAGCCAGTATGCGTTTTTCTCTGGCGAACTTGTTCGTCCTCCTTGGCATCATACTCAACAGCCAACGCTCCGAAGCCTCCAGTTACCTTTTTTGGTTCTGCTCCGATATGGCTATTTTGTTTGGATTCATCCTATTACGCTGGGGTACTAAGGCACTTTTCAGGCTGAGTCCCAGCGTTAAATCCGATCTTATTCTCTTGGCAATCACGGCCAGTGTGATGCTCTCGGTTCCCCCCAACTTCAGCTCCGAACGCACCTTAGCCGTTGTTTTCTCCGCCTGCGCCGCGCTGATTTTTACCATGCTAACGCGGGATAACTATCAGGCCATTAAACGCGATACGGGGAATCGAGTCGCCATCGCTATGGTCATGCCTTTAGTCGCTATGGTGGGTATTTTTACCATTCGCATCTTTATCGCCCTGCTTTCCCCAGAAGAAAGTCCGATGTTTATCGCCATGCACACGCACGAAGCGATACCTGTGCTGTGGTTTTATGTATTTCTAACCCTATTGATCAATATCGTGATGATAGGTAATGCCATGACGCGACTCGTCAGCAAAATCCGTATGTTAGCGGAACGGGATCAACTCACAGGCCTGTGGAATCGCCGGGCTATGCATAAGTTTCTCAACAATATCCATCAACGCTGGCTAAGGGATAATGTGCCTTACAGTATGATTTTATTGGATCTTGACCATTTTAAAGAGATTAACGATCAATACGGCCACGATGCGGGTGATCTCGCCCTGCTGACGGCGGCGAGACTGTTTGGATCGGTATTACGTGAAAATGATGCCCTATGTCGTCACGGTGGTGAGGAGTTTCTGGTGATTTTGCCCACGACCGATGCACCCGCTGCCAGAGCCGTTGCCGAGAAATTGCATCAAGTACTTAAGGACAATTCATTTATCTGGCAAGGTGTTACGATAAAAATCCATGCCAGTTTAGGTTACGCCACTATCTATCAAGGATGCCAGCCAGACAAGCTACTCATTCAAGCGGACCAAGCCATGTACCGCGCCAAATCCGAAGGCCGAGACCGTATTTGCCAAGCTTGCTAGGCTTTTGCAAAATCTTGCTAGCCTCACGCAAGAATAACGCGACTAGTATTAATCCACTTTCGCCGGCCAAGCCAAAGTATCGGGTTCAGACCACTCAATCAGCGCTTCAGTCACACCTTCAGCGGCAAAATGTTCACCTTGAGTCGGCACATCCCTATACGCATAATCACGCCAGCCAGTCGCTTCATCGCCATAGCGAAAATGCAGACAGTAGGCGTGCAGATAACAACGATCCGCCGCCATGCCACCGTATAAATCATCGCCTAAAATCGGCACACCTAAACTTGCCAAGGCGACTCTTAATTGATGGGTTTTACCCGAATGGGGTTTCAGTAAATATAAACGCAATCCCTCACTGACACTCAATGAAAAAAACTGCGTAATCGCCGGATTCTCTTTAGTGCGCAGCAGTTTAAACATGCTACGCCGCGACTTTGCCATGTCACCAATCACCCAGCCTTGCTTCTTCTTCGGCTTGCCTTTCGCGAGGGCGAGGTAATATTTCTGCACTTTATGGGCGGTAAATAGCTCAGTAAATTGCTTAGCGGCGACGGCGCTTTTGGCCAAAATCAACAGACCGGACGTGGGTGTGTCTAATCTATGCACGGCAAAAAGCTTAATCCCTAAATCTTGCTCAGCCTGCGCCACCACGCCCGCTGTTCCGTCCTGACTGTGGAAATGCACTTTGGCTGATTTGGAGATAACAAGGAAGTCAGCCTCATCGGCTATGATTCGATACATGGAGTTCTCGACGCTTTAATGCGGATCATCGACTTAAAACTTAATAGTGACCACTAAGCCGGGATGATTATCCGTGAGATTAATTTTGGCATTGTGCCGTGAGAGAATCGCTTTGACCATAGATAATCCTAAACCTGTACCCTGTAAATGCCGACTAGGGTCGAGGCGCACTAAGCGTTCGAACACTCTTTCTTTACTGTCGTCGGGAATACCGGGGCCATTATCGCGGATCTGAATTTGTGGGCCTGACTGAATAATTTCAATCCGCGCACCTTGGCCAGAATACTTCATCGCGTTATCGACGAGATTATATAAAGCTTGGAATAATAAGTATTTATCACCAAATACCTTATGGTCAGCCAACAGCGACAAACTCAAGGTTTGCTCATTGGATTCTGCCACGGCATCGGCCATGTCCAACAAATCGGTACACAGTTGCGCTAGGCTTAACTCCTGCAAATCGAGCGTCTGCTGACCTTCTTCGATACGCGTGAGTGACAACATGGCATCAAATGTCGCTAAACAATGATCGAGCTCTTCGGTCAAAATCGCGCAACCTTCGCTAATCTCATCACTCGGCTTACTCGCCAGCTCTTCAAGACCAATGCGGATATGTGACAGTGGAGTACGTAAATCATGGGCGATATTATCGGTCGCGCCGCGCACTGCCATCAGGTTATTTTCGAGGATATCCAGCACATTATTAAACTGCAGCGCCAACATATCAAACTCATCCTGACGCCAACTCAAGGGCAAGCGGGTATCATAGTGGCCGCGTTCAATCTGTTCACTCAAGCGGTTGTATTGTACTAATCGACGTAAAATCGCCTTAGAAAACAGATAGCCGAGCGCTAAGGTCAACACTATTGTAAGCATCACGGCTGTCGCCGCGGCGCTGATAAACTTATCGATTAACGTCGCTAAGTTATCGGTACGGGTCGCAATCAACACTGGGCCGTAGCGGGTCATTACCAACCCGCCGGTAAGAATATGCAGCTTATCTGGGCCACCGGTTAAGATGGGGAAATCCCGCGTTTGCGGCAGCATGGGCATGCCTTCGGGCATAAAGCTCAAGGCACCGACCATATCGTAGCTATTACGCCAAGCGATCAGAGCGGTTTGTGGATCGGCGGCGCGGATTTGAGCGGCAAAACTACGGCGGTCAACCGTTAGGGCAAGTTGCTGATAACGTTGGGTCTCTGACTCTAAATATTGAGTCACTTGATACTGTTGCTCGATGATCAACTGTCGATAGAGGGCAAATAGCAGCGCCCCAATGATCACTGTCACTAAGGTCGAAAAGACGATTGTGATGCGCCAGGCGCTGCTTTGGTAAGGCTTAATGCCTTTGTCGTAAGCGATAACCCGCTCCTCTCACGGTTTCGATAAGCTCGCCATGGCCTAACTCTTCAAATTTACGGCGTAATTTTGCGATATGCACATCGATGACGTTCGTGCGCGGGTCGAAGTGATAATCCCACACTGCTTCGAACAATAAGGTGCGGCTAATCACTTGATTCGCATGTTCCATCAGATACTTAAGTAACTGGAACTCTTTCGGCTGCAGCATCAACTCTTGCCCGTCTAAGGTCACATTACGGGTCAGTAACTCCATCTTCAAACCACCGACAACGAGATCTGTGGTGACTGGCACAGATTGGCCACGGTGCATGAGTTTTTCGGCGCGCACTAATAACTCAGAGAAGGCAAACGGCTTAGTCATATAGTCGTCGCCGCCCGCGCGCAGGCCTTTCACTCGCTCATCAACGTGCGCTAAGGCAGATAAAATCAGCACTGGGGTTTGATTGCCCGTTGCCCTTAAGGCGGCCAATAATTTCAAGCCATCGAGCTGTGGTAACATGCGGTCGAGGATCACGAGATCGTACTGACTACTCGTGGCGAGTGACAAACCTTGGTGGCCATCGCTCGCCGTTTCGATATTGTGGCCCTGCTCAAGAAATCCTTTGACGATGTAATCAATCGTCGTCGCATCATCTTCAACTAAAAGTATTTTCATCTGTATGTTGCGCTCCTCAATCCTAAATACTCGTTTGAGCACTCGATTGACTTAGATGTTTCAATCCCACTTGAGTAAAGGTAACGGGCGTAAATTTTCGACATCAAAAGCCAATTTAAACTTACCCGTATCGTCTAGCAGCTTAAGCTCTAAATAACTGATACCTAAGTCGTGATCTAACTTTGCCTCGGTTAAGAAGGCTTTGTGATCTTTAGTGGCCTTAGCGATTAAGCCTGAAAATGTTTGATCTTTTGCCGCGATCAAACGTGTCGCCTCAACCTCACCGAGATCATCCGCGCTCACTTTACTCGCCTTTTGTTTCAGCAACTTACCATCGCGGGCACGATATTCAAACCGCGTTATAGAATTGGCCAAGGGATTAATCAACTCAAATTGGTAGACTAATTCACCCTCTTGCTCTTCCATATTAAATTCGGCAATCACGCCGGAGAACCCTTTTTCGATCTGCTGCATAACGCTCAGCGGCGGTACATAGTCTCCACCCGCAAACATCGAATACATGCTCTGAGCCGCAGTTGCGACGCCAGATACCAACATGAATCCTAGCAACCATAGTCTCATGGCTCCTCCATATAAATCAGCTAAGTTTGTATCTTATGAGACAATCAGTTAGAAGTCGATGGGACCTATTGTCCCTGTGCGCGATTCCAAACCAATCTCCCATAATCTACCACTGGATATAGCATTACACTGCGTTAGCCTTAACTCAGGTTTGGTCATAAATGGAACGAAAATGCCCTTTCAACATCACCTAAGTTATTCGCTTTTAAGCCAAACACTCAATCATTTTGTGGCTAATGTGTTAAGTCTACCTAATACCAGCTGAAACACCGATGGAAACAAGATTAAGCTTTGATCATCTGGGGATTTTGAAGCATGACATTTCCAGTAAAAACCCATAATTTAGCCATTTAAAATCAAGCTGATTGAATTTTAGCGGGTATTTTAGTGCATTTGTGTCGTCAAAAAGTACGATTGGCAAATAGACCCCACTCCACTAACGTCAGTCTGATAACCAAGCGTCAAGTAATGGCATTTTTAATCGGAGCGAATATGAAACCAGTCACACGATGGATAAGCTTGAGCTTGCTACTCGTCGCAGCATTAAGCCCCTACGCCTATGGCAGCGCCACAAGCGCCATGGCATTTATCATCTTAGGCATGCTGTTGGAAGGAACATTTTGGATTGGATTGCTGGGTAAAAAACGTCATTAGAGTGCGATATCACATTATTCCAAAATATGAATTTGTTCGGATTTGAGTGCCACTGTGGTTTGCATTCCTTTCGTGAGTGCAAGCTTTTGGGCAAAATGCAGCGATACTTCGGTGTTAAGTTGTAACTGAGTACCTGTGACATAGCAGATAAGCCGGACCGATTCCCCCATCACCAGCATAGCGTCGATAGTGACATCTAACTTATTAAAACTGCGGCATAAACGTCCGTTAGATATCGAGTTAAAGCGAATGCCTTGGTTGGGGATCACCCAACGCACTTTGCTGCCAACGGCGCGGTCTTTGCCATAGTCGCAGGCGATCAACTGCTCGCCAAACTTAAGCCAAGTGAGGTCTTTTGTGCTGTCTTGAAATACTACTTCACCGTCGAAAATATTCCTTAGCCCCATCTGCCTAGCCACAGCTTCATTTCGTGGCCGCGATAACACCTCGAAAGGTGCACCTTGCTGTAGCATCTTGCCTTGGCTGATCAAAATCATCGAATCAGCCAGCAGTAAGGCTTCATTTAAGTCGTGGGTGACCATAATCACTGGGCAAAGTAACTGTTCTTTGAGGCGCGCAAGCTCAAGGTATAAACGCTCGCGAGTTTCCCTGTCCACCGCAGAAAAAGGCTCATCCAGCAACAAAACCGACGGTTCGCGGGCAAGCGCTCTCGCTAAGGCAACGCGCTGGCGCTGACCGCCAGATAAATGCGCTGGCAATCTATCGGGTAGGCCTTGTAGGTTGACTCGCTCAAGCCAATCTTTCGCGCGCACAATACGCTCAGATTTGGGGATATGATCAAGCCCAGCGACTACATTCTCTAAGGCAGTGAGATTAGGAAATAAGCCAAAATGCTGCGGCATATAACCGATATGGCGTTGCTGTGGGCTCAAGGCGATGCGCGCTTTATCATTAAACCAAGGCCGATCGCCAAAATGGATTTGTCCCGTATCGGGATGATTCAACCCAGCGATCATCCGTAGCAAGGTCGTTTTCCCACCGCCAGACGGCCCCACCACAGCGAGCACTTCGCCAGCCTTGCAGCGAAAATCAGCGTTGAGTTTAATGTGTTTATGGTTTTGGATCTGACACTGCAGATCAGCGATGATTTGCGCCACGCTGACCTCCTAAACGCCGTGACAAACTGGTAGTGAGCGCCAAAGCCGTTACCGCAAACAGTAATAACACTAATGACATAGTGCCTGCGGCATTAAAATCGAAGGCTTGCACACTGTCGTAGATAGAAATCGAAATTGTCTTAGTCTCGCCAGCGATATTGCCGCCCATCATCAACACGACGCCAAACTCGCCGAGCACATGGGAGAAACACAACACCAGCGCGGTCAGCACACCCGGCCACACCATAGGCAATTCAATCTTAAGCAATATTTTAAGTCGGCTCATGCCACAACAAGCTGCGGCATCGCGGACATCATTCGGTACAGCTTCAAAGGCCCGCTGGATTGGCTGCACCGCGAAGGGGATATTGACGAACACAGAAGCGATAACCAGGCCTGAAAAATGAAACACGAGCTGCTGGCCAGTTAGTTGCTCTATCCATTGTCCGAGCCAACTCTGACTACCTAGCCCCACCAGCAAGTAATAGCCAATCACGGTCGGCGGTAACACTAAGGGCACCATTATCAATGCCTCGACCCAAGATTTACCGACAAATTGGCGGTAGGCCAAGGCTCGCCCCGCGAGTATCGCAAGGGGGATCAGCACCAAGACTGTGATGCTGCTGAGTTTGACCGATAACCACAGCGCCTGCCAATCCATTAGAATCCTTAACTTACCGGCAAACCAAAACCGTATTGAGTGAATACGGCGCGGGCGGCGTCTGATTGTAGGTATTGGTAGAAACGCTCGGCGGTTGAGCTCGCCTTAGGCATTAACGCCATACGTTGATTCAGCGGACCGTGGAGATCTGAGGGCAGAGCTAAATAATGACCGAGGGCCTGAAACTGCGGCGCAATCGCCAGTGATAAAGGAATAATTCCGCCTTGAGTCGAGCCGCTGATCGCAAACTGTGCCGCTTGGGAGGCGTTTTCGCCTAAGATCAACTTAGTTTGCAGCTCATCCCATAACCCGATTTTTTTCAATAACTCACGGGCACGTTCGCCGTAGGGCGCATGGTCAGGATTGGCGATCGCAAAGCGCTCTAGCTGGCCCGCTGCCAATAATGCTTTTAGGCCATTGAGTTCGATATCTAGTGCGAGCGGCGAATTTTTAGGGGCGACTAAGGCTAAACGGCCAACAGCATACTGCACGCCCTCGCCTTGGGTAAAACCGACTTTGTTCAGCTCGGCAATATAACGTTCATCGGCACTCAGCAGCATTTCAAACGGCGCACCGTGTTGAATTTGCGCGACAAAATTTCCAGATGAACCATAAGAGACCCGTACTTTGAGACCCGTTTCTGCGGTGAAGTTTTTAACAATGTCATCCAAGGCAAACTTGATATTAGCCGCCGCGGCGATGGCAGGAATCGGCGCATTATCCACTGCGCGACTGGTCGATGGTACAACTGCTAAGCAAAACAGTAATACAAAACCAAGGGAGTGGAAGAAACGGGTCAAACTCTGCATTGGGTCACCTCAGTGCCGTTTTCGCGTTTATTTTGAGCTAGCAAGCTGCCTTGCCACTGCACGTATTTTTGCTGCAACTAATCTTTGTGTTGCCACAGTTTGGCAGCTTGTTCATCGGCATCTTTCGCCTCAACCCAGCTTTTACCTTGCTCGCCCGCTTCTAATTTCCAGAATGGCGCTTTGGTTTTTAAAAAGTCGATTAAAAATTCACAGGCAGCAAAAGCAGCTTTGCGATGGGCGCTGGTTACCCCGATAAACACAATTTGCTCACCTAAGGCCATAGTGCCCACGCGGTGAATCACAGTGACCTTGTTCAGTGGCCAGCGACTGCGTGCCTCGACAACGATTTGTTCTAGCACGGCTTCGGTCATGCCCGGATAGTGCTCTAAGGTTAAGTCAGTCACGGCGGCGCCATCATTAAAATCACGCACTTTACCGACGAAAGTGACTACGGCACCATCGCTATCATCTTGAGCCAACTGCCGATATTCGTCGGTCACACTAAAATCGACTTCTTGCACTCGAACTGCGGGTAATAAACGCATATTAACCTCCGGTAACGGGTGGGAAAAAGGCGACTTCATCACCATCGTTTACAGGCGTATCCCATTGACTAATGGTCTGATTTACCGCCACCAGCAATTTTTCTGAGGTTAATACTTTAGCCCATTTATCGTCGGTAGCCGCCAGCGTCGCACGTAACGCTTCGGCGGTTTGTGTCTGCTCGCTCGCCTCCAGGCTTAATTTAGCAGTGCCCAATAATTCTCGAACTTGAGCAAAAAACAACACGTTAATCATAATCTTCTCTCGTTTTTGATCCGCTAAACTGACTCACAAATAGCGCGTCAGACTTAAGCTTGGACAGCTTCGCTCACTTGCTAATCTGCCGAGTGGCTAAAGCCTATTCTGTCAGGCTAAACCTTAAAATGTCCCGACTTGCCGCCGCGTTTTTCTAGCAAACGGACTTGGGAGATCACCATATCTTTTTGCACGGCTTTGCACATATCGTAGATAGTTAATGCCGCCACTGAGGCCGCAGTTAAGGCTTCCATCTCAACACCTGTTTTGCCGGACAATTTGCACAGGCTAGTGATACGCACGCGGTTATGTTCGGGCTGCGCCTCTAAATCGACTTCAACTTTAGTCAGCATCAGTGGATGGCATAAAGGGATAAGATCTGAGGTTTTTTTCGCGGCTTGAATGCCCGCAATACGTGCAGTAGCAAACACATCACCCTTGTGATGGCTGCCGCTCATGATCATCTCAAGTGTCGTGCTCGCCATCTCGATAAACGCTTCGGCACGGGCTTCGCGCTCGGTAACGGCTTTTTCGGTGACATCGACCATATGGGCGTTGCCATCGGCATTAATATGGGTAAATACATTGCTCATTGGAGCGATCCTTTCGTTTGAGGACAAAACAAAGTGCAAGGGAAATTGGGCTTATACTCGCGCTAAATCGGCGCTGATGAAGAACCTAAATACGGGTTAGCCACCAATAGAGGCGAGATGCTGAGTGACACCTGTAATGCCTTGATGCAAGTAATGGGTTGCTTTCTTCTGGGCTAATTGACCGTGCAAACGCTCAATTAATTCCGCTTGTTGGCTAGAATGCTGCAGCAGATCACGCAAATCGACACCGGATTCAGTGAAGAGGCATAAGTGCAACTTACCCTTAGCCGATACGCGCAAACGATTACAGCTGGCACAGAAGTTAGTCGCATAGGGCATGATCAAACCAATACGGCCTTGATAATCGCTGCGGCTAAAGTTTTGCGCTGGACCATCATCGGCGCTCGGCGTATCTAATTGCCAACCATCCGCCAGTAACTGCGCTTTAATGTCGGCGCCCGCTAGATGATGTGCTTCAAAATACTCACGGCCTAAACCCGTTTCCATCAACTCGATAAAACGTAAATCGATTGGGGTATTTTTAATCCAATGCAAAAAGCGCGGTAAATCTTTATCGTTTAGGCCTTTAAGCAGGACGGCATTGATTTTTACGCGCTCAAAACCCGCCGACAAGGCAGCATCGATCCCCCGCATCACTTCGTCGAATTTATTCTCGCCAGTGATTTGGTAAAACATTTTAGGATCTAAGCTATCCACAGACACATTGATACGACGCAAGCCCGCATCGAACCATTCTTTGGCATGCTTTTCGAGTCTATAGCCATTAGTGGTTGTCGCTATGGTGTGAATGCGCGGGTTATCGGCGACGACACGGATGATGTCGGTAAAGTCTTTACGCAGGGTGGGTTCGCCGCCTGTTATGCGGATTTTTTGGGTGCCGACTTGGCTAAATGCAGAGACTAAGTTTTCTATCTCATTGAGAGATAAGAATTTTGGCTTGCCGTCAGGATGATAACCGTCGGGGAGGCAATAACTGCATTTGAAGTTACAAACGTCAGTGACTGACATCCGCAAATAGTGAAATTTTCGACCAAAGCTGTCTTGTAATTGAGACATGATCACCTTTCCAAGTGTGGGAGGTGAGAGCATTTCTTATCCCACCCCGGTGGCATTATTACCACGGCTACACCTCCATATCTTTCGACTTAGGTAGGCAAGCTCGGAGAACCGTCACCGGTGATTATAGGCCGAAAGTACTCACTAGCTATACCCCTAAACAGGTATTTATTAACCTAGATCACGCTAGCGTGAATAATCTGTGACAGTCCTCACCTAAAGATTTGTACTGAATTAGACTAAACAGCCGCTTAATCCACTGTGACCTTATCTTATTTTCAGGTAAGGTGGTACAAGCAATAAAACGCCCGTTTACAAACTACAACACTCGATAAAAATCGGGGAAACGTGAAGGAAGAGGTGAACTGATGGAACGCGAATCAATGGAATTCGATGTTGTTATCGTCGGCGCAGGTCCAGCAGGCTTGGCCACCGCGTGTCGATTAATGCAAATATCACAGGATTCAGGTAAAGAAATTACCGTCTGTGTGGTCGAAAAAGGCTCAGAAGTGGGCGCGCATATTCTGTCAGGCGCAGTGTTCGAGCCAAGAGTGCTAGACGAACTGTTCAGCGACTGGCGTGAAAAAGACGCTCCAGTGAAAACCGCTGTCACCCACGACGAAATCTACCTACTCAGCTCCGTCACCGACGGCCGAGTGATGCCCAATGCCTTTGTGCCAAAAACCATGCACAACGACGGCAATTTTATTATCAGTGTCGGTAATCTATCCCGCTGGCTTGCTAATCGCGCCGAAGAACTCGGTGTCGAAATATTCCCCGGCTTTGCCGCCAGTGAATTGCTATTTAATGCCGATAACAGCGTTAAAGGTATTTTGATTGGCGATATGGGGGTTGGCGCCAATGGTGAGCCTAAAGACAGCTTTATGCCCGGCATGGAACTGCACGCTAAATATACTGTTTTCTCAGAGGGTTGCCGCGGTCACTTAGGCAAGCAACTGATCGAAAAATACCATTTAGATAATGGTAAAACACCCCAGCATTACGGCTTAGGCTTCAAAGAAATTTGGAAAGTCCCCGCCGAGCAACACGAGCAAGGTAAAGTGGTGCACACAGGTGGCTGGCCATTAACTGAGGGCGCATCGGGCGGCGGCTTCCTTTATCATATGGAAGACAACCAGATTGCTGTCGGCCTCATTATCGATTTGAACTACAAGAATCCGCATCTGAGTCCATTTGACGAATTCCAGCGCTATAAAACTCATCCTGTGATTGCAAAGTATTTAACCGGCGGCGAACGCCTCAGTTACGGCGCCCGTGCGATTACTAAAGGCGGCTTGAACTCGCTTCCTAAGATGAGCTTCCCCGGCGGCCTGATCATCGGCTGTAACGCTGGGACTTTGAATTTCGCGAAAATCAAAGGCACTCACACTGCGATGAAGAGCGGTATCGTTGCGGCAGAAACCTTAGGCAAAGCCATGATGGCGGGTGTTGAAGGCGGTAAAGATCTCGACTGTTACCAGACTCATATCGAAGAAAGCTGGCTGCATGAAGAACTGCATAAATCGCGCAACTTTGGCCCTGCGATGCATAAGTTTGGCACCTATTTAGGTGGCGCCTTCAATTACATAGATCAAAACTGGTTTGGCGGAAAGTTCCCTATCACACTGCGTGATGAACACCCAGACTATGCGCAAATGGCCTCCGTGAGCGCTTACAGCAAGATTGATTACCCAAAACCCGATGGCAAGCTCAGCTTCGACAAACTGTCCTCTGTGTATCTGTCGAGCACTTATCATGAAGAAGATCAGCCCTGCCATTTACGTCTTAAAGACAGCAGCATTCCACTGGGTATTAACCTGACTCAGTTTAATGAGCCAGCACAACGTTATTGCCCTGCCGGTGTGTATGAAATCGTCGAAGAGGCAGGTCAGCCCAAATTTGTGATCAATGCGCAAAACTGCATTCACTGCAAAACCTGCGACATTAAAGATCCTAGCCAAAATATCACTTGGGTTACGCCAGAAGGCGGTGGTGGTCCTAACTACCCCAATATGTAACTTGTCACCAATAAATGTTAATAGCGGCGCTCAATGGAGCGCCTTTTTTTCACCTTTGAAACAAACATCTCACTTTTTTTGCTTGCCCTTATCAACGACATTGGCCACAATTGCCACACATAAAAGAGTTCGTTTTCAATCACCATCCCATTTCCATCTATACTCTACATAATTAGATCTACTGCAAGACCAACGGGTTAGGCCAAATAAATGTTTTATACGCTGTTTTATTCGGCATTCGGCCTAGACTAAGGTTAACTTTTCACATTCCTGTCCGATAATCTTTTACCGTACAAGAGTGCGTTGACCGATAACGCAAAACAGTCCAACACAGGCATATTGATATTTATGATATTTAATAACCTCACCATTAAGCAGAAAATTCTGCTAACAGTGACATTTGCAGTACTGCTGTCGACCATACTCGTCGGCGTATTAAGCCAACGTAGCGCTAAAAATGTCGTACAACAACGGATGTTAGGTTCGGAACTGCCGAGTTTGATGATGCAGATCCGCAATAAGATCGATCTCGACATCTCCACTTTAATGAATGCCGCAGAGCAATTGGCCAGCAGCCGCATGTTACTCCAATGGCTCGAAGATGGCAGACCACAGGCCCAAGAAACCCAAGTGGTTGCCCAACTGAAAGACATCACGCGTCAATATAAACTAGCGCAAGCCTCCTACGCCGACAGACAAACTGCCGCCTATTACACTCAGGATGGATTTTTGCGCGTGCTCACCCCTGCGCAGGATGGCTGGTTTTTTGGTTACCGCGACAGTGGCCAAGAACGTATGTTGAACGTATTCACTGAGGCCAACGGCGAAGTCAAACTCTTTATCAACTACCAGCAACCCAATGGTCGCGGCTTAGTCGGGCTCGCTAAATCACTCGATGATATGGTGCGTTTACTGAGTTCATTTAAGATTGAAGAAACAGGATTTGTTTACTTAGTGGATGCTAAGGGTGAAGTGAAACTCCACCCAGATACGAGCCAAATTGGTAAGAGCAACCTAAGCAACTTATACAAAGATGCGAACTCAAGCGCCTTACTAAACCGCGGTGATTTCAATCTGATCAATACCAAGATCAATGGCGAAAACATGCTGGTTGCCAGTAGTTATATCGCGTCTATGGATTGGTACTTAGTGGCACAAGTGCCAGAAGCCGAAGTGTTTGCGCTATTAACCGAAGCGGCTTATCAGATCTTAATCTGGACACTGTTGATTGCAGCGGGCTTTATCGTCCTCGCTATCGTTGTTGCAGGTTCTGTGAGTCGTCCAATCGCCCAAGTTGCCGCTATGTTCCGCGACATAGGCGAAGGTGAAGGTGACTTACGCCAACGCTTACCTGTCAATGGTGAAGATGAGATTGCGCAACTCGCTAAGGGATTTAACAGCTTTATCAGCAAGATCCAAGATTCGGTCATCGAAGTGGCCCAAACCAGCGAACAGCTCGGTTTCTCCGCTAAGGATGTGTCGAATCAGGCACAGCAAACCTTAGAAGACAGCCACGAACAGAAAGATCGCACTATGATGGTGGTAACAGCCATTAATGAAATGGGCGCGACGGTTAACGAAATTGCCAGTAATGCTGCCCAAGCAGCGGTTGCTGCAAGAGATGCTGACACTGAAGCCAGCAGTGGCCAAGTTGTGGTAACCCGTGCCCGCGATACCATTAACCAATTGTCAAAAGACGTTGGCCAAGTGGGTGAAGTGATTGAGTCCCTCGCGACCCACACTAAATCCATTGGTGGGATTTTAGATGTGATCCGCGCTATCTCTGAACAGACAAACTTGTTAGCCCTCAACGCGGCAATTGAAGCGGCACGTGCCGGTGAAGCTGGACGCGGTTTTGCTGTCGTCGCCGATGAAGTACGTAACTTAGCATCACGTACCGCAGCATCGACCAATGAAGTGCAAGGCATGATCGACAAGTTGCAATCGGAAGCCAGCCGCGCAGTGAATGCGATGGCCCAGAGTCGTACTCGCTCCCATGAAGGTGTTGTGGCCGTCGATGAAGCCAGCAAATCGTTGATTGGTATTAGCGATCGCATTGGTCTTATCAGCGACATGAACATCCAAGTTGCTGCGGCAACGGAAGAGCAATCCACAGTTGTGGAGGACATCAACCGTAACGTCACAGAAATCAACGATATTACTCAGCGTACAGCCAATACTGCACAAGCGGCAGCACAGGCGAGTTTAGCCTTGAATCAACTGTCACACCGCTTAGATACCTTAGTGGCCAAGTTTAAGGTGTAAAACCTTAAACTTACACCATAAAAAACGCCTTAGATGGAAACATCTAAGGCGTTTTTCTTTAATTCAAAGAGGCGATTAATCCATAGCAATAAATTTAATCGTTAATGGATATTTATATACCTTACCCTCACTGGCTTTAATAATCGCCAGCACAGTGCACACCAAATCGAATATGCCGAGTATGGCTAAAAAGATGAAACCTATCCCGACCAAAGCGAGTACGCCACTGATGATTACATAAATCAGCAGGCTCAATTTAAAGTTCAAACAACTACGGCCACATTGATCGACAAATGCGGACTCTTCGCGCTTCATCAGCCAGATAATCAAAGGACCAAGAATCGAGCCCAGCGGCACTAAGTATCCAACAAAGCTGGAGGCGTATACCAGTAAGCCAAAATCTTTATCACTTTTTGTAACGGGTTCAATCATAAGGTCATCCCTGTTTTATCATTATGAATATAAATACTTATTTACCGCTCGGCCCATATAAGCGCATTTGCCAATCTTCTACTGTCTGTGATGCTAAGCGCCGTTGTAGGCTATTCACCCAACTCTGCGCTAATCCCTCGCAGCAAGCTAAACGATCATAGCCGCTGGCATTAAACGTTGGTGAAAAATAGAGTGCCATAGCCTCGGCGACACTAATGTCCGTACGGCGCTCAACCAGTTCAATCTTATCGTTTAACTGAATAATCCCAGGCGTTAATACTCGATAAAACCAACCACATAACTGGCTCTGCTGCATGGCGAGGGCAAATTCTTTGTGCCCAAATTGCAGATTCAACTTAAAGCAAGGTGAACGCGGCTGAGTGACCTGCACTGTTACGGCGCCAATTTGTAAGATATCACCAATATTAACTTGGGTTTCGTTCAACCCAACGGTACTGATGTTCTCTCCCATGCTGGGCGCATCTTCGAGTTGAGTAATTAAATCCCAACGACGATATTGGCCGTAATGCTCGCGGGGAAAATGATGTAACACGCGATCGAGTCCGCCATGGTGTTTAGGATCGGCCTGTGCATCCCCTTCAACATGGCTGACATGCACTAGCAGTTGTTGAGCAGCTTGCTTGCCATCAATACCTGTGGCGACACCTGCCATTTCCTGCAGATGCGTCCCTAAATACAACCCAGATAACTTATTGATCAACAACGTTGACATCTGTAACCCCCAATCCATAACCCATCTCGCATTACCGCCAGAGTGTAAACCGCGATACGCCAGTAACACAATCAACTCGCTCAATAACTCATAAAAGTAGGCGACATCTTGCCACCAATAGGCACGGGGCTGAATCTATGAATGATTCAACACTACTTGATTTCGACCGGCTTCCTTAGCCTGATACAAGGCCAGATCGGCACGCTTGATCAGATCTTCTGCAGGCTCTTGCGCCTGATGCTCGGCGACGCCAATACTGGCAGTAATAGAAATATGTAATCCATTCACTTTAATTTCCCGCTGAAAAATAAGCTCACGGATCTGTTCAGCCAGTTCTGCCGCTCGGGTTAAATCCATCCCCGGAAGTAAAATCAAGAACTCCTCACCGCCCCAACGACATAAGATATCCTGTTGCTGCAGCGCGCCACGCAGCATATTCGTCATGGTTTTTAATACTAAATCACCAATCCCATGCCCATAGCTGTCGTTCACTTTTTTAAAGTGGTCAATATCCAGCAAGAGTATTGAAATCGGCGATTGTGCCAACTTAGCCTTATCTAACGCCTGCCTAAAGTACTCATCAAATACCTGACGGTTAGCGGCGCCAGTAAGCTTATCGGTAGACGCCATGACTTCTAATTTGCGCTGATAACGACCTAAGGTCATGTTGGAGATGAATAAAATCCCTAGGGTCACCATTAGGCTTAAGCCCAAGTTGCCCCAAAAAGTATTTAGCAACTCCCGCTCCTGTGGCGCATCTTCCTGCTCAACAATCAAATACCACTTAAACTCAGGGACTAGGCGGCTGTTGAGATAAACGGTTTTACCATTTCTCTGGTAGCTAAAAGCCGCACTTGGACTGGTTAAAATACGCGTCGCTAAATTTTCAAGCCCTGGACTGGTTTGCAGCGAATCCGCACCATCATATTCATCGCCATGCAAAGTGACATTGCCCTGCCGATCGGTAAAGAACACTCGACGGTTATAACGTTTTTGATAAAGCTCGATGAGGGACTTAACCTTTTCAACCGCCAAACCCACACCAGTAACGCCTATAAATTTGCCTTCAAAATCAAAAACTTTATAGTTTACGAATACGGTTGTTTTACTGCGGTCCGCCGTATCAGCATCAATATTGACCTCATAATGCTCAGATTCGGGTAAAGAGCGCACTCGAAAGTACCAAGCATCGTCGGGCTCAACATCTTGGATTTGTTTTAAAATGCCCGTGGAGTGGTAATAATGCCGACTTTTCTCTGACACAAAAAAACTGGTAACTGTATCGTATTTCTCTTGGATTTCCTTAAGGTAACGGATCAGTTTTTCTGGCTCTTGCTCGTGGCTTAATGTCCAATCGCGAACAAAAGTATCCTGCGCCATCAAGGATGAAATAAAGATAGGTCGCAGCAGGTCCTGTTGAATTTCTGAGTAAATATTGTCACTTGTGAGCGGGAGGGTATTACTCTCGATTTGTTGACTCAGTGAGTCATGGGCCACCTTATAACTGATACCACTGGTCACTAAGAAGGCGACTAAAAGCAAAACAGAGAGCAGCCAAATAAATTTATTCTTATCATTCCAAGCGTTATTGCCCATTCTCAACTCCAAAGACTACAGAACACCTTGAGTGGCTTATTATTTTAATGTCACGATAACTATTTTAGTTGAATAAATGTTAACGCAATTGCGCCATGGCCGCACAACATTTCAGCTTTATGAATGTTCTGCGATGGAATAACTTTATTTTGAGCAAAAAAATGCCTCGTTGGGGAAACGAGGCAAAAAACATACTAACCAATAAATGGGAGAAAAGCACAAGAAAACGTTAAGGGACAAGAGCTATGCGCCACAAGACATACTCTAGCAAGACCGTATGACAGAAAGATGACTCAAACTGCTCATCCGCAGATTTATCATGCTATTTGCTTGGCCTCTAAATACTGTTTCAGTGCCTCACCCGGAATAGAACTATCGGTTGCAACCGCAAATGCCGCCCAAACAGCGCCTTCAGCCATCGCCTCGGTAATCGACTGACCAGTGCATAGACTATGGATAAGTCCCGCCGCATAGGCATCGCCAGCGCCAGTGGTATCAACAACAGTGGCAGGGATAGCAGCAACATGCTGCACTTGATCGTGCGTGTAAACCTTAGCCCCATTGATGCCATCGGTGACAATAAAGTAACGCAAACCCTCACCGCCAATGCTTTTACCATATTCCCAAGAGGCGCCATCACAACGCCCTTGGATATCACTCATTGATGCCAGTAGAATATGACAAGGTCTCTGCCTGTCATCTTTGGCTAATTGCGCGACCACAAGGCAATGTTCCAAGGCTGTCTTTGCCCAACTGACCGAACCCTCAGCGGAAGTATTAAAATACAGCGCGTCCCATGGCTGCCATTTCGGCGGCACTGATAACTCAAATATGGGTCTTTGTGGCCGAATAATCGTCCGTTCACCGTCTGGCGTCATCACGAGTAGCATTTCGCAAGTGTTACCAGCTCGGCGCTGCACTAAACGGCAATCGAGTCCTTGAGTGCTGGCTTCTGCAATGAGCCAATCTCCCATGTCATCACGGCCAACTTGACTCACCAAGGCGACGCTATGCCCTGCCCAAACTAAACCTAATCCGGTATTTGCCCCGCCGCCACCGAGCCTTTGTCCACCATCTTGATAATGGAAACGCCCACCTGTTTTTAAAGGTTTATCAAGCAGTAAAATCCGATCACAGTTGAGATTGGCAACTAACAAAACATTCGCCATTACGCGGCTCCAAAGGGCAAAAAAGACTCAAGGCCAGAAGATGAAAACAAAGAAATATCAATCTAGAGCAAAATGCTCACTGGTACAATCCAATCATCAAGATAGCAGCACCATCAGGCTATGGCTGACGCCTGTGTAAGCATTTGTCCCGAATAAGATAAGGAAAAAAGTCCATCACCATACGGTAAAACCAACTATTCTACCTCAACCCTCTGTTTAAAATAGATTTCTATATTGCATGACGCCCAACGGCATAAATGCATACAACAAACTTCAAACCAGCTCAGTTAAATAGCAATAACTGTCGTTAAAATATGTGAAGTTTAGAAGGAATTAAATTTATGAATGGAATCAAACGCTATGCTAATGGAAAGATGGGATACCGCTGAAGAAAAAGCTGAGCAGCTACGCCGTTATCAGCTCTGCCTTGATGAGTTTAATGAGTTAGATTTTCACGATGTGTATGTCGCAGAAATTAAAAAAGAATACCAACAACTTGCAGATCTAGTAAAAGTGCAGTCAACGTCGGATCCCGAGCGCTAACTGCACTTACCTATTTAGTCACTTAACGATAAATCTTCAATTACTTTTTTGGCGTCAATGGTGATAAAGACGCAAATTGTACTGCCAACGTCCAATCTATGATGACCATATCTGACGGCTGCCAACTGTCATCAACCCACTCATAAATCAATCCTGGATTTTCCTCAGCATTGACTAACAAACGCCGTCCATCTTGCAATACCAGCGTATAATCGAGCCCCTGTGCATCGACACTTTCAATGTCCCCCAAGACATTATGTTTAATGGCAGAAATGGTTCCCGTTGCCTTGACGGCATCGCTCCCCTTTGCACCGCTGTAAAACGTTAACGCCTCGTTTGCGACAGTCTTATGAAAGACAAACTCCTCAGTCACACCCACTACGATCGATTGATCAAGTTCGTACCAGGCGGGTATCCATAATGCGTTAATTGTCATCCCGTTATATCCTGCATAATAATTTTACGGACGGGATCATTCTGCCTTAACCCCGACAGAGAAAATACTCTTCAGGGATAAAATAATTTAGCCTAAAATTTGCTTGTAAAAAAATGATTCAAATTTAATCTAGCTGAAACTAAGTTAAGAGCCCAGACCTAAGCCAAAATGGTTTATCTCTAAACCATTGTGTACATATCCACTTTTGGCCAGTACTGACTTCGCAGCCACGATGTAAAGACGATATCAAAGTTCGCCCATTACAATCTACATTATCAAAAACTAAGACCGAACCAGCCTTAGGATGCACTTGAATATATGGCGCTTTAAACTCCGTCTCCCCACCAGTGAAATCATCATTTAAGTACAGTATCGCAGTACGATTACGCTGACCAAATTGCTTTAGCTCTGATTCAATTGCCGGTGTGTGTGCATGTATTGCATCATAATGCCATTTGTAAAATTGCCCAACCTCATAGCGTAAAACGACCATAGGCTCGGCAAATGCTAGGCTTGTCCCAGAATAGTGCGCAACGACTCTTTCAACACACGCAAATACTAAACTAGCATTAGGTATTTGTGTCGGGAAGTGAGTGTTATTGCGAATATCAAATTCAACACTTCCTTTTCCTTGATGACCATAAACAGTGATGGGATGTAAATGAGGTAATGAAAGAGTTTGTATCTCTTGAAGCATTTCAATGGGTAGACAAGTTCGATAAGAAGAGGCTACACCCTGTTGCAATTCAGATGCTACCGTTTGTTGTTCAAACTTGAGTACAAAAGAAAAAATGGCTATCGCATCTAAATGATTGTCGTGATCAAGATTAATTTGAGGAATTAACCGGAAATATAAATTCCTCAATGTCAACTCTGCAGCTTCATCCATAACTGACGTATAACTTTGCCAAAATGACCTTAAGAAAGTTAGCTCTTCTAACTTCCATTCAGCGGCAAAAAACAGCACAGTTGCTAATTCTCGTTCCGATGCGGCACTGCGAAAGCAATGTACAAGCCAAAATCTAACGAAATCAACCGATTCCTGAGCTGACCGGAGAACCCACTCCTCGGGCAACCGATTAAAATAACGGTCTTCTAGTAATCGAAAAAATAGCTGCTGCATATATCAAATACCTAAAAAATTAGCGAAGCATAGATCATACATCTCCAAAATCCACCAAAAATAACATTTAAGCAACAAAACAAACACGTCTGTGTGCGGAAAAAGAATTAATAAGCAGTTAATAATAAATCACTTTGTAACTCGAACTATTACTTAAACATACCCTCAATGTTGTTTACTAAAGAAGGCTATTCCCCCACATTTGAAGCTTTAAACTCACGCCACCTTTCTGTTACTTTGTCAGGGGTCGATAGATAAGAACACACATTAAGCTGACAAAGTGATCCTGAGCCCAGTAATCGCGTATAGAGTCACACACGATAGATTCATATTCCCATGCTTGCACCGCAGGCCGATAAATACGGAGTTTACTTGCCTATGGATAAGCCCATAACGCAACCCCCTCAAACCCTTAAGCTAATTGGTGAAACTGAGGCAGGAAAGCGTCTAGAGCTTAAGCAGTACTTTAATCAGACATGGGCTCTGTACGAGTCACTGTTTGATTTGATCCAAGAAGATAGCGCCTATTACCTCAAAGCCGAGCCGCTGCGCCATCCGTTGATCTTTTATTTTGGCCATACGGCCACTTTCTATATCAACAAACTCAAACTCGGCAAATTTCTCGACGAACGGGTAAACGACAACTTCGAATCCATGTTTGCCATTGGTGTCGATGAGATGTCTTGGGACGATCTGAACGAGCAACATTACCCATGGCCGAACGTGGCAGAAGTGCGCAGCTATCGCCAACAAGTTAATGCTGTCGTCAATCGCGTGATTGATGAAATGCCGCTGGCGCTGCCGATCACTCAAGACAGCCCAGCTTGGATCATTTTGATGGGCATTGAACATGAGCGTATTCATTTAGAAACCTCATCGGTGATCATCCGCCAACTGCCATTGGAACATGTCGCGCCCAACAGCCTCTGGGCTGCGTGCCAAGACTTCGCCGCCGCCGAAACCAACCGTTTACTGGCAGTAAAAGGGCAGAGAGTGACCTTAGGTAAAACTGAACAAGATCAAACCTACGGCTGGGACAACGAATACGGCCATGAAATCTTTAATGTTGCCGACTTTAAGGCCTCTAAATTCTTAGTCTCGAATCAAGAGTATCTCGCATTCGTCGAAGCTGGCGGCTATCGCTCACCACAATTTTGGAATGAAGAAGGTCAAGCTTGGCTCGCTTACACCCAAGCTCAAATGCCGCGTTTTTGGCGCTTAAAACAAGATAAATGGTGGCAACGTAACTTAGCGGAAGAAATCCCGCTTCCATTAAACTGGCCTGTAGAAGTGAATCAACTCGAAGCTAAGGCCTTCTGCAATTGGAAAACCGAGCAAAAGCAAAGCAACATTCGCCTACTGACGGAAGCCGAATGGTACATCTTACGCGAGAATGTGCCCGCCGATGCGCCCGATTGGCACGAAGTGCCGGGCAATATTGCTTTGGCTTATTACGCCTCTTCTTGCCCAGTGAATCGCTTCGAACATAATGGCTTTTTCGATATTGTCGGTAATGTTTGGCAATGGACAGAAACCGCAATCGATGGCTTTAATGGTTTTGCCGTGCATCCGCTCTACGATGATTTTTCGACTCCAACCTTCGATGGTAAGCATAATCTCATCAAAGGTGGCTCGTGGATCTCCACAGGTAATGAAGCCATTGCTTCGTCACGCTATGCGTTTCGTCGACATTTTTATCAACACGCTGGCTTCCGCTATGTGGAATCCACGCAAAATCCCGCCCAAATGGCCGAGGTCAATGTGTACGAAACTGATGAACTAATTTCCCAATACCTTGAATTCCACTATGGCGCCGAATATTTCGGGGTTGCTAACTTCTGCGTCAATGGCGTACAGCAAGCGCTAAGTGAAATTCAACTCACCCATACGGCTAAAGCCCTCGACATCGGCTGCTCCGTAGGCCGAGCGAGTTTTGAACTGGCAAAAGTGTTTGATCATGTTGATGGTATCGACTTTTCGGCGCGCTTTATTCAACAGGCCTATGCGCTGACCGAACAAGGTGAAAAACGTTACACCATACGTACCGAGGGCGACTTACAGGAATTTAAGAGCGCGAGCCTAGCTAAACTTGGCTATGGCCTTGAGGCGAAAAAAGTCAACTTTATGCAAGGTGATGCCTGTAATTTAAAGCCAATGTATACAGGTTATGACTTGGTTTATGCCTCGAACCTTATTGACAGACTGAACGATCCTAAGCACTTTTTAACCAGTATTGCCCAGCGGATTAATCAAGGTGGATACCTTGTTATTACTTCGCCGTACACTTGGCTGGAGGATTATACGCCCAAGGATAAATGGCTCGGTGGTGCTAAAGTCAAAGGAGAGAACTTCACCACCTTAGATGGCTTGACCGAAACCTTGATCGGCCAATTTGAGCTGGTCGCAGTGAAGGAAATCCCCTTCGTCATCCGCGAGACTAAACGCAAATTCCAACATTCTGTCTCAGAAATGACAATTTGGCGTAAGCGTTAATGCTCACTCATGGAATAAACAACTGAAGTCTCAATAAAAATATCCGCCAGAAATCCATTTCTGGCGGATGTGTAACATCCAGCTCAGTCATCTTTGCAGCATCAACTAAGGTTGAACACGGCAAATACAGCGCAAATACCTACACCTTAAACTGTGCCGTTGTTAAACCAAGCTGATTCGCTAACCCTAACAAACTACGCGTACTCGCTGCCACTTGGCTGATCGCCGCGCTATTTTCTTCCGCCGCCACGCTCAAGCCCGCAATCCCCTGCGCAATCGTTGCCGAAACCGTTGTTTGCTCCTCCGCGGCGGTGGCGGTTTGGATCATTAATGCCTTTAAGGTTTCCAAACGTAAAGCGATGTCATCCACTGCGGCTTGCATGCCATCGGCATCTTCTGCTGTTTTAGAGGCTTCAGTAGTACAAGTCACACTATGCAGCGCCAACACGCCAGATTGCTGTTGAATGCCTTTTAACACTTGGCCAATATCCTGAGTCGCCAACTGAACCTTAACCGCTAACTGGCGCACCTCATCGGCAACTACGGCAAAGCCACGACCATGTTCACCAGCTCTCGCCGCTTCAATCGCCGCATTAAGTGACAGCAGATTCGTTTGTTCAGCAATCGCATTAATCACAGCCAATACCGAACCGATTTTCTGACTGTCGGCTTCAAGGCTGCCCACCTGTTGATGAATGGTCGCAAAACTGCTCAAGGTCACTTTCAAGCTTTTACGTGTACTGGCTAAATTTTGCGAAAGAATTTCACTCGAATGGGTACAGGCTGACACTTCATCGGAGGATTTAAGCGTATTAGTGCTGATTTCAGCGGCGGCATAACTCATTTCTTCGACTGCGGTTGCTAACATATCGGTCTCTTTCGCCTGCATCTGAATACTGCAATCGGCTTGGGTCATAGCGGCAGAATTTTGTTCAGCGGCGGATTCGAGTTCATGTCCAACGCCCACCAGCTGACTAATGATTTCTTTGAGCTTTGTTTGCATCCGGGCCAACCAGCTCATCAGATGATTATCCGTTTGAACATGGGGTAGATTATGGGTGAGATCGCCAGAGGCGATCATGCTGGTCAAATTGCACATGTCCTCAGGCTCACCGCCGAGTGGCTTCAACACAAATCCTGTGACTAACTTAGCAGCAGCGAATGCCAGCACTAAGGCCGCCACGCAAACAAATAAGCCAATAAACAACATTCGATAAGCCGGCGCCGCGATTTCGCTCACATCAATTTCAGCCATTAAACCCCAACGTAAGCCAAGTTCAACAACGGGAGAATAGGCAGATAACACCGGATTATGATTGTAGTCATTCACTTGCATCACACCAGTCTTACCCGCCAGCGCCTCTTTCACCGCAAGTGTGTCAACACCATTCTGGGCAACCGTTCCAGCGAAGGAAGCGGTCACAGTGCGATTGTTCGGGTCAAGAAAAGAATCGGAACGCATGCGCTTATTGGGGCCAATTAAATAGGTCTCGCCACTTTGCCCCATACCTTCGCGGATCTGCATAACTCGGTTGATGCGGTCAATTGATACTTGGGCTGCCACCACCAATCTTTGCTGATTGAATTGAATCGACTGACCAATAAATGCCGCGGGTTGGCCATTTGAAGGGGCGTATGCGGAGAAGTCTTGCAATAATACAGTACCAGTAGCCCCCAAAGCCTTATTGAATAACTGCGCTAATCCCGAATCATGATAAGGCCCAGTGCGAAGATTTGTGCCGAAATCCGACTCCTTCGCGGCGGTGTAAAACACAGTGCCGTCATCCCGAATGATGAACAGATCATAGAACCCTAAAGACTTATTTAACGACTTTAAGGTCTCATCCAGATCGGAGATAGTATCGAGGCTTTTTTGGCTGGCGATCACCGCACTGACGGCCTGCAGGTTATCTGAAAAGTCCTGAAACATACCGACAATCTGTCGCTGCTTGATCTCGCGCACCGCCACTAAACGAGACTGAGCCTCGGCAAATAACTCATCCCGAGCAATGTAAGTCACTATCGCGGTAGCAAATATGAGGGGTAATAGGACAATCAATAAACTGATCAGCTGAATTTTACGAGTAAAACCCATGGTGAGACTCCTTGTCGCGCTTCTAATTCCATTCATTCACTTTTTGCAAAATTAAATCTGCCCTAAAACTATAGGAGAAGAATCTCAGCTAAACAAAGCGGCGCAGACTATTTTCATCAAAAGTTCACCTAAATGCTGCCAGCTCATTCTTTTTAAATAGAAAAATGATTAATAACTTTAAATGACAGCCAAGCCATAACGACCATTTCAAACAAAATGATATAGTGGAAAACACTTTATAAACCGAACGTTAGCATCAGCTTATATTCAATACGCACATCCATGCGGCAAATAATGCATTGAAATTTATTAAATATGCATATAAATTCATCTCAAGCCAATTTATAGAGGATGAAAAATGAGTTTACTCGAGCAAGTGTCTGTATCTAAAAAAGCCAATATTTACTTTGATGGTAAAGTTGCCAGTCGTAGCGTATTTTTTGCCGATGGTAGTAAGCAAACCTTAGGCGTAGTACAGCCTGGAGAGTATGAGTTCTCGACTTCACAAGGCGAAATAATGGAAGTGATTAGCGGCCGTTTTGAGGTGTTACTACCAGAAACGACCACTTGGCAAGAATTTAACGAAGGAACTCAGTTTGAACTGGCTGCAAATGTCAGCTTTAAAATTCGTAACACAGCCATTGCAGAGTACTGTTGCAGCTACCTGTAACCATCTTGATTGAGTAAAAGTTTCAATATCAATTATGAATCTAATGCTCACAGTGACGGTTTATCTCAGCACTGTGGGTATTTTGTCCTACCGAACCATTTCTCCTTGCCACAATTTCACCCTCTGCATGCTTTATCCGTCTGGCTTTTTATCAATTTGATAGCTTTATTAGGCAGACCCAAGACAGCTTAAACCTCGCGACTTAAAGAAGACTAAATCGGGCGTGTTGATATCGCCGATAAAAACAATACTAGACGACCGGTCTATTTTGATTTATCCTATACCACATGAAAATTGAAACTCAATCCACTCGCCAGCACATTCTCGACATCGGCTATAAGCTGATCGTACGAAAAGGCTTCTCCAGCGTCGGCTTATCACTACTGCTGCAAGCGGCCGAAGTGCCTAAAGGCTCGTTTTATCATTACTTCAAATCCAAAGAACAATTTGGTGAAGCGCTCATAACTGATTATTTCGAAAAATATCAGTTAGATTTAGACGCATTATTCAATAACTCAACACTGACGGGCTATCAACGCTTGATGCAGTACTGGCAACAATGGTTGCACGTACAAGCTGATGGCTGCGTAGATCAAAAATGCCTCGTCGTGAAACTCAGTGCTGAAGTGGCCGATTTATCCGAAGCCATGCGAGTTGCCTTACTTAAAGGTTCCGCCGGCATCATAGACAGGTTAACCACTTGTGTTCAAGTTGGCATAAACGACGGTTCAATCGCCGAGCAAGATCCGCAATCGACCGCTGAAATGTTGTATCACATGTGGTTAGGTGCCAGCTTAATGAACAAGTTAGGCCACAGCCCCGCGGCACTCGAACGTGCGATCGTGACGACTAAAGCTATTTTAACGCCTAAAACGGCTCTTTAACTTAATACCGATTCAAGACCAATATTTGCTGATATCAGTCAGCCTAGATTTTTAAAGAATACATTTTTACGCCCTAGAATTAGACGACTGGTCTACTAATTTAACGGGCGATTAATTAACGCAGCGCATTTAACACTGCTAATTTAAAGTAGCTCACTTAAAGTAATAAGGGATAAATCATCCATGCTAAATTTTAACTATTACAACCCAACCCGTATCCGTTTTGGTAAAGACACTATCGCCGAAATTGATGCTTTAGTACCGAGCGATGCTAAAGTCATGATCCTATTTGGCGGCAGCAGCGCCAGAAAAACCGGCACGCTAGATGAAGTTAAACAATCATTGGGCAATCGTTTCATCGTCGAGTTCGATGGCATTGAGCCAAACCCAACCTATGAAACCTTAATGAAAGCCGTCGCCCAAGTGCGCGAACAGAAGATCGACTTCCTCCTTGCAGTGGGTGGTGGCTCTGTTATCGATGGCACTAAATTTGTTGCCGCTGCAGCAGTATTCGAAGGTGAACCTTGGGATATTCTTACTAGCTGGGGCGCAAAAGTAACTCAAGCTATGCCTTTTGGCTCAGTATTAACCTTGCCTGCGACGGGTTCAGAAATGAACAACGCCAGCGTAGTGACCAGAAAATCACTGCAAGCTAAGCTGCCATTCCGTAATGACTTGGTTTATCCACAATTCTCAATACTCGATCCGACGAAAACCTTCACCCTGCCAGAACGCCAAGTGGCCAACGGTGTAGTCGATGCTTTTGTGCATATCACAGAGCAATACCTCACTTACCCAGTCAACGCCGCCGTACAGGACAGATTTGCCGAAGGTCTGTTACAAACCTTGATTGAGCTTGGTCCACAGGTACTAGTTCAACCCGAAGATTACGACATTCGCGCTAACTTAATGTGGGTCGCCACTATGGCACTCAACGGCACGATTGGCGTAGGCGTTCCGCACGATTGGGCAACCCACATGATAGGCCATGAACTGACTGCGCTTTACGACATCGACCATGCGCGTACATTGGCAATCGTATTGCCTGCCCTGCTGCAATGTACCAAAGAGGCTAAGCGCGAAAAGTTACTCCAGTACGCAGACCGAGTGTGGCACATCAACACAGGTACCGATGACGAGCGCATCGATGCCGCTATTGCAAAAACTAAGGCTTTCTTCGAAGCCATGGGCATACCGACACATTTATCTGCCTATGATCTCGATGCCAGCCACGTTGATATCCTAGTAAAACAGCTTGAACTGCACGGCATGGTGGCTCTTGGCGAACACGGCAATATTGACCCAGCAATGAGTCGTGACATTTTGACCTTAGCCCTATAACGCCAAACCGTATCCTGATTGAACTAAACCCAAAGCTCACACGTATAGATGTGAGCAACTAAGGTAAAGGTATGAAAATGAATATATTAATGGTACTAACTTCACACGATAAACTCGGCGACACAGGTTTAAAAACCGGCTTTTGGCTCGAAGAATTCGCCTCACCTTTTTATGAGTTTAAAGATAAAGGTTTTGACATTACCTTAGCCTCGCCATTGGGCGGTCAACCACCGCTCGATCCAAAAAGTGATGAGCCAGACTTTCAAACTGAAGCCACTGCGCGCTTCAGTAAAGATCCTGAGGCACAAGCACTGCTAGCAAATACCACTCGCTTAAGTGAAATTAACGCAGCAGATTATGATGCGGTTTTCTATCCTGGCGGCCACGGCCCACTGTGGGATCTTGCCGAAGATAAACATTCTATCGCCTTGATTGAACAGTTCTATCAAGCGAATAAACCCCTAGGGCTCGTCTGTCATGCGCCTGCGGCACTGCTGCACCCTAAAGCCAGTGATGGTAAGCCATTGGTCAGCGGCAAGCGCGTTACCGGTTTCAGTAATTCTGAAGAAGAAGCCGTGCAACTCACTCATGTCGTGCCATTTCTAGTCGAAGACATGCTGCAGAAAAACGGCGGCACTTATGTCAAAGGTGATGATTGGACAAGCTTTGTTGTCGCAGATGGCCATTTGATCACAGGTCAAAACCCAGGATCATCCGAAGCCGTTGCGCAGGCCATAGTCGCGCAATTGAACGCCAGAGGCTAAGCGATAAATGACGTAACATACTCAGCTTGAAGTACATAATGACAAGCGCGAGTGTGCTAAATACGGTAGAAATAGTTCTCGCACCATAATGGTGCGATAGCTAAAAATGTACTCTCACAGCAAAAGGGAAGCCAATGATCACCTTGCACCATCTCAATAAATCACGTTCTAAACGTATCATCTGGTTGCTAGAAGAACTCGGTCAACCCTATGAAATTAAGAGTTATCAACGTGATAGCCAGACTTTTCTCGCGCCACCCGAACTTAAGCAAATTCATCCGTTGGGCAAATCACCCGTTATCGAAATGGACGGTCAAGTGATAGCCGAATCGGGTGCGATCACCGAATATCTTATTGAAAAATATGCGGCGGATACCTTAGCCCCCGCCAGAGACAGCGCAGACTATGTCAGTTATCTGCAATGGCTACACTTTGCCGAAAGCTCAGCCATGCTGCCTTTGTTACTGCGCATGTTCGTGCAAAAGGATGGCTGTAAAACCAACTTCCTTGAAGGTTATGCCGCGATAGAAGTCAGTAAGATAAGCCACTACTTCAATGATATGTTGGCTGGTAAAACCTACTTGGTTGCAGACAAGCTCACAGGTGCGGATATCATGATGTCCTTCGTGGTGGAGCTACTGGCTAATAGTGGCGACCTCGAAAAATTTGAACACATTCAACGCTATGCTACTCAATTATCCCAGCATGCCGCTTGGGTTAAAGCGAGTGAGATCGAGAAACAACTCGACGCAAGCGTGTAATTTACAACTCGAGTTCGGGTACATGAGTATGCCCGAACTTCAGTTCGTTCAACCCAGTCCGATTTCTAGCTCCCCTTTACTGTCGCGTTTTACGCCTTCCATGTAGCGACGCCGCATAACAAACACCATGATTTTTGATGTAAAAGAGACTAATCTTGATTAACTCTCTCTCAAGGCTACAGGGACTTTAGCATGCGTTCACTCACACTCATCGGCTTAGTGCTATTTAGCATGTTAGCGCAAGCGACGGTTTATAAATGGGTCGATAAAGATGGCAAAGTCCATTACTCAGATGAGCCGCAGCCAAATGCCCAAGTCGTTGAGCTAAAAGAGAAGACCTTAAATCAAATTGCCCTTCCTCTGCCCAAAACAGACTCAAATAACGCAAACCAAGCAATTGAATCTATTCAATATCAAGTTAATATCACTTCCCCAGCAGAAGAAGAAACCGTCAGAGATAATAATGGCGATTTCGACGTCGTTTCGACTATCACCCCTGAGCTAAAAAGCCAGTATTTAATGGTCCTCAAACTCGATGGCACCCCCGTCGGTCAGCCGCAAATTGGCGGTACCTTCAAACTCAAAAACATCGACCGGGGTGAACATACCATAGTCGTTGACGCTTTGACTCAAAACGGCAAAGTCTTTGCATCAAGTTCACCAAGAAAGATATTTCTTCATCAAGCAGCTAAGCGTTAATGCCACTCAATGCATAGATAAAGTTAGTATAAAAACTTTAAATACATAGAGTTAGATTAAACGCCCAAGACTAAACCGTTTGATGAAGACAAGTTGCAGCTTGCACCAGATTGGTGCACCATAGTGGTGCAACCCTATTTCTAGGAACGGTCGATGGATAAAGAGACACTGCTCAATCATTTAGTTACCGCTGTACTTGTCATAGATAAGGATCTTAAACCTTGTTATGCCAACGCAGCAGCAGAGCAATTATTAGGTGTTGGCAGCCATAGACTCGTTGAACAAACTTTACCTGAGCATTATCAAATCCTCGGTGTCGAAGCCCAGTTATTGAGGGATGCGGTAAAGGCTGGCCAAGGCTTAACGGTCAATACAGCGGCCCTAGTCACGCTCGATGGTCAGCACCATACCGTTGATTTAACCCTTATTCCCCTCGATGATGAGGCTGAACTCAGCCTGCTCGAACTGCGCCAAGTCGACCAACAAAGACGCATTCATCAGCAACTGAGTCAAGATGCCCAGCAGCAAGCGGCACAGTTTTTAGTGCGCAACTTAGCCCATGAAATCAAAAATCCTTTAGGCGGCCTGCGCGGTGCGGCGCAATTGTTATCGCGGGAGCTGGATGATCCGGCGCTGAAGGAATTCACTACTCTCATCATTGAGCAGGCCGATCGACTGCGTAATTTAGTGGATCGCCTGCTCGGCCCCCAAAGGCCAACACAGCACAGTCTGCACAACATCCATCAAGTGGTGCAAAAGGTCTATAAATTAGTTGAAATGGCGCTGCCCGCCAACATCCAACTCAAACGGGATTATGATCCATCCATTCCCGATATCGAGATGGACCCAGACCAAATGCAGCAAGCCGTGCTCAACATTTTACAAAATGCGGTGCAGGCGCTTGAGCATTCTGGCGGCGAAATTTTGATCCGCACTCGCACTCAACACCAAGTCACCATAGGTTCACAGCGTCACAAGCTAGTGTTAACCCTATCGATTATCGACAACGGCCCCGGTATACCGCCTGAGCTAATGGACACATTATTTTATCCAATGGTGACAGGTCGTGAGCAAGGTTCAGGTTTAGGCCTCTCAATTGCCCATAATATTGCCCGTTTACACTCGGGAAGAATCGATTGCCTCTCCAGCGCTGGGCACACCGAATTCATCATTTCATTACCGATTTTAGGCGCTAAATAATTTCGACAGTACCTACCCATACCGTATGAGGAAGCAAGATGCGAATTAGTGAACAAGTGTGGATCCTCGACGATGACAGCTCGATACGTTGGGTACTCGAAAAGGCACTTCAAGGTGCCAAGCTCAGTACCGCCAGCTTTGCCGCCGCCGAATCCCTGTGGCAGGCCTTAGAAATATCGCAACCGCACGTGATAGTGTCGGACATCCGTATGCCAGGCACAGACGGTTTAAGCCTGCTCGAACGATTGCAAGTACATTACCCCCATATTCCCGTGATCATTATGACGGCCCACTCGGACTTAGACAGCGCAGTCAGTGCCTATCAAGCGGGCGCATTTGAGTATCTGCCTAAACCCTTCGACATCGATGAAGCGATCTCACTGGTCGAGCGCGCACTCACCCATGCCACTGAACAGAGCCCCGCACCCGCGCAGGAAGCCCAAGTCAAAACACCCGAAATCATAGGTGAAGCGCCAGCGATGCAGGAAGTGTTTCGCGCCATAGGCAGGCTTTCACGCTCATCCATCAGCGTGCTAATCAATGGCCAATCTGGGACAGGTAAAGAACTCGTGGCGGGTGCATTACACAAACACAGCCCACGTAAAGATAAGCCATTTATCGCGCTGAACATGGCTGCGATCCCTAAGGATTTGATCGAATCTGAGCTATTCGGCCACGAAAAAGGTGCCTTCACTGGCGCAGCCAATGTCCGCCAAGGTCGCTTCGAACAAGCGAACGGCGGCACGCTCTTTTTAGATGAAATCGGCGACATGCCGCTAGATGTACAAACACGATTACTCAGAGTGCTTGCCGACGGTCAATTCTACCGCGTCGGTGGCCATAATGCGGTGCAAGTGGATGTGCGTATCATAGCGGCGACCCACCAAGATCTTGAATTATTAGTGCAAAAAGGCGGCTTTAGGGAAGACTTGTTCCATCGTCTCAACGTGATCCGCGTGCATTTGCCGCCACTGTCACAAAGACGGGAAGACATTCCCCAACTCGCCACCCATTTCCTCGCCTCGGCAGCGAAGGAAATTGGCGTGGAAACTAAGATAATGACCAAGGAGACCGCGGTAAAGCTCTCCCAATTGCCTTGGCCCGGTAATGTCAGACAACTCGAAAACACCTGCCGCTGGTTAACCGTAATGGCATCGGGGCAAGAAATTTTACCCCAAGATTTACCGCCAGAATTACTGAAAGATCCTGTGAGTGTCACCCACACGGCGAAAGGCAGCCAAGATTGGCAATCGGCACTGACTGAGTGGATAGATCAAAAACTCTCGGAAGGAAACAGCGATCTATTAACTGAGGTACAACCCGCTTTCGAACGCATACTGTTAGAAACTGCGCTGCGCCATACTCAAGGCCATAAACAGGAAGCGGCGAAACGTTTAGGCTGGGGACGAAATACCTTAACGCGAAAACTCAAAGAGCTGTCGATGGATTGAGTAAATAAAATAACGTTATCACTCGTAATCCCGACACAAGATTATTAATAATAAAAAAGTAAAAAGGGATATTTTCATATCCCTTTTTATTTTAAATTCTTTTCATTGGCATTAATTAAATATGCCAAATATAAAGAAATTAGAATTGATAATGCACACCTACAGCGAATTGCTTAATATCGGTGTCAATATCGTTTAACCCTAAATAGCTACGGTCTGCATCTAAATCGCCCGTAGTGACATCATAGCTTACACGGATATTTAAGTGTTCTGTTACGGCGGCATTAACGCCTACACCGTAAGTCCAACCAAAACCAGTAAAGTCTTCATCGTAACCATAGCCATCAACATTCACAGCCATAGATGCGATACCCACTTTGGCATAGGCAGAGAAAATATCATTGATTTGTGCAGTAAATTTAGGTGTGAAGCTTAATGCGCCAGCACTAATATCAACATCCTTATCGCCTAAGTCGCCAGTGGCGAACAGGTTAGCTTCTAAACCAAACCACTCATTGAAGTTATAGCCACCGTATACGCCCACACCAGTACCGGTTTCTGAACCATCAAAAGCATCAGCTGTGACTCTATTTAATGCGCCACCCACATAAAATCCAGTAGTGTCGGTTGCAGCAGATACTTGAGTAGCCGCGAATGCTGATAGTATAGAGATAGCAACAATTGATAATTTATTCATCATATTTCCATAATGATTTAACGTAAGTATTAGATGGCGCGGATATTACAATAAGCGATGAATAAGTGTCATTGTTTAAATTATCAAAGTACAAACCATACAGCATTGATTCAGCTTAAGTCGAAAAATGGAAGTTATAGTTATTCGTTATGTAACAAAACTATATTTACTGTAAGTATTATTTTTTAAATTGAAACAATTAACGGTTTTAACTTAGAACCCGCAACAATCCTATAAAACTTGCATATAGCCAACGGATGAGGGAGCGACGCCTTCTGACATCCAAACATTCGGATACGACAACTCGGCCAGTCGCGACACAAATAATACGGGTGCGCCAAAGGAATAATGGCCAGATATGGACTCGATAAGTTTGGTTAGATATTTCGAAATCAATTTTCTGCGGTAATGTTTACGCAGGACTAACTGACTCCAAGCCCCCGCTATCACAGGAGTGACTGTACTATCTGCTTGATTCACTCTCGAGGACTGCGCTTGAGTTGAAACCGTAATTTCCGCATCTGCTGGAACGCTAACATCACGAATCTCAGATTCGACTATCAACTCAAAGCGAGTCGATAGCCTCTGATAGCGACATATCAATCGAGTGGAATGATCCCATCTGTGACCTTGCTTCTGCATCCATGCCATCGCTTGCTCTTACTTTATGTTTCGTTGACTTCAGGTTTGACTGGATCTTGGTGAATAATCACCTCGGCATCTTCAAAGGCGGCCTTGACCTTTATCCCTGTCGTATCGGCAATACTGTGGGCTTCATTCAAACTCAGATTGCCATCAAGCTCTAAATGGAATTGGATAAAAACGGTTTTGCCAGCCTGACGAGTACGTAAGTCATGCAGCCCTTGTACCCGTGGATCTTCCATTGCGATTTGCGTGATTTGCTGGCGAGTTTCTTCGTCTAACTCCCTATCTAGCAAGGCTTGAATTGAGCGATAGCCCAAGCCAAAGGCTTGATGACCAATATAGAATGCAATCATTACTGCAAACAAACCGTCAGCCCACCACCAACCATATTGGGATAGGACGAGTGCTAACAGTACCGCACCATTGAGGAATAAGTCTGACTTGTAATGCAGTGAATCAGCTTCGACCACAGTGCTTTTTGTCGCCGCTAATGCGCGTTTTTGCAACGTCACTAAAGCTAAAGTCATAATAATCGCGATGACAGAAACCACCACTCCTATGGTGGCATTTTCGACGGGAACGGGCGTTAATAACCGCTCGCCACCATAAAAAAGCAATAAGAAGGCGGAGCCCATAATAAAAGCGGATTGCGCTAAAGACGCTAACGGCTCAGCCTTGCCATGGCCATATCTGTGGTCATGATCCGGCGGCACAAGCGCGTAACGAATTGCAATAAAGTTGATGATGGAAGCGAGTGCGTCGGCAAAGGAATCCGTCAAAGATGCCAACATACTGGCAGAGCCGGAATAAAGCCAAGCGAACATCTTGATAAGAATAAGGATCAAAGCGGTAGCCACGGAAGCGCGGCTAGCCAGTTTGACCCAAAAATCGTATTGGGAAGTCTGAGTCATAAGGGATCTATATTGGGAAGCTATGACCCTATTGTATATCAGCTAAGACACTTAACCGCGAGGTTCTTTACCAGCTTGTGCTTCAAATCGCGCTTTAAACTTAGCTTGCTGCTCTGGCGTCAACAGATTGTATATTTGATTATGTAACTTCATGCGTTCAATGGCTTGAGCTTGACGCTGCTCTTGCTGCGCGCTCATCAGCGCCTTGGCTTGTACTTCATCAAAATTAGGTGCCGTCATCAAAGCCTGCATCTCAGTGCGATGGGCCAAACGCTGTTCTTTCGTTGGGCGGCTATCGGCTCGCGCAGCTTTCTGATCGGCGAATAGCTTTTTGATGTCAGCTCTTTGAGCATCCGTTAAATCCAGCCCTTCAAACATACGATGCATACCGCCCTGATCCATATGTCGGCCGCCATGTTCCATACGATCGCCCATCATGCGGTCGCCTTTGTGGAATTCAGAACGGGAGAAATCACAGCCACCGTCCATAGGTTCAGCATTGACTGTCGTCGCGAAAACCGCAGAACTCGCTAGAATTGCAAACAGGCTCGCTTTCAAAGGTGATAATGTTTTCATAGTGTTAACCTCAGTGGTTCAACTTTAATATTGCAAGTAATAAGACACAGTGACGACCCTTTTAAGCCGAGTCACTTTCGACCCTTCCAGTCTAAACCCCTATATGTAAGTGAGGACGTTGCCTGAGTAAATCACTGTAAAGTTGCAACAGCAAACGGCTGATTCTCTATTCTTTACTTTGGCTTACATTGCTACACAGCAATTGACATCAAAACAGGTATACTCAGCCAAAGCGCTAAAAGTGCCTGTGTAAACGGGTACGCAAGGCCACATTACAGAGATTAAGGAACAGTATGAGTCGGATATTATTAATCGATGACGATCTGGGTTTATCGGAGCTACTAGGGCAACTGCTCGAGTTAGAAGGGTTTCAATTAACCTTGGCCTACGACGGTAAACAGGGTTTAGATCTGGCACTGAGTGCGGATTACGATCTGATCTTACTCGATGTCATGCTGCCTAAATTGAACGGCTTCGAAGTCCTGCGTGCACTGCGTCAGCACAAGCAAACGCCAGTATTAATGCTGACCGCTCGCGGCGATGAAATCGATCGCGTAGTTGGGCTTGAAATCGGCGCCGATGATTATCTGCCAAAGCCGTTTAATGACAGAGAGTTAATCGCCCGTATCCGCGCTATTATTCGTCGCTCGAACTTAACAACCCAAGAAATCCATGCCGCGCCCGCACAAGAGTTTGGCGATCTGCGCTTAGATCCATCGCGCCAAGAGGCTTACTGTAACGAGCAGTTAATCATACTTACAGGCACAGAATTCACTCTGCTGCACACCCTCGCGCTGCACGCGGGAGAATTAATGAATAAGGAAGAGTTAAACGAGAAAGTGCTCGGCAAAAAACTCATGCCCTTCGATCGCAGCTTAGACATGCATCTATCGAATCTACGTAAAAAACTCCCCGAGCGTAGCGATGGGCGGCCAAGGGTGAAAACCATCCGTGGCAAAGGTTATATTTGGCTTCCATAACGGCGGTATCGACTGTGCCTAATCGTTTATTTATCAAATTATTGCTCGGATTCTGGCTCTGCAGCTCGCTGATCATTGCCTTGGTCGGTCTGTTGCCATTGCTGCAACAGAGTCACGACCGTGCACCGCTGCCACCTCACCTTGAAAAAGTCCTATCGACCATAGCGCAGCGCATTCAAGAAAATCCTGCCTTACTGGAATCCGACTTTCTTCGTCGCTGGGAAAGGCACAGAGACATGGAAGGCAAGCCGCTACGGGTTTATCTCGTCAACAGCCAAGGCCAAGTCGTCAACACCCACAGAGTGAGTCGTGGCGTACGTAGCTTTATGTTGATGGCCGATGAAGAAAAACAACCTATTAGCCATCAGTTTAAAGATGAGTTGGTGTTTGGTCCCTTTCAATTCAATCTGGGCGCCGAGACGTATTCACTCTACGGCCGTCTGCCGGATAACCATCCGCGGCCTTGGTTCTTCTTCTTCGCCGAAAATAAGTTATTAACTTTAAGCCTAGCTATTTTCCTATCGGGACTATTATGTGGCCTGCTCGCTTGGCATCTAGGTAAGGCATTAAATTCACTTAAAAAGAGTGCCAATGCCCTCGCAGAGGGTGACTTAAGTCATCGTGTCGATAAGTCCACTACACAGCGTAAAGATGAAATAGGCCAATTAGCTAAGGCCTTCAATAGCATGGCCGACTCCATCGAATCTATGATGAACAATCAACAGAGATTGATGGGCGATATTTCCCATGAGCTACGTACCCCGCTCACCCGTTTACAATTGTCGTTAGCCCTCGCCCGTAAAAAGGGCCAGCAAACGGCAGAAACGGATCGTATCGGCTATGAAGCCGAGCAACTCGAAAAGCTTATCAGTGAATTGTTAGAACTCTCGCGGGTCAAGCTCAGCACTAACGAAACCAAGGTGCATTTAGGCTTGGCCGAATCCCTGAGCCAGGTATTGGACGATGCAGAATTTGAAGCAGAACAGCAAGGTAAAAGCATTACTATCGATATCGATGAAGAAATTGAGTTAGCGCATTTTCCTAAATCACTTTCCCGCGCGATTGAAAATCTGCTGCGTAATGCAATTCGCTATGCCGCAAGCGACATTCACCTGCAGGCGAGTGCAACAGCTGATCAAGTAAAAATCACGATAAAAGACGATGGACCAGGCATAGATGCCGCCGAACTCGATGCCATTTTCAAACCCTTCTATCGCCCTGACTCTGCACGGCAAAGAGAAAGCGGTGGCTGGGGACTTGGGCTGGCAATCACTGAAGCGGCGATTACCGCCCACAAAGGTAAGATTAAAGCCGAGAACCGTGTACCAACCGGTCTTGAAGTGACGATTACACTGCCGAAATAGCCAATATGAAGACAAGTAAACTTGGTAAAACGGATGGCATAGTCGTAGATGGCAACACCTCAGTGTTGCCATCATTTTAAAGTATAAGAAGCTAGATTACAGCTTAACTAATACACGCCCTGTGACTTGGCCTTGGATAATTTTATTCGCGAAATCAGGAACCTCTGCCAATGAGATCTGCTGGCAAGCTTGCTGATAGAAATGTGCAGGTAGTGCTTTAATCACAGCTTCCCACGCGGCTTTTCGTTTCTCAAATGGACAAGAAACAGAGTCGATTCCCAGTAAACTCACACCCCGTAAAATAAACGGCATAACGGTTGTGGGTAATGTAAAACCGCCCGCTAAACCACAAATAGCGGCGGCGCCACCGTATTGCATTTGCGCCAATGCTTTAGCGAGGATCTTGTTGCCAACGGTATCGACCACACCCGCCCAGCGCTGCGCCTCAAGCGGCTTTGCATCTTGTTCAAGCTCACTGCGATCAATCACTTCTGCGGCGCCAAGCTCCCGCAGTAAAGGTGCATTTTGTTCAACCCGACCACTGCAGGCGACCACACGATAGCCAGCATTGGCGAGTAAAGTCACCGCCACCGACCCCACACCACCACTGGCACCTGTGACAAGAATATCCCCACTTTGCGGTGTTATCCCAGCCTGTTGCAGCGCTTGCACGCACAACATAGCCGTAAGCCCGGCCGTGCCTATCATCATGGCTTTAGCGGCATCACAACCTTGCGGCATGGGCACCAGAAAGTCGGCTTTAACCCGCGCTTTTTGCGCCATACCACCCCAGTGATTTTCACCCACGCCCCAACCGGTCAAAATCACCTGATCGCCGACTTGGTATCTTGCATCAGTCGATTCGCGCACGACCCCCGCAAAATCAATGCCTGGCACCATAGGAAACTGGCGAATGATTTTGCCAGCACCCGTCACAGCTAAACCATCTTTATAATTCAGCGAGGAATAGGCAACCTCAACTAAGACTTCCCCTTCTGGTAAATCAGCTTCTGTGATCTGTGAAACTTGAGTAAACGTGCGTTTATCTTCTTGCGTCAGTAGTAAGGCATCAAACATAAATTGCTCTCCGAAGGCCATGAAAATCGCATTAAATGATATTCCAAAAGTTACCATAAAAGGCATCGATGCCATTAACAAGCAGACTTATGGCTAATAGTAAACGCTGAGATCTAAACAGATTAAAGAGAATGACCCAGAGTGATCGAGCGCAAAAATGGCAAAAATGATGTCTTTATGGCTTTAAACTCGCCTGCTGCAAAGCGTTACTCTGGTTAACTTGTCACTATGCAAGAGCTGCAGGCTAAATCCTATAAGTTCTAACCTGCTGCAAGATGAAAGTTATTGATGAGATAAGCGAGAGTTGGGGGATTGATTGAGCTTCGCGACAAGCGTCGCAAGCTAACATTAACCCTTAAGTCCCATCTGTTTTAATCGACGATACAAGGCATTACGGCTGATCCCCAAACGCTTGGCGCATTGGCTCACATTGCCATCAGAGGCTTGGTATGCCTGTAGCACATTGCTATAAATCGCCTCGTGGAGAGAATCCGATTGAACCGCGGTGGCAGTTGGCAGCGTCGCAGTGTTGCCACTCGTAACTTTGCCACTCACAACTTTGCCAGCCAGCGGATGTGATGCAGAGTTTTGACCGGTTTTAACCTCATCACCTAATGGCAGCTCTTCATTTAACTGCTGTGTGTTTAACAGCTGTGCATTTAACGGATCCACTTTTAACGGCTCGCACGCTAATTTTTGTGCAAGATAATCGGGTAAATGCTGCCAAGTTAAGGTGTCATCCCCTTCAGCCATCAAACAAGCCACTTGCATAAGATTATCAAGCTCGCGCAAATTGCCGGGCCAGTCGTGTTGCATCAGCTGCCCTAACAACTCAGGGCAGATCGCCTGCGGCGCAATGCGATGTTTACGATGCAATTTATGGATAATGCGCTCGATATCCTGCCGCTCGCGTAGCGCAGGTAAGCGCACTTGTAGACCATTCAATCGATAGAATAAATCCTGCCGAAAAAGACCCTGCGCCACTTGTTGCTCCAAATCCATATGGGTCGCGGCAATGATTTGAATATCAACTTTAAAACTTTGATTACTGCCAACGGGCACCACTTCGCGCTCTTGCAATACCCTAAGTAAACGACTCTGGGCCGCCAGCGGCATTTCGCCAATTTCATCTAAAAACAAGAAGCCGCCGTGGGCTTGGCGAATTTTGCCGATAAATCCAGTACGATTTGCCCCAGTAAACGCGCCCGCCTGATAACCAAAGAGTTCAGATTCGACTAACTCGGCAGGCAATGCCGCGCAGTTCACCGCCACTAAATGCTCGGTGCGACGCGCGCTCTGGGCGTGGAGTTTTTTAACAAACTGCTCTTTACCGACGCCGGTTTCACCGAGCACTAACAGCGGAATTTGCTTGGTGATCACCTTATTGGCATGTTGCCATGCGCGCTCAAGTTGAGGGTCGCGAAACCGCACGCCCAGTTGATTAAGCGATTTATTACTAGTCGCTACCCGACTCTTGATGCTGGGAATATTTAAGGGCTGAGTCTGTAGATGCAAATCTAAATGCTGATTAAAGCCACCCGCACGGCTCCAATTATCGCCTAAGTACTGCTCGACGGCATCGCCAACCTTGGCATGATTAAGCAATTGTTTCGCCATAGGATTGCACCCCACAATGCGACCATCACTATCGGCAATCACTATGCCCTGCCAACCCGAATTCAACAGATTTGGCTGCGCCGCTAAATCGATTCGATAACGGCTATCGGGCAGATGACACAAGAGCGCGGTCTCGACCTGCTGCGCCAAACTCGACACTAACATCAGCGTCTGCTGAGTGTGTCTTTGCTGCTCGCTGGTGATATCGATCACCCCGAGCATCTCACCTTGGGGGGAAAAGATTGGGCAGGCGGTGCAACTCATAAAACGATTCTGGCGAATAAAATGCTGCTCACCCACCACAGATACAGCTTGCTTGGCGGTGAGTGCCGTCCCTATTGCATTGGTGCCTTTGTGCTGCTCAAGCCAATTCACCCCGATATCCAAAGCCACGTCTGCCAGTTTTGTGGAGTAACGGCTCACGCCCCAATGCCTAAGCACATAACCCTCGGCATCGGAGAGCAAGAGTCGGCTATTAGAATGCGCCATCAGCTGATTGAACAAGGGCAAAGCATGGGATTGCACTAATGCAATGAGCATTTGATATTGCTCATGTTTCTGCTTTAGTTCGCTGGCATCAAGTCTAAGCTCTTGGGGTAACTGAAATTCTGACAAGCCAGCGCCAATGCTGCGTTGCCACGAATCGGCCAACCACGCCTGTGTCGATGGTAAATGCGGTTTAACTGCCATAGCCGTGCTCCCCCGAGCTGTGTTCCGTTTCGGCACAGTTGCAGTGTGCCGTTCGATGACAAAGTGACCACAGGACACACCTCTCTCCCTGAGTGCCCACACTGTTTCAAATCTGCAAAATTAGCTTTTCATCATACTGTTAGCGCAACAAGTGTACAACTCTTGCCAGTTTGGCACTCTCCTTGCGATGCACTCTTAGTATGCAAGCCTTAGGTGTTGCATAAGAGAACACTAAGCCAATCAATAGGATTGGCTTAAAGCAAAACGAAAAATATATAAAAAGGCATCCATTAGAGATGCATCAACAAGACTCCCTTGCTGAAGCTCAGAGCGTAAAAAGCGCCAACGCCCAGCATGCCATCCACAAGAAGGAATGATTCTATGATTTATGCTCAACCCGGAACCGCAGGCGCAATCGTTAACTTCAAAGAAAAATACGCAAACTTCATCGGCGGTAAATGGGTCGCCCCAGTCAATGGCAAATACTTCGACAATCGCTCACCCGTGAATGGCCAAAACTTTTGCCAAATCCCGCGATCCGATGCACAAGATATTGAATTAGCGTTAGATGCAGCCCACGCAGCCAAAGAAGCATGGGGTAAAACTTCAGTCACCGAACGCTCAAACCTGTTACTGCGCATTGCCGATCGGGTCGAACAAAATCTCGAATATTTAGCCGTCGCCGAAACCTGGGAAAACGGTAAAGCGGTGCGTGAAACCTTAAACGCCGACTTGCCCTTATTTGTCGATCACTTCCGCTACTTTGCTGGTTGTATCCGCGCACAGGAAGGCAGCGCCGCCGATATCGACGGCAACACAGTCAGCTATCATTTCCCAGAGCCTTTGGGCGTAGTCGGCCAGATCATTCCTTGGAACTTCCCGCTCTTGATGGCGGCATGGAAAATCGCTCCTGCGCTGGCGGCGGGTAACTGTGTGGTACTCAAGCCTGCGGAGCAAACACCAGTATCGATTCTGGTATTACTCGAGCTGATTGAAGACCTATTACCCGCGGGCATTCTTAACGTAGTCAACGGCTTTGGCGCTGAGGCGGGACAAGCTCTGGCCACCAGCAAACGCATTGCTAAGCTTGCGTTTACGGGCTCTACAGAAATTGGTTATCACATTTTAAAATGCGCCGCCGAATCCTTAATCCCATCAACTGTTGAGCTTGGCGGCAAATCGCCTAACGTGTTTTTTGCCGATGTGATGGACCATGAAGACGAATATTTAAATAAGGCCGTCGAAGGCATGTTACTGGCCTTCTTTAACCAAGGTGAAGTCTGTACTTGCCCATCTCGGGTGCTAGTCCAAGAATCGATTTTCGATCGCTTTATCGAGAAAGTGCTCGCCCGTGCGCAAACCATTAAGCAAGGCGATCCCTTAGATACCGACACTCAAGTTGGCGCTCAAGCCTCTAAAGAACAGTTCGATAAAATCTTAAGCTACTTAGCCATAGGTAAGGCTGAAGGTGCAGAAGTGCTACTGGGCGGCACACTTTGCCAACTCGATGGCGGCCAAAGCGAAGGTTATTACATCAGCCCAACCATTATGAAAGGCCACAATAAGATGCGTATCTTCCAAGAGGAAATCTTCGGCCCTGTGATTTCGGTCACCACCTTCAAAGATGAAGCCGAAGCCTTAGCGATCGCTAACGATACTGAGTATGGCTTAGGCGCTGGAGTGTGGACGCGGGATATGAACACGGCACAACGTATGGGACGTGGCATTCAAGCGGGCCGCGTGTGGATTAACTGTTACCACGCCTATCCTGCCCATGCCGCTTTTGGCGGATACAAAAAATCCGGTATTGGCCGCGAAACTCATAAGATGATGCTCAACCATTATCAAAATACGAAGAATCTCTTGGTGAGTTACGATGTGAATCCACTGGGTTTCTTCTAAGGGACTTTGTTAGGAGATTTATCTAAGAGGCTTTATCTAAGATACTTTTTATAAAGGACGTCTCTAACCTGCTACAGCAGTTGTCCTTAGCGGTTGCAGCTAAGCGTTGTTGAAGATGGTGCATTCGCAGTGATTGCTGCACAGCAATCACATAAATAAGAAAGGGCGACTCGCCCTTTCTTTGTTTCTGCCTCACATATTAATAAATCAGATGTTTACACAAAAAACTTACAGAAACATACCACCTGAGGCTTCGATACGCTGGGCATTAATCCAAGCGGCCGCTGGCGATAACAAGGCACTAATCGCGCCGCCGATATCGTCCGGCAAGCCCACACGTCCTAACGCAGTTTGCTGCGCTAAAAACTGATTCATCTGTTCATTATCCCGTGCAGCACCGCCGCCAAAATCTGTTTCAATCGCCCCAGGGGCAAGCACATTTACCCGAATACCCCGTGGGCCTAACTCCTTCGCCCAATACTTAGTCATAGTTTCGACCGCACCCTTCATAGTGGCATACGCGCCAAATCCGGGAATCGCAAAACGCGTCAAGCCGGTGGAAATATTGACAATGCTTCCCCCATCCATCAGCTGTGGCAATAAGGTTTGAGTCAAAAAGAACGGTCCTTTGACGTGGATGTTCATCAAGGTATCGAACTGTTTGATACTGGTTTCCGCCATAGGCACATGAATCCCGATACCAGCATTGTTAATCAAATAGTTAAACGACTCCCGCTGCCAAGCCTGAGCTAATACAGTGCTAACTTGGGTGGCAAACTCGGCAAATGAGCCGCTATCGCTCACATCCAGCGGCAGTGCTACCGCTTTGCGTCCCAGCCATTCAATCTCGGCAACCACTTCAGCGGCCGCTGCAGCATTCGTTTGATAGGTCAGGATAATATCTATCCCCTGAGCCGCTAATTTCTGGGCAGTGTTTTTACCTAAACCGCGGCTAGCGCCAGTGATAAGTGCAATTGGAGTCGTGTTCATGGTCAGTCCTTATAATCGTCGCTGGAAGTGGAACCTAAGCCTTGAGGCCTAATTAACTGCACACAGCTTATTACTTGCAATTAACGAGATAAACACACTATAAATGCTAAGACTGTTAACCAATAAAGGACAATCGCTGTGCAAGATAGACTGCAAGCCATGCAAATTTTTATGCGGGTCGCTGAATTACAAAGCTTTACCCAAGCAAGCGTCAGCTTAGGTCTATCGAAAACCCATGTGTCGAATGTGGTGGCGCAGTTCGAAACATTTCTGGGTGCGCGCTTGTTGCAACGCACCACGCGGACGGTACGCTTAACCCAAGATGGCCAGAGTTGTTATGAGCGCTGTAAAAGTTTACTGGCGGAATTTCAAGAATTAGAAGGCCTGTTCCAACTGCAAGCCGAGCAAGTGTCGGGGCGGCTCAGAGTCGATATGTCGACAGGCATTGCCCGCAACTTAGTGCTCCCTAAACTGGCTGAATTTATTGAGCAATATCCGCATATCGAGCTTGAACTAAGCAGCACAGATCGTAAGGTGGATGTCATTGCCGAAGGGTTCGATTGTGTGATTAGGGTCGGCAGTGTGCAGCAAGAAGGACTGATAGCGAAAAAGCTGGGGCATTTTAAGATGCTGAACTGTGTCAGCCCAGCCTATATTGCCAAATACGGTAAACCCGAAAGCCTTGAAGATTTGACCCAACAAAACCACAAACTCGTCCACTACGTAAGCCAATTAGGCGGCTCTGACTCAGGCTTTGAATATCAAGATCCCCACACTCATCAAGGGAACCTAACTATCCAACTGCCTAAATTGATTACGGTAAATAATGCCGATGCCTATAGCTCAGCCTGCTTGGCGGGGCTGGGGATCATTCAAGTCCCTAGCATAGGGGTGGCGAAGTATTTACACACTGGAGAGTTGGTCGAGATCCTGCCAAATTACCCCGCGCCACCTATGCCTGTAAGCTTGCTGTATCCCCACAGGCGGCACCTATCTAAACGCCTGCAAGTCTTTATGGCATGGTTAAATCAGCAGATGACGCCGTTTTTAGTCCCACATTAGAGACTTTTCGATGGCCGCTAAACGCTGAGCCAATTCGGCCATAGCGGCGGCCGTTTGCGGATCGCTTTGGGGATTAACAACTTCAATCAGCTTAAGTTTCGGCCGCGCCGTTAACCAAGAGCTGCCCGCAGTAATGACTAAATCCAGCACAAACTGACCGTAATAGTGCAGTCGCAAGCGGTTATCGGCTATGGGCCAGTGTGAGTGCAGTAAAAATGAATCATACATTTGCGCCAAAGATGTCGTCGCAATGAGCTTAAACGCTTCATCAAGCAGGCTAAACTCGGTTGATTCTTCGAAGGGACAATCAAAAGAAGTGATGACCAGATACCCCGAGGTTTTATTGGGTAAAACGCAGCGATATTGGCCTTCAATCACTAGGCCAGCAATAAAGGTATGAGTATATTGGCCATTGAAATACAAAGGTATTTTCAGTGGATTAAGCTCAAATCCATCGGTACGTGCTGTTAGCAGTGAAAATGCCGTTATCGGTTGCATCCCCTTACCCCACTTATCTCGCCTATCCGCGAAAACACATGTCACGCGGCTCTTGCGGATTCAAATCACTAGGGCTGGCGGCTTTTCCAATAACAGCCCAATAAGATCAAGTAACCGACAAAATATGCCACGAGATCGAGTGGATCAAAATGGCTACCTATCACTATCCGCGCCAAGCGATTTCCGCCCAAGCCTAGCTTGTCGACTAAACCCCAATACTGGCCAAACTCGATAGCAAAGGCAAACAGCAATACCGCAAACGCCAGCCAAGGAGTTTGAAATAAGCGCTTAATACCATCGCAGGTGTTTTTTGCTGCGGTATTTTCTACTTGATGGGTAAAAGGAACGACAACGCGCGCCATGCAAAACAGCAAGATCACCACCAATACATCGCCCACAAAACCACGGATAAAACCCGCAGGCGCATATAAAGCGATTAAGACTTCAGTCAAAAATAATAAAACCGTATAAATAAAAAAGGATTTACGACTCGGATTACGGCTGATGAAAGCGCGAATAACGGCGGTAGACATAGATAAGTTAGTCCCTAACTTCACTCGGTTGAGGTGGCAGAATTTACCGTAATACCAAGAGGTTAACAAGCGAGTTTCGTTGACATTTAAGACTCGTCACCCAGGCAAGCGCGCCACTTAACCCCATCAACTCAATGAATGTTCGCGCCTCAAAATTTAAGCGAGGTTTAAGTTTGGGTTAAGTAGCCTACACCTAAACCAACTTAGGAGCGTCACACCATGTCATCAAACACACTGCAAACCATCAAAGTCTGGGACCTGTTGATCCGCATATTCCATTGGTCTCTCGTCGGCTTTTTCACCTTAGCCTACCTCACTGAAGGCGAAGACGAGTGGATGACCATCCACAGTTACGCAGGTTACAGCATCTTAATTTTACTGGTGTTTCGTCTGCTCTGGGGCGTGATTGGTACCCACAATGCGCGATTTAGCAACTTTATCACTCACCCTAAAGAAGTGCTGGTGTACCTCAAAGGGCTCATCACAGGCAAAGCCAAAGACTACATAGGCCATAACCCCGCTGGAGCAATGATGATAGTAGCCTTGATTGCCAGCATCGCCATCACGGGATTCTCAGGCATGGCACTGTACGCCACCGACGGACACGGCCCATTAGCCACAAGCTTTTTCGCCACTTGGCCCGAAGGCGCCATAAAAGAAGTCCATGAATTCTTTGCCAACTTCACCGTGTTTCTTGTGATCATCCATGTTGGCGGCGTCATCGTCAGCAGCCTGCTACACAAAGAAAACTTAGTCAGAGCCATGGTCACGGGCAAGAAACAACGCCCAGTGGAACAAGAAGATTAATCCATTAGCCATTTTGCTTAGCAACAAGACATCCAGCCCAAAAGGAATGCCCTATGAACAGATTCACCAGATACACGAATAAAAGTCGCCTTACCATTGTCGCAATTTCAACCTTGCTGCTGACTAGCCTTAGCGTTAGCGCCGCCAACAGTAAAGTGCAAAGCCTGCCACTTAGCGCTGAGCGCATTGGCACGCAGCTGCAAAGCTATCAAGCCCAAGGCGCAGGACCCTTTACCGCCGCCGCAGGACAAAAGCTTTGGCTACAGGACATGGACGGTCGTAGCTGCGCCAGTTGCCATACCGCCAAAGTCACCGACATGGGGATGCACCAAAACACCCGAAAATCCATTGACCCTATGGCGCCGTCGATTACCGCAGATCGGTTAACCGACTCAGCCAAAATCGAGAAATGGTTTACCCGTAACTGTAACTGGACCTTTAAACGCGACTGCACGCCGCAGGAAAAAGGCGATGCCTTACTCTGGTTAAGCCTCCAATAACCGCCAAATTTCGACCTTATAACTCATTCAATTAGATCAATTAATTTCAATACCTTCCACAGAAGGTAACGGCACAAAAAGGAAGATGTCATGACTAAACAAGCACACCCTATTAGCTGGTTCTTAGGTTCATCACTCACAGCTGCGGCATTAGCCATTGGCGTTATCGGTATCAGCCTAACCTTAACCGGCACAGGCTATGCGGACGATGGCCGCGGGCTCAGCCGCGCCATTCCACAAAATGCAGAATATACGGCAGAATGTGGCAGCTGCCACATGGCTTACCCCGCGAACTTACTCCCCGCCGACAAGTGGCGCGCCATTACCGCAAATCTTGAGAATCACTTTGGTGATAACGCCAGCCTAGATCCTCAAGTCACTGCTAGAATTGAGGAATATCTTGTTCAACATGCGGCGCAAAATGGTAAGGTGATGAAAAACAGCAAGCCACTGCTTGCAGGCGCTGGGCCGCAGAAGATCACAGAACAGGCATTTTTTATTCGCAAACACGATGAGATCCCAAGACGTATGGTGCAAGATAACCCCAAAGTCGGCTCATTCAGTCAATGCAGCAATTGTCACAACCTCGCAGAGAAGGGCATATTCGATGAAGATACCGTTAATATTCCTGGCTTTGGCCGTTGGGATGATTAGCAGCCCCAGCTGCAATGCCCACGACGATGATCTTTCAAACAAGGTGGTCGAGTGGGTTAAGGAGGGCAAGGTTTTGCCCTTCGACACCATAATGCAACGCTATGAATCACGGCTAAAAGGACGGTTGCTCGATCTCGAAGTCGAGCAAAAACATGGCAGGATCATCTACGAGCTCGAAATCCTCCGTGACGATGGCATAGTGTATGAAATCAAGATTGACGCCAAAACTGGCGAGTGGCTAAAGGAAAAGGTCGACTGATGCGTTTGCTATTGATTGAAGATGATACTGATCTGGTCGCGCGCCTCATTCCCGCCCTAAACAAGGCGGGTTATACCGTCGAGCACGCCGATAACGGTATTGATGGCGCCTTTTTAGGCGAAGAAGAAAACTTCGAAGCCGTGATCCTCGATCTCGGTTTACCCGGCAAACCCGGTTTACAAGTCCTCGGCCAATGGCGACAAAAAGGCTTAGCCATGCCAGTGCTGATCCTCACCGCCCGCGATGCTTGGCATGAGCGGGTCGACGGCCTCAAGGCGGGTGCCGATGATTACCTTGGCAAGCCTTTTCATATTGAAGAACTACTCGCAAGGCTCGAAGTGTTGATCCGCCGCCACTTTGGCCGCGCCGACAATGTGTTGCAACATGCGGGCGTCTCCCTCGATGTCGACAAACAAGCCGTCACCAATGTCGACGGTGAAGTGATAGAGCTGACTAAGATTGAATATCGCCTACTGCATTATTTAATGGTCAATCCCAGTAAAATCGTCTCTAAGTCAGAGCTCAGTGAACGCATTTACGAAGAAGATCAAATCAAGGACAGCAATGTCATCGAAGTGTACGTCAACCGCCTGCGCCAACGCTTAGGCAAGGATTATATCGAAACCCGTCGCGGCCAAGGTTATCGACTCAAGGAGTAAAAGGCGTGTATTCACTCAAGGGTTATCTGACGCGCAATCTGCTGATCACGCTCACCTTTGCCATGGTGCTGCTACTGTATTTTCTGTACCAAGGTATTCAAATATTAACCCAAGATTTTGTTGCCTCGCGATTGCAACACGATGCCGACAGCCTGATCTCCGCCCTGAATAACCATCCCGATGGCACCTGGGCGATCACCACCGACCGCTTGCCCAATGTGTACCACAGGGTTAATTCTGGGCATTATTTTGCGATTCAAATCGGCGAGCAAACCCTGCGCTCACGCTCCCTATTCGACCATAACGTGAACATGCCAAAACTGACCGCCGGTGAGCACCACCAAGCCACTGAGTTTGTCGGCAAAGAACATTGGCTGATGTTCAGTCAGGCCGTAATCAAAGATGATCAATTAGTTACCCTGTGGGTGACAGAAGACATCAGCGAGCTCGAACAAACTCAAGTACAGTTTTTAGCCTTTGCCAGCGCGGCGGTGTTGCTCACGATTGTTATTCTATTAATGGCACAGTATCAATTACTTAAACGCGGCTTTAAACCCTTAGAGCAGATGCCTGAAGCCATACGGCAGATGCGCACCCAAGGGCAAGAAATTAATCCAGACCAAATGCCGAGCGAAATCATCCCGCTGATTGAGGAGATAGATCGTTTAGTCAATCAATTGGGCCAAAGAGTGCAACGCTCCCGCAATGCCTTGGGTAACTTAGCCCATGAAATGAAACGTCCGCTACAAGGGCTGCAGTCCTACCTAGAAAGCCTTCCACCAGAACAGATGAGTGAGGGCAGCAAGGTGCTCGCAAACCTGCACCACATTATTGAGAGAGAGCTTAAGCGCACTAAGATTGTCGGCCTGTCCACTCCGGGGCGTTATACCGTGCTCGATGACGACCTCGCGCCGCTGATTCAAGTGATGCAGCGTATCTACCCAGACCGCATTATTCATAGCCATTACGCGAGTGGCTTAGTGATGCCATTTGACCGCGATGACTTACTCGAACTCTTAGGTAATTTACTGGATAACGCCTGCAAACATAGCCGCAAGGACATTGAGATCCGTATAGTGCATCAAACGGCTCCCACCGCAGGTTATGGGATCATAGTCAGCGATGATGGCGAAGGCGTCTCCGATGCCGCATTGTCGATTATCATCGAGCGCGGCATTCGACTAGATGAAAGCATCCAAGGCCATGGCTTAGGATTATCAATCTGTAAAGATATCGTCGACAGTTATCAGGGCGAACTCAGCTTTAGCCACGCGCAACAAGGTGGACTCGAAGCCAGCGTATTTCTGCCGATCCCGAGTTAAGCGGTATACTCAGCCAAACCATGCTCAATCAAACCTGCCGCCACATAATGTAGATCAGCGAACTGACTTAAGTATTCGCGCCATAATGTCGCACCATGAAGCCCTTTGCATAACACAAGCCCAGAGATTTATATGAAAGTTATCGACCTAAAATCGGCCCCGCAGCACGTTCCACAACTGGCACAATGGCATCATCACGAATGGGCACATTTAAGTTCTGCGGACGCCACAGTCACCACACTCATTGAGCAAATGAGCGAGTACCTCTCTGATGCCGCCATTCCTAAGATGTTTATCTGTGAAGAAGCTAACCAAGTCATGGGCTCCTCCTCATTAACCGCAGCAGATATGGATACCCGAACCGACCTAAGCCCTTGGCTGGCCAATGTGTATGTTAATCCACACTATCGAAATAAAGGCTTGGGGAAATTATTAGTCAATGCCGTCGTTGATTATGCCAAAGCACTCGGATTACAAAAAATCTATTTGTTTACCGCAGACAAAGCAGACTTTTATCAAACGCTTGGTTGGTCAACGATTTCACGGGAAGATTATATGGGCGAGATGGTCACGATAATGGAATTTGAATTTAAGAAGTGAATGTTTAAGGAGAGTGAGCAAGCTCCACGACGGGCGTCGTGAAGCTGTACATGCTGGCTAAATATCTAGATGTGATATCCAATACTTAGCGACAAGCCAAAGGCTTTAGTCAATTTCTATATCCACGCCGAAACGATTGGATAGTTGGCGTTGCTCGTGCAGAATTTCAATTCGGCGGCGAGTGTCTTGGGTCAACTTGTCTTTGAGGCGCAAACCACTAGTAATGGCGGCTTTTTTTGCTTTCTTGCTCTTAGTTGTCGTTGCATCCGTTGGACTCTCGACGGCTTGAGATTCGATAGACATAGCTAACTCCTTTAATTAGAACCTTAAATAGGCTCTTCCAGTAAATCCCTGCTCAAAACGAACAAACAGGTCATCTTTATAATGAGTCAATTCGCCATTCACTATTTAAGTAATAGATAATTTGGCGACTCATAAACTTACGGCTCATATTATTTACCTAAGCCAACAAAATTAAATCACATGCTAACAGGATAAAAATAATCGAGACGTAAGGTCGAAATGAAAAACTGAGTATTGATTGACTTCATCGGCGTAACAGAACCCTAACGAGCCCTAAATTTCCAGCGACAAAGCGGCATAACATAGGTAGAGAAAGAACAGGTGGTAATGCAGAAAGGTTGGTAAGCTCAAGCGGCAAAGCGCTGCTGCGCAACAATTAGGCTGCGCAACAGTACTACATCTAGCCTAGATTTACGACTTATATGGCATAGCGCCAAGGTAATCTTTCTTGCCAATTTCAACACCGTTGTGGCGCAAAATCGCGTAGGCTGTTGTTACATGGAAGTAAATGTTCGGAATCGCATGCTCAATAGCAAACTCATAACCCGTCAGATATTTTCCTTCCCAACGCGGTTGTGAGACATGGATCGTGGCCGCATTAGCAAAATCATCCGCTTTGAACGTCGCTAAGTAATCTAATACTGAGCTAATACGCGCTTGCAAATCAGCTAAAGTCGTTTCGCTATCATCGTGCTTTGGCACTGTATCTAAGTTATCGGTCAAACGTGCCACGCCAATTTTGGCAGTATCACAGGCAATTTGAACTTGGCGAATAAGGTTAAATTGATCCGGCGCTAAACGTGAGTTTAATAGCACCGCCATATCGACTTTCTTGAGGTTTGCGAAGCATTCGCCCTTTTCAAGAATAACGCTTAAATTTTTCAGCATCTTGCTAAATTGTACAACCGTTAAATCATAAAGCATGGCATTGACCTCAGTGATGGACGCTACAAAACTGCAGCACTTAAGACTATCTTGGGGCAAATAACTCAATTTCAATCATTCTTGGAATTTAAGTATTTGCTTAACAATAAACACACCTAAATAAGCCCTATTAAGCAGCTAAAAATGACAAGAAACAGGTGGAACCTTGTGAGGAAAAGCATTTATTAAGCGAAAGAGGTTAATATTCAATCAGAGAAACAGTAGTAGACGGTACAAAATTTGGACAATTTAACGAATAACAGCTTGAGATATCACCAATAATGTTAATTTCTCCACAACGAAAAAAGCCTCTACATTGCTGTAGAGGCTTTCATCTTTATGTTGGCGGGTGAAATATCGCGCAGCGATGAGCTCATGAACGAGAGGCATGGATAATGGAATGGACCCATCCACTTTTAATCGGCCTCACAGTGGGCCACGATGTAGTCGCTAAAACTCATCAGAAAGAGGACGGGTCCACTTATGAAGATTACTACAATTGGTTTAGATATCGCAAAGTCTGTTTTTCATGCTGTTGGTGTCGATAAAGCAGGCAAGTTAATCAAAAAGAAAATGCTTAGACGCAAGGACTTACTTTCCTTTCTTGCTCAAATTGAGCCGTGTCTGATTGTGATGGAAGCCTGTGGTGGAGCAAATTACTGGGCCAGAGAATTTGAGCTGTTGGGCCATAACGTCAAGCTAATCGCACCTCAATTTGTGGTGCCTTTTCGGCAAGGTAATAAAAATGACTACAACGATGCGCTAGCCATCGCTGAAGCTGCGCAGCGACCCAACATGCGGTTTGTAAAACCCAAAAGCGTTGAGCAGCAAGATGTGCAACTGCTCCACCGCATGCGCGAACGATTAACTAAACAATCAACCGCCTTAATCAATCAAGTCAGAGGGATGTTAGCGGAATACGGCATTGTGATAACCAAAAGTAAATCGGCTTTTAAAGTACAGTTTCCAGATATTTTAGCGGATGAAACCAATGCGCTGACTACCAAAGGTCGGGCCATTTTTTATCAGTTATATGAAGAGTTTAGTGATATAGAAAAACGGCTTAAGGGTTGTGACGTTCAAGTGCTCACTGAAACTAAGAACAATGTGATTTGCCAGCGTTTAGAAACTATCCCAGGTATTGGTCCAGTCACCGCTACCGCCTTTTATGCCGCCGCAGGTGATGGTAAAGATTTCAGTAATGGTAGACACTTTTCAGCTTGGTGTGGCTTGGTTCCCAAGCAACACAGCAGTGGAGGTAAAGATAACCTCCTTGGAATAAGCAAGCGGGGAAATGCTTACTTACGTACCCTGTTCATCCACGGCGCCAGAGCTGTGTTACAGCACAGTTGTCATAAACAGGATAAATTTAGTTGCTGGGCAATCCAGTTAGCAGAACGCCGAGGTTTTAACCGAGCCTGTGTAGCCGTCGCCAATAAACTCGCGAGAATGGCATGGGTTATCGCGGCGCATGACGAAGAATATCGACTTCCAGTATAGTGCTGAATAGATTCAATAAACGTTAATAATTAACCAACCAGCAAGTTGCTAAGACACTTGAATTGATGATGAGACAGTCAGACTGATCTACTGAAAACCTTAGCTCGGTATAGGCTCATAATGAAGCCGCAAGGATGATAAGGACAGTAGAAGCAGATATCCATCAGGGCCAGAGGCATACCTCAATAACAGGCCGAATATATGGGTGCAATGAACTCTTCTCAAAATCGCTATCGAATGTCTTGCAAACCGGATGGGTCCATATATGCCGAGCTGGGCTGTTAAGCAGGGATGCTGTTGGACGGGACGGCCGCGACGATTGAAATAGATAAATTCCAGATACGAAAAAGCCCTAACATTGCTGTTAGGGCTTATCGAAATGTTGGCGGAGCGGACGGGACTCGAACCCGCGACCCCCGGCGTGACAGGCCGGTATTCTAACCAACTGAACTACCGCTCCTTTAGTCTAACGTTTGCACGTTAACCTAAATTAGGCGCTTGGCAATGACCTACTCTCACATGGGGAGACCCCACACTACCATCGGCGCGTTTGCGTTTCACTTCTGAGTTCGGGATGGGATCAGGTGGTTCCACAAGGCTATTGTCACCAAGCAAATTCTGCTTATTACCGTGTCCATCGCTGGCTCACGCTAATAATAATTCGGAAAGCTGATTTTTTTTTGAGTCTTTAACTTTATCAAGTGTCTATATTCTGTCTAAGGCTTTCAGTAAAACCCATCTGGGTTGTATGGTTAAGCCTCTCGAGTCATTAGTACATGTTAGCTCAACGCCTCACAACGCTTACACACCATGCCTATCAACGTCCTAGTCTCGAACGGCTCTTTAGAGGAATTAAATTCCTAGGGATGACTCATCTTAGGGCTCGCTTCCCGCTTAGATGCTTTCAGCGGTTATCGATTCCGAACGTAGCTACCGGGCAATGCCATTGGCATGACAACCCGAACACCAGCGGTTCGTCCACTCCGGTCCTCTCGTACTAGGAGCAGCTCCCTTCAATCATCCAACGCCCACGGCAGATAGGGACCGAACTGTCTCACGACGTTCTGAACCCAGCTCGCGTACCACTTTAAATGGCGAACAGCCATACCCTTGGGACCGACTTCAGCCCCAGGATGTGATGAGCCGACATCGAGGTGCCAAACACCGCCGTCGATATGAACTCTTGGGCGGTATCAGCCTGTTATCCCCGGAGTACCTTTTATCCGTTGAGCGATGGCCCTTCCATTCAGAACCACCGGATCACTATGACCTACTTTCGTACCTGCTCGACGTGTATGTCTCGCAGTTAAGCTGGCTTATGCCATTGCACTAACCGTACGATGTCCGACCGTACTTAGCCAACCTTCGTGCTCCTCCGTTACTCTTTGGGAGGAGACCGCCCCAGTCAAACTACCCACCAGGCACTGTCCCTAATCCCGATAAGGGACCTAGGTTAGAACATCAAAACTACAAGGGTGGTATTTCAAGGACGACTCCATCATGACTAGCGTCACAACTTCAAAGTCTCCCACCTATCCTACACATGTAGGTTCAATGTTCAGTGCCAAGCTATAGTAAAGGTTCACGGGGTCTTTCCGTCTAGCCGCGGGTATACGGCATCTTCACCGCAATTTCAACTTCACTGAGTCTCGGCTGGAGACAGCGTGGCCATCATTACGCCATTCGTGCAGGTCGGAACTTACCCGACAAGGAATTTCGCTACCTTAGGACCGTTATAGTTACGGCCGCCGTTTACCGGGGCTTCGATCATGAGCTTCTCTTGCGATAACCCAATCAATTAACCTTCCGGCACCGGGCAGGCGTCACACCGTATACTTCCTCTTGCGAGTTTGCACAGTGCTGTGTTTTTGATAAACAGTTGCAGCCACCTGGTATCTGCGACTCCCGTCAGCTTAGAGAGCAAGTCTCATCACCAACAGGAGCGTACCTTCTCCCGAAGTTACGGTACCATTTTGCCTAGTTCCTTCAGCCGAGTTCTCTCAAGCGCCTTGGTATTCTCTACCCGACCACCTGTGTCGGTTTGGGGTACGATTCCCACTAACCTGAAGCTTAGAAGATTTTCCTGGAAGCATGGCATCAACTACTTCAGTCCCTTAGGACCTCGTCATCAGCTCTCAGTCTGCACACTAAAGTGCGATTCCCCGGATTTGCCTAAGAAATCAACCTACCACCTTAAACGCGGACTACCAACGCCGCGCTAGCCTAGCCTTCTCCGTCTCTCCATCGCAGTTAGCGGAAGTACAGAAATATTAATCTGTTTCCCATCGATTACGCCTTTCGGCCTCACCTTAGGGGTCGACTCACCCTGCCCCGATTAACGTTGGACAGGAACCCTTGGTCTTTCGGCGAGGGGGTTTTTCACCCCCTTTATCGTTACTCATGTCAGCATTCGCACTTCTGATACCTCCAGCGTGGGTTACCCCTTCACCTTCAACGGCTTACAGAACGCTCCTCTACCGCGCATCTCTAATGAAATGCACCCGTAGCTTCGGTGACTAGCTTAGCCCCGTTACATCTTCCGCGCAGGCCGACTCGACTAGTGAGCTATTACGCTTTCTTTAAATGATGGCTGCTTCTAAGCCAACATCCTAGCTGTCTAAGCCTTCCCACATCGTTTCCCACTTAGCTAGTACTTTGGGACCTTAGCTGACGGTCTGGGTTGTTTCCCTTTTGACGACGGACGTTAGCACCCGCCGTCTGTCTCCCGAGTAGTACTCATTGGTATTCGGAGTTTGCAAAGGGTTGGTAAGTCGGGATGACCCCCTAGCCTTAACAGTGCTCTACCCCCAATGGTATTCGCTCGAGGCGCTACCTAAATAGCTTTCGAGGAGAACCAGATATCTCCCGGTTTGATTGGCCTTTCACCCCCAGCCACAAGTCATCCGCTAATTTTTCAACATTAGTCGGTTCGGTCCTCCAGTTGATGTTACTCAACCTTCAACCTGCCCATGGCTAGATCACCGGGTTTCGGGTCTACACCTTGCAACTAAACGCGCAGTTAACACTCGGTTTCCCTACGGCTCCGCTATTCGCTTAACCTCGCTACAAAATGTAAGTCGCTGACCCATTATACAAAAGGTACGCAGTCACGGTCTCAAGAACCGCTCCCACTGCTTGTACGTATACGGTTTCAGGTTCTATTTCACTCCCCTCACAGGGGTTCTTTTCGCCTTTCCCTCACGGTACTGGTTCACTATCGGTCAGTCAGGAGTATTTAGCCTTGGAGGATGGTCCCCCCATATTCAAACAGGATGTCACGTGTCCCGCCTTACTCGTTTTCATCAATGGTTAGTTTTCATGTACGGGGCTATCACCCTGTGCCGCTGTGCTTTCCAACACATTCCACTAACACCCCACTGACTTAAGGGCTAATCCCCGTTCGCTCGCCGCTACTAGGGGAATCTCGGTTGATTTCTTTTCCTCCGGGTACTTAGATGTTTCAGTTCCCCGGGTTCGCCTCGCAACACTATGTATTCATGTTGCGATAACAGCTTATGCTGCTGGGTTCCCCCATTCGGACATCGTTAGCTCAAATGCTTGTTACTAGCTCGCCAACGCTTTTCGCAAGTTACTACGTCCTTCATCGCCTCTGACTGCCAAGGCATCCACCGTATACGCTTAGTCGCTTAACCATACAACCCAAATGAGTTTCACTCACCTGGGTCGCATTGCGACCAGCTTGGTTTTACTTGTCTCACTTCTGACCAAAGAAGTGGACGCGCCTTAGACGTAAACTATTCAATAAAGAATAATTTACTTTTGAATATTCAAGACACTTAATAAAGTGTTTGAGAACTCATGATGCAAACGTTTCCACGTTTACATCGGTTTGTAAGTAACATGACGACAGACATCATCACGTTACATACTATCAGCTTTCCAAATTGTTAAAGAACAATGCGTACCGGCTAGCGGCGCATTCAGCTCTGACTTCTCCTAAGAGAAGATAAACAAGCAATCTGTGTGAACACTCAAAAGGTACACGGATGTACCGAATGTCGAAAATGCAGGAGCATTTTTCGACCAAGAATTAAGTTAGTCGTATAGGTAAGGAGGTGATCCAGCCCCAGGTTCCCCTAGGGCTACCTTGTTACGACTTCACCCCAGTCATGAACCACAAAGTGGTGAGCGCCCCCCCGAAGGTTAAGCTACCCACTTCTTTTGCAGCCCACTCCCATGGTGTGACGGGCGGTGTGTACAAGGCCCGGGAACGTATTCACCGTGGCATTCTGATCCACGATTACTAGCGATTCCGACTTCATGGAGTCGAGTTGCAGACTCCAATCCGGACTACGACGAGCTTTGTGAGATTAGCTCCACCTCGCGGCTTTGCAACCCTCTGTACTCGCCATTGTAGCACGTGTGTAGCCCTACTCGTAAGGGCCATGATGACTTGACGTCGTCCCCACCTTCCTCCGGTTTATCACCGGCAGTCTCCCTAGAGTTCCCACCATTACGTGCTGGCAAATAAGGATAGGGGTTGCGCTCGTTGCGGGACTTAACCCAACATTTCACAACACGAGCTGACGACAGCCATGCAGCACCTGTCTCACAGTTCCCGAAGGCACACCTGTATCTCTACTGGCTTCTGTGGATGTCAAGAGTAGGTAAGGTTCTTCGCGTTGCATCGAATTAAACCACATGCTCCACCGCTTGTGCGGGCCCCCGTCAATTCATTTGAGTTTTAACCTTGCGGCCGTACTCCCCAGGCGGTCTACTTAATGCGTTAGCTTGAGAGCCCAGTGTTCAAGACACCAAACTCCGAGTAGACATCGTTTACGGCGTGGACTACCAGGGTATCTAATCCTGTTTGCTCCCCACGCTTTCGTGCCTGAGCGTCAGTCTTTGTCCAGGGGGCCGCCTTCGCCACCGGTATTCCTCCAGATCTCTACGCATTTCACCGCTACACCTGGAATTCTACCCCCCTCTACAAGACTCTAGTTCGCCAGTTCGAAATGCAATTCCCAGGTTGAGCCCGGGGCTTTCACATCTCGCTTAACAAACCGCCTGCGCACGCTTTACGCCCAGTAATTCCGATTAACGCTCGGACCCTCCGTATTACCGCGGCTGCTGGCACGGAGTTAGCCGGTCCTTCTTCTGTAGGTAACGTCACAGTAATAGCGTATTAAACTATTACCTTTCCTCCCTACTGAAAGTGCTTTACAACCCGAAGGCCTTCTTCACACACGCGGCATGGCTGCATCAGGGTTTCCCCCATTGTGCAATATTCCCCACTGCTGCCTCCCGTAGGAGTCTGGGCCGTGTCTCAGTCCCAGTGTGGCTGATCATCCTCTCAGAACAGCTAGGGATCGTCGCCTTGGTGAGCCATTACCTCACCAACTAGCTAATCCCACCTAGGTTCATCCAATCGCGGAAGGCCCGAAGGTCCCCTCCTTTCCCCCGTAGGGCGTATGCGGTATTAGCAGTCGTTTCCAACTGTTATCCCCCTCGACTGGGCAGATCCCTAGGCATTACTCACCCGTCCGCCGCTCGCCGGCAAAGATAGTAAACTACCTTCCCGCTGCCGCTCGACTTGCATGTGTTAGGCCTGCCGCCAGCGTTCAATCTGAGCCATGATCAAACTCTTCAATTAAAGTTTTGTTGCTTCCGTCTTGCGACTTCAGCGGCTCAATGAATTCTGATTTTTTGTTTCTCGCTAAAAGAAACAAACTGTACATATTGCTATGAACACTCATTGTTACATTGATTTAAATTTTTGACTGCCAACCCGAAGGTTAAGCAGTTTCGATTAACTCAACACCTGTGAGTGTCCACACAGATTTCTTGTTTTATCTTGTTAAAGAGCAACTCAATATCCGTAAGAGGACTTGAGTACCACACTGAGCGCCGAACGCTTCCAGCTGGCTAGGGCTGCGTATTCTACGCATTTCCCGTTTCGCGTCAAGGAGTTTTTTCAACTTCTTGCTGCGATTGAATTAAGTGCCATTCTCAACAGAGAGTAAGCCATTCAATTCAACCTAACTCGCCAGCTTGCTTTCGCTGTCTGCCGTGTCAGTGGATGCGCATTATAGGGAGCAGGAGATTTTGTGCAACCCCTATTTTAAGGAAATTTGCAGTTAATTCATATTCTTCAAGCTAGCCACATGATACTAACTACTTACCCCCAAAGTTATCCACAAAATAGCGTTTTCTCTGCAGTTCTACCTCATATTTTGGGGATGTACTGCATTAAGGCGAAGAGATTTACGCATAGATTCTATAAATTTTAGATAAGGATAACGACTGCTCGAACCGGAATATCTCCTCCCAACTCTTATATAGAGCCATAAATGGAATATAACGGGGAGCAATATAGATGACGCGCTAACACATTCGGCGATAAAGATACTTTAGCTATATAGTCATAGTCGCGCCTTCATCCCATCGCCATAGTAAAGCCGAAATGTAGTGATGTGATGGACGCCTCAGCACCTAAGCTTGCAGTATTATGCCAAGCTTGAAGCTGACAAATAGTTCTGGAGGTTTCCATCATGGATATTAAAGTTATTGGTATCGATTTAGCCAAAAATGTTTTTCAAGTTTGTGTTTGTCTTATGGATAACTCAGTCATGACTAACAAAAAGGTTAACAGAAACAAGCTGCTCGATAAAATTAGACAATTCTCCGAAGGTAGTCTTATTGCTATGGAGGCCTGTGGTACGGCGCATTACTGGGGAAGACAATTTCAAGCTCTTGGTTATCAAGTGCAATTGATCCCTGCTCAACATGTTAAGCCATTTGTTGCAAACCAAAAGAATGATGCCAACGATGCCCTCGCTATATGCGAAGCGGTTTTCAGACCTAATATCCACATGGTTCCAGTTAAAACTGTTGAGCAACAAGACATTAAAGCATTACGTTGTGTACGTAGTCGTCTCGTTCAAAATCGAACCGCCATGGTCAATCAAATTCGAAGCCTAGCGAGCGAGTCTGGTGTGATCTTCTCTGTCGGCAGGTTGCAATTACAAGCGTCACTTAGCCGTATTTTAGCAAATAATGAGCATGAACTGTCTCATACGCTTCATTACCTGTTAAAACTTTTATATGAAGATTTATGTGTTTTAAATGAGAGAATTAATCAAATCGAGCGCGACATTAAAGCGCTATGTCAAATCCAACCTCGCTACAATGCATTGCTGTCGATCCCTGGCTTTGGACCATTAGTCACAGCAAGCTTTATGAGTGAATTAGGTTCGGGTCATCAATTTAAAAATGGCCGGCAATTATCTGCATGGTGTGGCTTAGTGCCATCGCAATCGAGTTCTGGTGGAAAAGTTCGACTAGGATCGATCACGAAAAATGGCAGCTCAGAACTACGTGTTTTACTCATCCATGGCGCCAGAGCCGTTGGCCGATTTGCGAGCAAACGTGATGATAGACTTGGGCGATGGTTTAATGCACTTGCGTTAAGGCAAGGTCGACACAAAGCCGTTGTCGCATTGGCCAATAAAATAGCGCGTATAGGATGGCGGATCCTCACGAGTAACGATAATTTCGACGTTAATAAAGCGTTTGCGTAAGACGTTAAGCATCACGTAAAAGTTTACATGCACTGATGAATAAACGGTCAACCGTACCTATTAGAGCCTGACTTGACCAAGGCATTAAATGCCGATGTAGTGATAAGGTAATAGGTTTCGGATTTACATCATGGCGCGGGTAAAAAGCCTATTTAGACGCCGAATATATGGTAGTGAACCAATCATTCAAAAGTGTTGTAAAAGCTGAGGCGTCCATATATGGTCAAGTAAAATTGGCCACGGTTTTAGAGTCATTCCAATATAAACGTTCTGACTCATTTGGCGTTAACCCACCATTATATTGATGGGGTCTGGTCTCACTGTAATATCCAGTGATGTAATTTGTGATCTCTTTATCTGCTTCTGTAAAATTCCCATAACCACTGGCGGGTATCCACTCAGATTTCAAACTTCTAAAGAAACGCTCCATTGGTGCGTTATCCCAACAATTCCCGCGACGACTCATACTTTGCTCAATCTGAAGACGCCATATTAATTGTCTGAATTTCAAGCTCGTGTAATGTGAACCTTGATCGCTGTGATATATCACATTCTCAGGCTTACCCCTTAACTCAAATGCCATTTTCAAAGCTTTACAGGTCAGCTCACTATCTGGTGATAATGACAAAGCCCATCCAACAGGTTTGCGGGAAAATAAGTCTAAAACAACGGCTAGATAGGCCCAACGATTACCGACCCAAACATACGTCACGTCGCCACACCACACTTGATCTGGTTGAGTTACTGCAAATTGTCGATTAAGCGTATTGGGGATTGCAACATGCTCTTGTGTCGCTTTCCGATAAGAATGCTTAGGCTGCTGACAGCTTAATAACCCAAGCTTTTTCATTAGATTACGGGCTCGATAACGACTGAGGCCAATCCCTTTGTTAGTCACTAATTGCGCTATCGTTCGCGCACCGGCAGAGCCATGACTAATACGATGTGCGGCCTTCACTTCACTGCATAAAATAGTAAAGTCTGCATCAATATGTTCTTTTCTTTTTAGCCAATACTTATAGCTACTTCGATGCACTTTGAATGCATTACAAATTGTGAGAATAGAGTGGCTCTGCTTGAGTGCGCTGATTAGCGTAAATTGTTCATCGAGTCTGACATCAAGAGAGCGGTAGCCTTTTTTAGGATAAGATTGTGCTCCTCAAGACGAGCTATTTGCTTCTTCAGCTCACGGATTTCAATTTGTTCAGGGGTAATCGGAGATGCTTTTGGTATGCCACCCTGGCGTTCTAGTTTTAACTGTCTCACCCATTTATCCATAGTGGATTTACCTACGTTCATCGCCTTTGCAGCTTCGATGATGCTATGGTTTTTATCGAGGACTAATTGGGCTGCTTCAAGTTTGAATTCAGCACTAAATGTTTTTCTGGTTGTCGATCTCATGTGTTCACCTAAAGTCATCTACGAGGTAATAATATCACCTCTATTTAGGTGGCCAAAATTAGTGTGCCACTACAAAATGACTTAATCAGGGACAGGGAGAGATCTCTTTAATACTTATTAGGTAACTAGCTATATAAGTAGCAGTGTAAGTAACTGTCATAAGTATGGCAGAGATCATTCGACTCTATTCAGCTTGATCCATTACCGAGAGAGCGGATTAGCTCGCACTCCAGAGTAACTGTCCACAGTCGGTAAGATCATAGCCACCCAGTAGCGCCGCCATTTGCCTCGAGTGGCCGCTCGCCAACATAGTAAAGAGTTGTTGAAGCTGACGACGGAAGTAAATGCTTTGCGGCATAACGAAATCGAAGGACTCTTTTATCAGTGGCACGAAACTCAAACCACTCTCCAATGCCACAGATTGACAGCCAAAACCTATATCGGCATCACCACGGGCGATATAACCTGCCAGCTCGCGTTCACTATAGGCCGTCAGCACGACATTAAGTTGATCTAAGCGAGCGCCTTGCTTTAACAACCAATGTTCTAAATGTTGCTGGCTACCCGCGCCGCCCTGACGACTCACCCAACGCCAAGGTAAGTTCACGACTTTATCTTCCTCTTGGCATCTGTGGTGCATATCGGCACGCATGATCAACCCTTGTTGACGGGAGTAACCGTGCACCATGATCCATTGTTGATGATTGTTATACCCTTTAAGTAAGGCTGGATGACGGATATTGCGATCCTCCATGCTGCCCCAGTGTAAGGTACACACATCGGCATAACCTTTAGCGAGTAACTCTAATCCTAAGCGTGAACCTGTCGCGCTGTAGCTTATCAACTCACGACTACCAACTTGTGCCATCAAGCGCGCCACCAGCATAGATAAGAGTGGATCGTCACTGCCGGTGATCAACAAACGGTCGGTGAGCATACCACTGTGGCACGAATCCATCACCCAGCGGTCGATTAACACTTTCGGGAATAGCCATTTACCGGTGATTTTAGTGGCGGGGAGAATTCTGTCGTTGGCCATGGCGTAGACTTTTTTCTCGTTAAGATCTAAATACTCGGCCACTTGCTTCGCGCTCATGTAAACCAATTCACTGGCAGACGTCATCTTGTTTCCTTGTCTTATTCTTTATTACTGCATGCAAGTCTAAGCATTACTGTCTTAGCTCACTTGGGGCTAAGGAGCGGTATTGGCATCAAATTGCAGATTTTCACTGCCGTGATACACCAAAAAGTGTCGACCTTTAGCGCGGGCGATAATAGTAATGCCTAACTGCTGCGCCAGTGCTAAGCCCATCTGAGTCACGCCGCTACGTGATAGCAAAATGGGGATCCCCATCTTGGCGACTTTAATCACCATTTCAGAGGTTAAGCGGCCTGTGGTATAGAATATCTTGTTATCACCACGATCCTGCGTCAGCCACATATCCCCTGCCAAGGTATCAACGGCATTATGGCGGCCGACATCTTCAACGAAGGCCATAATCTTATCGTCTTCGCACAAACCACAGCCATGCACAGCGCCGGCATTCTTATAGGTTTCGTTATATTCGTTGATATTTTTCAATAAGCTATACAGCGTACTTTGCTTCAAACTCGGAGTGGGTAAATTGATGTTATCTAGATCCTGCATGAAACTGCCATAAACCGTGCCTTGACCACAGCCTGACGTCACGGTTTTTTCGGAGAGTTTCTCGTCGAGATCGGCAGTTTGTTCACGGGTAACCACAGCCGCAGAACTCACATCCCAATCGACGATGACAGAGTCCAGCAGGCTCACATCCGAAATAAAGCCTTGGTTCTTAAGATAACCTAACGCCAGAGACTCAGGTTTTGCCCCTAGTGTCATCAGCGTCACTATCGGACGCCAGTTTAAATAAACGGTAAGTGGACGTTCGCAGGCGACAAATTTATCCAGCACTTCCCCAGCTTCATTCACTGCTTTTACGGCAATGGTTAACGGTACTTCCGCTTGGGTTCTCACAAAAGAACACTGATGATGAGGCTTCTGAGTGGGGTTAGCTGCCGCTACTTCTTTATCTGTGCCCATGCTGTTTTCCGAAATCATAATGCTACCGCTTAACGAGTCATGGCCTGAGCATAGCAATATTTATACCTAGGTATAAAACTCGGGTTTAAATGCGTGATCTGCCGCAATGCTGATTTTTCATTAGCCCTTTTATGTCCCAAACAAAACCCAGCATTGGACAAAATGTCCACTTTTGAGGGGGTTTTTGATGATCTAGTTCAAACTAATACCCCATGTTTACTGGCACCAATATTGCAGTGACCTTTTATCGCAATTTGTTGGTAAAACCGATCCGTTCGATCTACGGTTCGTCCATCAACACGGCTGAGACGGAGAGACAATGCAACATACAACGAATGTTTGGCCCATGTACGTTTCACTTAAAAAAGTAGAGAAACAAGTTGGCCGCTGGACCTCAGTACAATGGGAAATTGAACACTTACTTCCCGCCACCCATCAAGCCCCAGACGACGCAACCTTAGTGCTCCTCGAACTGCACAAAGACGAACGCGCCAGCTATCGCCTCAATCTCGATGTAGACAACGCTATGCTGTATTTAGTGTGCGATGAAACGGCCGATGGCACTTGGATACCCGCAGCACTGTCGGCAGACCAAAACGTCGCCGCTGGTTGTCTTGAGGGCAATACCCCTGTTATCAACCTACTGATGCCAGAAGCAATAGCTTGCTGGATTGAAGCCTTTATTACCCAGCATGGCGAAGTCGAAATCGCCGCCCATCGCCGTAAGCATGTCGATGGCCGTAAGAATCAAGGCCCGAGTCACGATCCACTTCGGAGGGACTAATGGCTGAATCCACGCAAAAAACGGCTGGGCTACTGAGTCGCTGGAACCAGCGTCGCGAACAAGTCGCCGCTGAACAAGCGCGAGAAACTCAAGAAGAAGCCGCGCCTCAAGCGCCGATCGCGACCGAAGCCACTGTGGCAGTTGAGTCGCTTAATCCCACAGAACCCGCAGTAGAGTCCAATACTGCCGAACATGACGATCCGAATCGCATGCTCACGGCGGCGGATTTACCCAATCCCGACGAAATTGAAATTGGCGGCAGCTTTGCGAGTTTTATGGGCGCGAATGTCGATCCGGCGGCGAAATCTGCGGCGCTGCGAGCACTGTGGAAACAACCACATTTCAACGAGATAGATGGGCTTTTAGAATATGCGCTCGATTACAGTAATCAGCCCAAACTCAGCGCCGAAGTTTCAGCAGAATTAGCGCAAAAAGTCTTCCGCTACATCACCAAAGACAGCGAAACGCCGGATGAAGAGTCAGCCTTAGCCAAACAAGCTGCAGAAACTAATCCATCCGCTAGTCTTGATGTAAGCGAAACCACGACTCAAGCAGTCGAAACCGAATTGGCAGCAGAGCCGATAGCGGACAATTTGGATGGGGAGACTGATGACCTACCCCAAAATGCACCAGAGCCCTCGGCTCAGGTTCAAACCCGAGTTGTTTAACGTCAGTTTAGCTAATTTTAATGTCCGTAACTTTGGTATGTGAATTGCTGTACTAAGACATAAAAAAGCTTAGATAAAAGCAGAAAAGGCAATGACTTACTTATCACCAGCCGCCTAAATCTGCCCAGATACAGTAAAACAAGAAACAGCCAAAGTACTGTTCAGGAACGCAATGTGAGCACTCATTTGATGACCAATCAAACCCAAGAAGCGTTAAAACAAGCGCGGCAACAGGTGTTAGCGCAAACTCAGATGCTGCAGAATCTGATCCCGCCGACCGTCAGCTACACCACCGAAGGCAATGTCCTCATTATCGGCCCAGAAGATCTGGCTCGCCTTGCCGCAGACAAATTGTCCACTATGGCTCATCGCGTGATTTTAGCCAATGAAGCCATTACCAGCCAAGATGAAGCGCATCTTGAGCGCGTGATGGCGGCGGCAACCGATGTCGAAAGTTACTACAACAAACTCATTGGCGTAAAAGGCTTTTTAGGCCAATTTCAAGTCAGTGTTGAACATCAAGATGGCGCGGCCGAACTCAGTTTAGTGTCGATTCGTAAACCCCATTTCGATATCGTGCTCGATTTGAGCAGCACAGCTTGTTTGAACTTAGAAATGCTGCCACCCGGTTATTTCTATGTCGGCCAAGACACTGAGAAACTCGAAGATGCCCTCGCGCAAATTCCCGATCTCGTCGGCCAATTCGATAAGCCTCGCTACGTCAAAATCAACCCAGATATTTGTGCCCATGACCGCAATGGCATCAATGGTTGTAATCGTTGCCTTAACTTTTGCCCAGCCGATGCGATTAGTAGCGTGGCGAAGAAAATTGAAATCGACCCATACCTTTGCCACGGCGCGGGCAGTTGTACCAGCGCTTGTCCAACGGGTGCCATCAGTTACGATTTACCGACGCCGCAGGCCTTACATTCATATCTGAACAAAGTCGTTAGTCGTTTCCGCGAGCAAGCCCAAACCGCACCGGTGATATTGTTCCACGATAATGCCGTCGGCGCCGACTTTATTACCGACGATCTAGCGGGTGATATTATCCCCGTCGCCTTAGAAGAAATTACCGTTGCCAGCTTAGATCACTGGCTGTCGGTACTCGCATGGGGCGCGCGCCAAGTGCTGCTCCTTAATACCGACGCCACGGCGCCAACTCTTACGCAAATGCTTAAAGGCGAACTTTCTTTAGCCAACAGTATTTTAGATGAGATGGGTCAGCCGCAACGTATCAGCCTCATCGACCCAAGCATGCTTGCCGATTTAGATGCGATGCTCGATATCAGCTTAGATTGGCCCGTGATCGTGCCCGCTGCATTTGCCTCGACCACTAAACGCAACACACTATTTGAAGCGATAGATCATCTCAATAGCCAAGCGGGTGAAATCGATACTTGCCTTAGCCTCAACAACATTCCCTTTGGCAAAGTCAGCGTGAATGTCGAAAAGTGCACTATGTGTATGTCCTGCGTGGCGATTTGTCCAACCGTGGCATTGCAAGATGGCGGCGACAAACCTGCACTACACTTTATTGAGCAAAACTGCGTGCAATGCGGCTTATGTGAAGCGGCCTGTCCTGAAAAAGTGATAAGCCTAACGCCACAAATTAATTTTGATAAAGCTGCTCGTCAGCAACAACACACCCTGAAAGAAGAAGCTCCCTTCGAATGTATTCGCTGCGGCTCTCCTTTTGCGACCCAATCTATGGTGCATCGGATGCTGGATATGGTCGGCGCGCACAGCGCATTTTCTGCCAATATTGAGCGCTTGAAAATGTGTGGCGACTGCCGGGTAAAAGACATGTTTGAAGACATTCTTCAAGATCCTGAAAAGCAACTGCGATAAGAGATCCGCTATGACCGAATCAGTAAGACAAGTTTCAGAAAACGATCAGTTGAGAGCCGATATCTATCAACTGTTAGCCGCCCTATTGCGCCGTCAGCCGAGTCCTGAACTGCTGCAATTTTTGGCCAATCTTGAAATCGATGCCAATGAAGACAACGAGATGACCAAAGCTTGGTTATCACTCCAACTTGCCGCCCAGCAGTTCAGCGATGAACAGCTTGAAGACGAGTATTTTGCGCTATTCCTCGGCGTAGGCTCTGGTGAAATCCTGCCCTATGGCAGCTGGTTTATGACAGGCTCCTTAATGGACAAACCGCTGGCATTACTGCGCCAAGACCTAATGCAACTTGGATTTGAACGCGAAGACAACGTCAAAGAACCCGAAGATCATGTAGCCGCCCTGTGTGAAGTGATGGGAACCCTGATTCTAGAAGCGCCGAGCTATCGCCAACTGGCTTTTTACCAACGCCATATCGGCAGTTGGATTGGCCGCTTCTGCGACAACTTAGCTAAGGCGCCCAGCGCTGCGTTTTACGCGACTGTCGCCCAGCTAGCAAAAGCCTTCTTTGAAATGGAAGCCAGTGCCTTTGAACAATTGAGCTTAGATATTCCTGTCAATTGCCCAGGCAGCGCCGACCTACAACCGGCCACCAGCGATTTAGCAAAACCAGTGGAATTAATGAACTAAGACTAAGCTTAATAATAGCGCGACATGTGCGCGCTAGATATCAGTGCTAAATGGATTGAAACAGCGAAGGTGAAATCACACGCACCTTAGCAACAATAACGAAAGCTTAGGCTTTCACAATAACCGAGGTGGTCGCCGTTTGTGCCACCTTATCCCGCAACACAAGGAGACACTATGAAGAAGCCAGCTTCCGACATGGGCCGTCGTCAATTGCTCAAAGCATTGGCACTCGGCAGTGCGGCAGGCGCAGTGGTAACCGTGAGCAGTCAGGCGTTAGCCTCGACAAAAACGGCAGCAACCACAGAGCCTAAGAGTGAGAACTACCGCGAAACCGACCATATCCGTAACTATTATGCGTCGTTGAACAACTAACCAGAGGAGAGTGTGTGATGCGATTAACCCGCAAAACAGACCAGGTTGTCGAATCTAAAGCGCCAGCACTGGGTCTCAATCGTCGTCAGTTCTTAAAATCGGCAGGTCTTGCCACAGGTGGCATCGCTGCGGCGTCCATGCTGGGCACAGGCATGATGCGTAAAGCACAAGCCCAAGAAGACATAGGCCACAATGTTCCCACCGAAGTTAAACGTACCATCTGTTCTCACTGTGCCGTCGGTTGTGGTGTATATGCAGAAGTACAAAACGGCGTGTGGACAGGTCAAGAACCGGCATTTGACCATCCCTTTAACCAAGGCGGACACTGCGCGAAAGGTGCGGCACTGCGTGAGCACGGCCACGGTGAAAAACGCCTGAAATACCCAATGAAGTTAGAAGGCGGCAAGTGGAAAAAGATCTCTTGGGATCAAGCGATTAATGAAGTCGGCGACAAGATGGAAGCGATTCGTCAAGAGTCAGGTCCAGATTCCGTTTACTTTATGGGCAGCGCCAAGTTTTCGAACGAACAAGCTTATTTATATCGCAAATTAGCGGCACTGTGGGGCACGAACAACGTCGACCATTCAGCCCGTATTTGTCACTCTACCACGGTAGCCGGTGTTGCTAACACTTGGGGCTACGGTGCGCAAACCAACTCGATTAACGATATCCGCCACACTAAGTGCATCATGTTTGTGGGTTCAAACCCAAGTGAAGCGCACCCAGTGGCAATGCAACATATTCTAGTCGCCAAAGAACGCGGCGCGAAAGTGATTGTTGTTGATCCACGTTTCACCCGTACTGCAGCGAAATCTGACGAGTACGTGCATATCCGCCCAGGTACAGATATCCCCTTCATTTATGGCCTGTTATGGCACATTTTTGAAAACGGCTGGGAAGATAAAGAGTTTATCAAACAACGCGTATACGGCATCGAGCGTATCCGTGAAGAAGCCAAAAAATACACCCCAGAAGAAGTTGAACTGGTTGCAGGCGTGCCTAAGGCGCAAATGTACCGTGTGGCTAAAATGCTGGCCGAAACGAAACCCGGCACTATCGTTTGGTGTATGGGCGGTACTCAGCACCACGTCGGTAATGCCAACACCCGTTCATACTGTATTTTACAGTTAGCCCTTGGCAACATGGGTGTTTCTGGTGGCGGTACTAACATCTTCCGTGGTCACGATAACGTGCAAGGCGCGACTGACTTTGGTTTGTTATTCGACAACTTACCCGGTTACTACGGCTTAACGACTGGCGCGTGGGCTCACTGGTCAAATGTATGGGATCTCGATCCTAAATGGATTGCCAGCCGTTTCGACCAAGGTGAATACCTAGGCCAAACACCACAAACCTCAGCCGGTATTCCTTGCTCTCGCTGGCACGATGGGGTGTTAGAAGATAAAACCAAAATTGCGCAGAAAGACAATATCCGTCTGGCGTTCTTCTGGGGACAATCGGTTAACACTGAAACCCGTGGTCGTGAAGTGCGTGAAGCATTGAACAAGATGGATACTGTGGTTGTGGTCGATCCTTTTCCAACCATGGCAGGTGTTATGCACCAACGTAAAGACGGTGTGTATCTATTGCCTGCGGCGACGCAATTCGAAACCTATGGTTCAGTATCGGCCTCAAACCGTTCGCTCCAATGGCGTACTAAAGTCATCGAGCCACTGTTTGAGTCTCTGCCCGATCACATCATCATGTATAAGTTCGCTAAAAAATGGGGCGTTGAAAAAGAATTCTGTAAGCACATTCAAGTGAATGGCGAAGAGCCTTTGATTGAAGATGTGACCCGCGAATTCAATACCGGTATGTGGACTGTGGGTTATACAGGTCAAAGCCCTGAGCGTTTGAAAATGCACCAAGAAAACTGGGGCACTTTCGATGTCAATAATCTAACAGCACCCGGCGGCCCAGCTAAGGGTGAAGTCTACGGTTTACCTTGGCCATGTTGGGGTACACCAGAGATGAAACATCCTGGTACCCAGATCCTGTACGATCAATCAAAACACGTGAAAGACGGTGGCGGTAACTTCCGTGCCCGTTACGGTGTTGAGCACGATGGCGTCAACATTCTTGCCGAAGGTTCTTTCTCTAAAGGCAGTGAAATTCAAGATGGTTATCCTGAATTCTCCGCCGACATGCTCAAGCAATTGGGTTGGTGGGATGAACTCACAGATGCAGAGAAAAAACGCGCCGAAGGCAAAAACTGGAAGACTGACATTTCTGGTGGCATCCAACGTGTTGCGATCAAGCATGGCTGTATTCCCTATGGCAACGCTAAAGCCCGTTGTATCGTTTGGACTTTCCCAGATGATATCCCGAAACATCGCGAACCACTTTACACTCCTCGTCGTGACTTAGTCGCCAAGTACCCAACCTACGAAGACCGTATGGTTGCGCGTCTGCCGACCTTGTATAAGTCAATCCAAGATAAGGACTTTACCCAAGGCTTCCCGCTGACGCTGACCTCTGGTCGTCTAGTGGAATACGAAGGCGGCGGTGAAGAATCCCGTTCTAACCCTTGGCTTGCTGAGCTGCAACAAGAAATGTTCATCGAGATGAACCCTGCGGATGCTGCGGATCGCGGCGTGCGTGACGGTGACAATGTCTTTGTACATGGCCCAGAAGGCGCCAAGATCACGGTTAAGGCTATGGTGACACCGCGCGTTATTGCCGGTGAATGTTTTATGCCATACCACTTTGCTGGTGTGTTTGAAGGCGAAAGCCTAGCGAAAAACTATCCTGAAGGCACAGTGCCTTACGTGATAGGCGAATCGGCAAACACCATTTTAACTTATGGCTACGACGTTGTGACTCAGATGCAAGAAACTAAGTCCAGCTTGTGCCAGATCAGCAAAGCCTAACCTACTTGATGAGGAGATAAGCCATTATGGCAGTCATGAAATTTCTGTGTGACACCAAGCGCTGCATCGAGTGTAACGGTTGTGTCACTGCATGTAAGAACGAAAACGACTCCGCTCTCGAGTGGGGAATCCAACGTCGCCGCGTGGTGACGATTAACGATGGTCTACCTGGCGAAGCCTCTATTTCAGTGGCATGTATGCACTGTACTGACGCTCCCTGCATGGCCGTATGTCCGGCAGATTGTTTCTACCGTACCGAAGACGGCATAGTGCTACACAACAAAGATACCTGTATCGGTTGTGGTTATTGCTTCTATGCTTGTCCATTTGGTGCACCGCAATTCCCGAAAAAGACTGCCTTTGGTAGTCGTGGCAAGATGGACAAGTGTACTTTCTGCGCCGGTGGCCCAGAAGAAACCTTCTCCGAAGCCGAGCGTAAAAAATACGGCGCCAACCGTATTGCTGAAGGCAAGTTACCTATGTGTGCTGAGCTTTGTTCGACAAAAGCCCTGCTCGCGGGTGATGCGGAAGTAGTATCCAATATCTACCGTCAACGTATGGCCTCTCGTGGCAATCCTAACGTGATTTGGGGTTACAACCCCAAGACAGGTGAGATTAACTAAGCAGAGCGAGGGTTAGGGAGTCATCCCTAACCTCTGGCAAGGAGTGAAAATGTTAAACAAACAGTTAAACAAATCACTGCGCAGTCTGTTTGCTCTGTTGGTGCTCGTCATGGGATTGGGATTAGGTTCAGTAATGAGCGCAAGCCCAGTACACGCAAGTGATCAGCAATCGAGTCAACAACAGGCGAAAGCGCAAACCAGCGATGCCGATCTTTGGCGGGCGGTAAAAGCAGGCGATGCCGGCTATACCACTGCCAAAGGGATAGATACTGGGGTGTTGATTAACGTTGCCGGTAACCAAGGTAAAGAACTGAGAAACCAATATCTAACCCCGATTATGGCGTTGGCCGTTGTCGGTGTGTTCGGGGCTTTTTTATTGTTTTATCTGGTGAATGGTCCATCAAAACTCAGCAAGGGCTTTTCAGGCAAGTTAGTGGCGCGTTGGTCTAAGGCGGATCTGTGGATCCACTGGATCATGGCGAGCAGCTGCCTGACACTGATGTTTACCGGTTTAACCATAATGTTAGGTAAGCATGTTGTTCAGCCAATGTTAGGGCCTGATCTGTGGGCACCATTGATCTACGGCAGCAAAACCATCCACGATTGGGCAGGTCCCATCTTTATCGCGGCTTGGGCTGTCTGTGTGGTGAAATGGATGCCGCTACAAACCTTCAAGATGTATGATTTGAAATGGTTTTTAGTGGTCGGTGGTTATATCAACTTTGGTCCATTCAAAGGTAAACACCCTGACAGTGGTTTTGCTAACGCTGGTGAAAAAATGTGGTTCTGGACCCTGATGTTATTTGGTTTATTCATCAGTGTTTCAGGCATCATGTTGGTATTACCTGGCTTAGACTTGCCGCGTGAAGCCTCCATGGGCGCGCTACTGATCCACTCTATCAGCGCCATTATTCTGATTGCCTTTACCATAGTGCATATTTGGATGGCGACCGTACTCAGCGAAGGCGGTATGGAGTGTATGAAGTCAGGCTATTGTGATGAAAACTGGGCAATCCAGCACCACAATCTCTGGTATGACGAAATCAAAGCCAACGGCAACTTAAAGTATAAAGACTAAGTTAAACCGCAGCTTTTAGGTCCTTAAAACACCCCGCCATGCGGGGTGTTCTTTTATCAGCACTTCATTAGATAATACAAAAACTTAACACCTGAAACTCAGTGATACAAAAAGCCGCCAACTCCCTGCTCCCAAGGGAGTTGCGAAACTATGAGCGAGTTAACGCTTTAAGAGAACGGCAGCCGATTTCAACACTGCAAACTGTCCTAGATCAATTCCTACTCAACCCTTTCCTACTATATTGCCGTCACGCGCGATGATTGATGGCAAACAAGATGATTTCATTATCTTTCCCACCGCTAATCTTCACTTTTTGATAACAAGATAAACCCCACAAAAAGCCGTGCGATCTCAAAACTAAACCCTAATTTCAGGAGTCAGCATGAAGCAGCAACCCAGCGATTTATCTCGCCGATCTTTGCTCAAAGCGCTCACCGTCGGCAGCGTAGCGGGTGCCACGATTGCCGCAACCGGCATGAGCGTGGCACAGGCCAGCGAGAGCAGCAAGGTAACCACCAAAGCGTCAAAGGGTTACCACGAAACTGCGCACATCAGCAGCTATTACAATAGCTTGCGCAGCTAATCTAGGAGAAGTCAGCGATGAAGTTAACTCGCAAGTCTAGTGTCGCCCCAGTGGCAGACAAACCAGCGTTAGGCATTAGCCGTCGTCAATTTATGAAGCACGCAGGTATCGCCACCGGTGGTATTGCGGCGGCATCACTAATGGGCACAGGCATGATGCGTCGCGTCGAAGCCAAAGAAGTGCCACATGATGCCCCTATCGAAGTCAAACGTACTATTTGTAGTGCCTGCGCCGTCGGTTGTGGTCTGTATGCCGAAGTACAAAATGGCGTATGGACGGGTCAAGAACCTGCATTCGATCATCCCTTCAACGCCGGTGGTCACTGCGCTAAAGGTGCGGCACTGCGTGAGCATGGCCATGGCGAAAAACGCCTGAAATACCCAATGAAATTGGTTGATGGCAAGTGGAAAAAAATCTCTTGGGAAGATGCGATTAACGAAGTGGGCGACCAAATGCTCAACATTCGTAAAGAATCCGGCCCAGACTCAGTGTACTTCATGGGTAGCGCTAAATTCTCAAACGAAGGTTGCTACATGTACCGCAAACTGGCGGCCATGTGGGGCACAAACAACGTCGACCATTCAGCTCGTATTTGTCACTCTACCACGGTAGCCGGTGTTGCTAACACTTGGGGCTACGGTGCGCAAACTAACTCCTTTAACGATATCCAAAACGCGAATGCGATTTTCTTTATCGGTGCTAACCCTGCAGAAGCCCACCCAGTGGCGATGCAACATATTCTGATCGCTAAAGAAAGAAACAACGCTAAGTTGATCGTAGTTGATCCACGCTTCTCTCGTACCGCGGCGCATTCAGATCTGCACTGTGCATTGCGTCCAGGTACTGATATTCCTTTTATCTACGGTATGTTATGGCACATTTTTGAAAACGGTTGGGAAGATAAAACCTTTATCCAACAACGTGTTTTCGAGATGGACACCATTCGCGCCGAAGCGAAAAAGTTCCCACCTAAAGAAGTGGAAAACATCACAGGCGTGAGCGAAGCCGAGGTTTATCAAGCCGCGAAACTCATGGCTGATAACCGCCCAGGTACTGTGATCTGGTGTATGGGTGGTACTCAACACCACGTAGGTAATGCCAACACCCGCGCTTACTGTATTCTGCAATTAGCGCTAGGTAACATGGGCGTGTCAGGCGGCGGAACGAACATTTTCCGTGGTCACGATAACGTACAAGGCGCGACTGACTTAGGTTTGTTGTTCGATAACTTACCGGGTTACTACGGCTTAACAACAGGTGCTTGGACCCACTGGACCCACGTGTGGGATCTAGACATGGAATGGATGAAAGGCCGTTTCGATCAAGGCACTTATCTTGGCCGTGAACCTATGACTACACCGGGTATCCCTTGCTCTCGCTGGCACGATGGTGTGTTAGAAGAAAAAGGCAAACTCGCGCAGCAAGATAACATTCGCATGGCGTTTTTCTGGGGACAATCGGTGAACACCGAAACCCGCCAACGTGATGTACGTGATGCTTTAGACAAGATGGACACTGTGGTGGTAGTCGATCCATTCCCAACTATGGCGGGTGTGATGCATCGCCGTAAGAATGGTGTTTACTTGCTACCAGCAGCGACACAGTTTGAAACTGAAGGCTCAGTTTCTAACTCTGGCCGCAGTCAGCAATGGCGCGAAAAAGTCATAGAGCCATTGTTTGAATCTAAAACCGATATCGAAATCATGTATCGCTTAGCGCAAAAACTCGGGTTTGCTGAGCAGTACACTAAACGCATCGCTAAAGAAAATGATTTGCCTGTGATTGAAGACATCACCCGCGAAATCAACCGCGGTATGTGGACCATAGGTATGACGGGCCAAAGCCCTGAACGCCTGAAACTACACACCCAAAACTGGGGCACCTTCAGCAACAAGACGCTGGAAGCCGCAGGCGGCCCAGCGAAAGGCGAAACCTACGGTTTACCTTGGCCATGTTGGGGCACGCCAGAAGCGAAACACCCCGGCACCCAAATTCTGTACGATCAATCCAAACACGTTAAAGACGGTGGCGGTAACTTCCGTGCCCGTTACGGCGTTGAATACAATGGCAAAAATCTATTGGCCGAAGGCTCTTTCTCTAAAGGTGCTGAAATCCAAGACGGTTATCCAGAGTTCTCCGACAAGCTGCTCAAGCAACTCGGTTGGTGGGATGATCTGACGGCGGCAGAAAAAGCCGAAGCCGAAGGCAGAAACTGGAAGACAGACTTGTCAGGCGGCATAGTGCGCGTAGCAATCAAGCATGGCTGTATTCCTTTCGGTAACGCTAAAGCCCGTTGTATTGTTTGGACTTTCCCAGACCAAGCGCCAGTTCACCGCGAACCTTTATACACGCCGCGTCGTGACTTAGTGGCCAAATACCCCACCTATGCCGACATGCAAGTGCACCGTCTGCCTACGCTGTATAAGTCAATCCAAGATAAAGACATGAGCGGCAAGTACCCACTGGTACTGACCTCAGGCCGTCTGGTTGAATACGAAGGTGGTGGTGAAGAATCTCGTTGTAACCCTTGGCTAGCTGAACTTCAACAGGAAATGTTTGTTGAGATAAGCCCTGCCGATGCTGCCGATCGCGGCATTCGTAACGGTGAAGACGTCTGGCTAGAAGGCGCCGAAGGTGGCCGTATTAAGGTACAAGCTATGGTGACGCCACGCGTTAAACCTGGCGTGACTTTTATGCCATATCACTTTGCGGGTGTGATGCACGGTGAAAGTTTAGCGCCTAATTATCCAGAGGGCACAGTACCTTACGTTATCGGTGAATCCGCTAACACTGCGCTGACCTATGGTTATGACCCTGTGACACAAATGCAGGAAACCAAGGCATCACTGTGTCAGATCGTTAAAGCGTAAGTGCAGCTTAAGCTAGGAGAATTGCCATTATGGCTACAATGAAATTTTTGTGTGATACCAAGCGCTGCATCGAATGTAACGGTTGTGTCACTGCCTGTAAAAACGAAAACGACTCCGCTCTCGAGTGGGGGATCCAACGCCGCCGCGTAGTGACCATTAACGATGGTCAACGTGGAGAAGCCTCTATCTCTGTCGCCTGTATGCATTGCTCAGATGCACCTTGTATGGCAGTTTGCCCAGCAAACTGCTTCTACAGAACCGACGACGGCATAGTGCTACACGACAAAGATGCCTGTATTGGTTGCGGTTACTGCTTGTACGCCTGTCCGTTTGGCGCACCACAGTTCCCGAAAAAAGGTGCCTTTGGTAGCCGTGGCAAGATGGACAAATGTACCTTCTGCGCCGGCGGCCCAGAAGAAAACCACTCAGAGGCAGAGCGCCAAAAATACGGTTCAAACCGTATTGCCGAAGGCAAACTGCCTATGTGTGCAGAACTGTGTGCGACAAAGGCCCTGTTAGCGGGTGATGCCGAAGTGGTTTCAAGCATCTTCCGTGAGCGTGTGGCTTATCGTGGTGCTAAAAACGCGGCTTGGAATTAATTCAGGTCAACAGGATCTGTCCACAGACTTAGCTTAGCGCCTATCTAGGTAGGCGCGACTAGGTGAGAGAGGATGTATGATGAACAAATGGTTCAAACACATAGGTTTAGCCATAGCACTGTTATTTAGTGCCGTGTGTATAGCCAATGGTGGTGATGAACTGGCGAATCAAGTTCAACAGTCTGATGCCCAAATTTGGGCACAACTGAAGGATGGTGCCACGGGATACACTACCTCCCAAAGTAAGTTTCATGCTCAACCCATCAATACCTATGATTTACGGGTATTAGAGCTACGTAGCGACTGGTTAGCGCCGGCCTTAATGGCAGCACTATTCGGCATGATCATTATCTTTGTTTTATTTATCAAGGTGAACGGCATCTCTAAGCTGCACCATGGTTTTTCAGGCAAGTTAGTGCATCGCTGGTCTAAGTTTGATGTTTCAATCCACTGGTTAGGCGCGATCCCGTGCTTACTGTTGATTTTAACCGGCTTAACCTTGCTGGCAGGTCGCTTCTTCTTCCAACCTTGGTTGGGCGAAGGTATCTGGGAAGCCATCGTCTACGGTGCGAAGCAAATCCATGACGTGATGGCGATTCCCTTCATGATAGGTTGGGCATTAATGACCACCCTCTGGGCGAAAAACCAGCTGCCAAAAATGTACGACGTAAAGTGGTTCTTAGTCGTGGGCGGTTACATTAACTTTGGCCCGTTTAAAGGTAAGCACCCAGACGCAGGTTTTGCGAACGCCGGTGAGAAAATGTGGTTCTGGGCCTTTGCCCTATTTGGATTAGTGATTTCGGCCTCAGGCATGTTGTTACTCTTCCCTAACCTATTCGAACCAAGCCGTACATTAAGCTTGATCGCACTCGTGCTGCACTCAGTGAGCGCTATCGTGATCTGTGCTTTTTCTATCGTACACATCTTCATGGCAACCGTAATGTCAGAAGGCGGTATGGAATGTATGATATCTGGCTACTGCGATGAAAACTGGGCAAGCCAACATCACAACCTGTGGTTTGACGAAATCAAAGCTAACGGCACCTTGAAATACAAAGACTAACTGCCATTGACTCGTCTCAACGCATAAAAGAAACCGTCGGTTTAACTAAAAACACCTCGCAGCGTCGAGGTGTTTTTCTTCATGCCAATATTGATACATTTTAAAACATTTACTCAATCTGTGATGTCGCTCACAAGCGGCAATACCTGTGTTGTTTCTATGTTTCGAAATTTAGGAGATTTGACAAATTATAAATTAAAAACAATAAGTTAGAATTCAACGTTATTTTGCAACTCAATATATAATCAACCCAGCGTTTGATTACATGCAACAATATGAAAACAAGTATTAATAAACAATGCCTTACGGCGTAATTTAAACAACCATCAATTTGCACCCTCTTATTTCGGGCTGTAAAATGACCATATTGTGTAATTTTATTACATCACCTCTTCTATCCGTTCTACATCCTTAAGGTCACTATGTTTAATAATGCTAAAACCAGCACTCTGACGGCTTTGCCCTCGGTGATCGCGAGTATTCTCCTCATCATCATAGGTATCTCATCCTATCGTAGCTTTACCGATCTCGGTGAAACTAGCCGTCGCTTAGTCAACAATACCCAACTGGCAGAAACCTTTACCAATATACGTGCTGAATTCTTTGAAATTCGTTTAGCGACGCTAGTCCATAATGAGAAAGGCATTACCGAACATCAACAGAACATTGGCCAGCTAGTCGCTAAACTCTCTGAGTTTGATACCAATTTCATGGGCCAAAATGCGCGTAACATTCAGACTTTACAGCCACAGATAGAGCAATATGTCCGTCTTTACCGACAAGAAGTTACGCTTGCTGAGCGCACCGCCACAGAAGCGGAATTAACTGAGGAACGTCGTGAACTTGGTCCTAAAGTCAGCGATCAAATTAATCAACTCGTTTCACTAATCACTATCCGTAACCATGAGTTAGGAACTCAGGCAGGAAGTAAGATTGCTATCGCAGAAAGCTTGTTACTAGGCCTGATCTTATTTGCCATCGTCGCCTCACTTCTCAGCGCGCTCTTTATGAGCAAACGCTTAGTCCGAATCGTCAATGACATTAAGCTGGTAATGGAACGCCTAGCCAATGGCGACCTGACACATAAGACAAACATAAAGGGTGACAACGAACTCTGCTCACTCGCCACAGATCTCGATCGCGTTATCGATAATCTACGCCATATCATCTCAGATATTACCCAAGCCTCAGATCACATGTCTGACCAAATTGGCCAACTGAATGTGCAATCCAATACTAATAGTGGTGCGCTACAAACTCACGCAGTTGAAACCGACCAAGTCGTAACGGCCATGACAGAAATGAGCGCGACTGCCCATAACGTTGCAGGTGATGCCGCGTCTGCAGCCCAGTTTACTCAGCAAGCCAATGAACAAGCTGATAAATCGAAGAAAGCCGTTGAACAGGCCGCCAACACTGTGATTGCCTTGGTGACTAAAGTCGATGTAGCAGCCGATGCGATTAATGATATGAACGAAAACACTCGTCATATCGCCGCGATTTTGAATGTAATAGGTGAAATTGCCGATCAGACCAATCTGCTCGCGCTTAATGCAGCCATCGAAGCCGCCCGTGCAGGTGAACAAGGTCGAGGCTTTGCTGTTGTCGCCGATGAAGTGCGTACACTGGCCGCTCGTACTCAAGCCAGTACATCCGAGATTAATCAGATGCTTGAACGTTTACGCCGCGGTGCCGATGCAGCCGTGACCGCAATGGAGCAAACCAAACACAGTTGCCAACAAGCCGCCGACACAACCACTCTGGTAACGGAAAACCTCGATACCCTGACCGCTTATGTGTTCGATATTAATGGGCTCAGCACTCAAATCGCCACCGCCGCCGAAGAGCAAAGCGCCGTGACCGAAGAAATAAACCGTAATCTGACCACCATTCGTGAAATGGTCGATGAACTGAATCAAAGCGGTAAAGCCACCCTTAACAGCGCTACAGCTTTAGCCGCGACGAAGGAACAACTCGTCGGCGTGGTATCGCATTTTAAGCTTTAAGTTTAGGTTCACTGAAAAAAGCTTTTAAATCTGCGGCCTAAGAACAAAAATTATTAGGCCGCAGATTTTTAGATCAGATATAAAGCGAGTCACGTACCTGCAATATAAATCGCAGCCAAGAAAACTAACCTATTATTCATACTGTATTTCTATAAAAATTATTTACCAAAAATGATTAAATTGATTTAGTGCCAAAAGTACTAAACCAATAATAAGAGCGTGAAGCCTATAGTTCAGAAATGAAGTTTGTCCACCACTCACTCCCACAATATTAAATACCACTAAAAAACTGCGGACTCAGCCAATCAACCACGCCATCGTCGGCTTCCATCCAAAACCAACACACTGTATTACTCGTGAGCACCGTATTCGTACTCGATACGTAAAGCGGCACACTTGTCACATTTAGTTCACAGCCTAACTTTATATTACCTGCCAACAACATAGCTAATCACTTTAAGAATCGGGATATATTAAGATGAAAAATGTGCTCGTCACCTCAGGCTTGTGCCTGTCAGTTTTGCTACTGAGTGCTTGTAATTCGGATGATACAGACATCAGTAGCCTGACCACACAAACCACCTTAATTGGCGGTGATAGCCACTGCTGGATGGGCGGCACTCGCACGGATTCAGGTCTTGATAGCAACGATAACGGCAAGCTCGACAGTAATGAAGTGGTTGATAGCAGCTATTCATGTAATGCCGACCTGTTTACGAATAAAGCGGTGCATCTACCTTTCACTGTGCTGCGCGATGATTTAGACAATGGCGCTATGCCTGGTACTAAATTTGAAATTCGTAACGGCGGTTATGGCTCTGATGCTGCGCCCAATCCCAATAATCCTATTCAATTTTATGCCCTCACCGATCGCGGCCCGAATGCGGATTACACCGGTAGTTTAGGCAAAGGTAAGATGTTTCCAACGCCGGACTACACACCACGTATCGGTTTGTTTGAACTCCAAACCAATGGCACCATCACTAAAGTCAAAGACATCTTATTTAAACGCCCAGATGGCAGCTTGATCACCGGACTTCCCAATAGCAGCAGCCTTGGCGGCACAGGAGAAATCCCCTATGACGCAGCAGGTGAAGTCATTCGTCAAAACATGAGCCAACCTTACAATGCACAGACCAACCCCATCAAACTCGATGATTATGGGTTAGATTCCGAAGGTCTTGCCGCCATGGATGATGGCAGTTTTTGGGTCAGCGACGAGTATGGTCCACATATAGTGCATTACTCGGCTGAAGGCGTAGAAATAGCGCGTATTAATCCTTTCGCAGACGATGCACGCAACTTATATAGCCTACCAGCAGAGTTTGCTCATCGCCGCGCCAACCGAGGAATGGAAGGCCTGACTATCACGCCCGATCAGTCGACACTTGTGGGCATAATGCAATCGACCATTTCCAATCCCGATAAGAGTGTTAACAACAATACCCTCACTCGAATCGTGACGATCAACTTAGCGACCGGCGCTATTGGCCAATATTTGTATCAGCAAGAAATTGCCCAGAACTCTAACTCAGCGATCGTTGCCTTAAGTAACAGCCAATTTTTAGTGTTAGAACGTGATGGCAAGTTTTTTAATATCGACACTGATGTGATGAAGCATGTATACAAGATAGATATAAGCGGCGCGACAGATCTAGAGACCGTCGCTGCACAAGCTGATATCGCCCAAGATGCGGCGTTAGGTTTAACCCTTAAAGGTAAAACCTTAGAACAGGTAGCTCTAAGCGATGGCTGGGAGGCACTTGCAGCCAATGGCATCATACCCGCGACAAAATCACTGGTGCTAGATATGGCCGCCAAAACACAATATCCCCATGACAAAATGGAAGGTTTGTGGCTCATTGATAATAAGCGTTTGGGTGTGCTAAATGACGATGACTTTGCCACTTGGAGCAATAACAACACCTTAGAACAGAAATATCTCGATAGTGCGCAAAGTGATATCGACGGCAACACTTTGTATATAGTTGACGACTTATCCTTATCGGCTGATAAATAACCATTAAGTATTCAGCCACATGAGCCATCACTGTCTTATAGTGGTGGCTCATAACACACTCAAGTTGTAATAGAAGTCGTTATCGCGAAAACATAAACAACCTTGCATCAGCACATCACTTAAGGATTAACCGATGAAAACTGCTTCACAGGCGATGATGTCATTCACGTTAGTCTCAAGTGCCCTGCTCGCCTCATATGCAGCACAAGCAAATCCTGTTGAAACATCAAGGGAATATAAGTTACTGCTCGACCCAAGCCACTTTAATTACGCCACTCAAAGTACAACCGCCAATAGCTATCTAACGGATGCTAAACAAACCATTAGCAACGCAATTAGTCGCAATGTCACAGGCTCTTGGGCATTAACCAAAACACGTCAAGTAGCCTTCTATGACACCCCAACCAGTTGTCAGCTAAAGCAGTTAGGTTATATCTTTCGTGACCGAACGAGCGATGGCAAAAGTGAAGTAACCCTGAAATTTCGCAGCCCTGATCGATTTATTGCTGACTTTGAAGATCTCAGCTCACCCGATAATCAAGCCGACACTAAACTCGAAGCCGACATCAGTACCGATATCAATAATGGCATCCGCATTGTATATAGCCATTCAACCACCACGCCAAACACTCGCACCTTAAATGATATGGCCGATGTAAATAGTCACTTTTCAGGCTTTGCCGACGCTTACGGTTTAAGTAGCAATCTCACACTCGCCAAAGTCGGTGGCCTTACGATTAACGAATATGTGTTTGAAGGCTGTGAAATCGATTTAGGTAGCATAGATGCCTCACTCGAACTCACGCTGTGGTACACCAGCTCCCCAAGTGCCTCGCAGCAACCCGTGATTGCCGAAGTGTCCTTTAAGTATAAAGATCCCACTGGCAATTACACTGCCAAAGTCGTGCAAAGAGCTAAGCTGGCTTTAGACGCTATGGCGCAAATGAGTGCGTGGAACTCAACGAGTTCACTGACTAAAACTGCTTTTATCTATGCAGCAACACCCAATTTTTGCAGTCAATAGTGACACAAATCAGCGTTGAGGCATAAAGCCGCAAAACGGCTATTTTGGTAGGTAAACTAGGTAACAAGGAAAATGTCGGTAGCCCCTTCAAACTGGCAATGCCACACAATAGTCACGGCAGTGCTATCGCTGCAACTCATCCGCCAGTCATAACACAGTGGCAAACAGCAAGACTTGCTTGTAGCATAACAAGCCACTATGTTAGCCAACTTCACTAGCACTACCACTTGCAAGTACCCAGCTTAACTACAAGGATGTTATGAAGATATTCACGATTGCGACTCTCCTATTACTGTTGACCCTAAGCTTTGCAGCAACAGCGGAAAAATCCGCGCTGGAACAGTTATTTGAGCAACAACAATACGACGCTTTCTTACAACAAGCGCAGCAGCAAGCCGCAGAAAACAATGCTGATGCGTTATTTCTACTGGGTAAAGCCTACCATCTCGGCCGTGGCGTCACGCAAGACAATGCCACCGCCAGCCAATACTATGAACAAGCCAGAGCCTTAGGTTCGGCCCGTGCCAGCCATAATCTAGGCAGCATGGCGCTGGATAATGATCGAAAAACGCAGGCCATCCCCTTGTTAGAAGAAGCACTGGCGCGGGGTCTTAAACTACCGACCTTATATAACCTAGGGCGAGCACACAGTCCGGCAGATCCCAGTTCAAGGTTCTATCTAACGAAAGCAATCGCAGCGGCGCAGCGAGCGGGGAGTTACTTTGGGCAAGCCTTTGAACTTCAACTCGATAACCTCTATCTGGATAATGCCTCACGCGAGTATCTGCGCGCTTACTTAATAGCGATGCAAAGTGTCGGCAGCGAAAGAGAAAGTCTCGACCTCCCGCAGTTACGCCAGCAAGCCATAAAGTGGCTGGAATTGGGTATGGCAGCAGATGACGGTACGGCGTGGACAAACTACGGCGCCCTACTGTTGAACGAAAATGACTACAGCGGTGCGAAAGCCGCATTTTTACAAGGTGCTAAACGTCAAGTTGCCATCGCTAACTATCATTTAGGCAGCATGGAAGAGCGTGGTTTGGGCGCAGAGGCCAATAAAGTGCAAGCACTGGCATACTACGAGAAAGCGGCGTTAGCGGGCATGGAACAAGCGAAGGCTCCCGCTTATGAGCTGCTTAAGGCACAACTGGAATATGAAGACGATCTCACTAAATTGAAACAAGGCATTGCCCGCTTTAATGCGCTAAAACAGCAAGATCAGTATGTTCCCATCTCACTGGACTCAGTTATAAATCGGCTGGCATGGGGCACGTTTCTGGCACAGCAGCGGCAACAGACTCTTTCGCTACCCACAGCGGCCAAAACCCAATTAAGCTTGCAGGCCTGTGGTTTAGGCTACAACCAATTGCATGGCAGCACATACAATATTGGAGAAAACTCGCACTGGCGTATGGCGGCGTATCTGACCTTAGCCGACAAAATCGCTTTACCACTTGAAGGCAGAGTCGACGAACATGGCTGTGCCAGCTTAACGATTGCCATGACAGATCAGCTGTATCGCTTGTTACAACAAGGTGCCATATTCGGATTGCGCTTTCCCAACTACACCCTGCCACTGGCATTAAGCCGGCAAGAAAATATCTTGCAGCTAACACTCATGCCCGTCGAGACCCCATTACCGGTTAATTAGTCACAGCAATTTAACCCTGTGGCCGCGCTTGCTCGGGTCACAGGTATTGTCTATTTTCGATAGCAACATCTTATTAATCTTGCGCTTCCCTCGCCCAATATCCCGCCAAGATGGCGCCTGATAGGTTATGCCATATCGAGAATATCGCGCTGGGAATGGCAGAAATAGGGCTAAAAAACTTGATGCACAAACCCGTAGCGAGGCCAGAGTTTTGTAGGCCGACTTCGATGGAAATGGTTTTGCAGACGGTATGGTTAAAGCCTAATAAACGGCAGCAAAAGTAGCCTAAAGCGAGGCCGAAACCATTATGTAAGAACACTGCCAGCAAAATAATGGGGCCAACTTTATCAAACTGATTGGCATTTAATGCCACGATAATGGTAATCGCCATCACGATTGCCAAGATTGAAATCAACGGCAATGCGGGAGCGACTTTGGCCACCAGCGATTTAAAGAAATGATTGATGATCACGCCTGCGCTGACAGGGAACAGCACGATTTTCACTAAGCTCAGTAGCATGTCAACGAAGGGGATATCGATCATTTCGCCAATCAACAGCTTAATAATCAGTGGTGTTAATACTACGCCCGCTAAGGTCGACAGTGCCGTCATGGTTATCGATAAAGCCACGTCGCCTTTTGCCAAATAACAGACCACGTTTGAGGCGGTGCCGCCTGCAACACTGCCCACCAACACCATGCCTATGGTGAGATCTCTATCTAATCCTAATAACTGGCTGATCAATAATGCGCTGAGCGGCATGACCGAAAATTGCAGTATCAGTCCAGTCAGCACAGCGCGTTTTTGTTTGAATGCATTAGCAAAATCCTGCAGATCTAAGGTGAGTCCCATAGAGAGCATGATGATCACTAACAGCGGCACTATGGCGGATTTAAGCTCAGTAAACCAACTCGGCATCAAATAAGCGGTCACCGCGCCTATGAGTGCCAACAGCGGGAAGAAGCGGTTTACGTTTACCAACATAGCGGGCCCTTTACATCAAGAGGTTATTTTTATCGTTCGGATGATGACAGCCGTCCCTTGGATAGACAAGCGCTAATCCGCCAGCAACAAAATGCCTAGAATGGTGATTTTCAATCTCAGCATTTAGACTGACGCGGTAAGCTAACCCCGCAAATCTACAATAAATTCCGCTAAAAAATGTATGATAAAAATGCATTCTTGATCGCTAAAACATGATCTGCTTAACAAAAAGCCCGTGATTTCCTTGTTAGGAAACCGTAACTTATAACCAGTTCACGTTTTAACAATTACATACGATGTAGTCTTATTGCGCTAGGTGGTCGTGAATTACCTAAAGCAATTTCGGTGTTTACGGTTAGCACTCACAGATAGGAATCGTTATGTCTTCAGTTATCCAAACGCTCAGCGGCGCTATCGCAACGCCTTATCAAGCGAATATTACCGTCCCTAACTGGATGCTCGGCTCGATGGAACGAGTCATGCAGTACTACGTCGATAAGAATCTTCGCCTCGATACCCTTTCCGCAGAAATGATGCCAGCGCCCGTAGAAGGCAAAAAGTATATGCTGTACGCGCATATCCCCTTCTGCCATACCCTGTGTTCTTACTGCACCTTCCACCGTTTTATGTTCAAGGAAGACAAGGCACGCGCCTATTTCATCTCATTGCGTAAAGAAATGGAAATGGTCAAAGCCCTCGGCTATGACTTTGAATCTATGTACATTGGCGGCGGCACCACCACAGTATTAGAAGATGAATTAGCTCGTACTATCGAACACGCGAAAACCCTATTCCCGAGCATTAAAGAAGTCTCCTGCGAGTCCGATCCGCAGCATTTAGACAGCCCTGGCTTTAAGCAACTCAAAGGCCTAGTGGATCGCATGTCTATCGGCGTGCAAAGCTTTAATGACGATATTTTAAAAATGACCGACCGACTCGATAAGTTCGGTACGGGTCAACAAACCTTCGACAAGATCATGGGCGCCAAAGAGCTGTTCCCCATTATCAATGTCGATCTTATTTTTGGTTTCCGCGGCCAAACCGATGAAGTGATCCAACACGATCTCGACATGGCATCGCGTTTAGATCCAAGACAAATTACTACTTATCCGCTGATGATCACCCACCAGACTCGCAAAAGCGTGAAAGGCAAGTTAGCGGCGCCGCAGGCGGATATGGCTAACCAATATCGCCAGATCTTAAACAGCCTGAATGGCCAATATAATCAATTATCTGCATGGGCATTTGGTAAAACCGATGACGAAGGATTTGACGAATACGTTATCGATTACGACGAGTATTTAGGCGTAGGTTCAGGCTCATTCAGCTTCTTGAATGACACCCTATATGTGAACACTTTCTCGCTGCGCAAGTACCAAGAACGCATTGCAGCCGGCCACATGGGTGTCGAGCAGCAAAAGAACTACAGCAAAAAAGACGTGATGCAATACCGCTTCTTGCTGGGCATGTTCTCAGGCCGTTTATCACGTAAATATTTCCGCGACACCTTTGGCGTCAACTTAGATACCGCCTTGTTTAAAGAAATGACGTCGATGAAGTTAATTGGCGCGATCAAGAATGACCCAAGGGATCCCGACAATCTGATCGTGACCGACAACGGCAAGATGATGGGTCTCTTGATGATGAAAGAGTTTTATTCAGGCATGGACAACGTGCGCGCCCAGTTGCGTAAACCGCTCAAACCCTGTGATATGTAACACTTACGGATGATTGTTGATCCATAAAGACTAAACAGGCCCTTCGAGGGCCTTTTTGTTAACTTGGTTTAAAGGTAGTCTTGCCTTAATGCTAGCTTGAGCGCGATCCCAGTCATAAAGGAGTATGGGTTATGGGTTTTAATGAACAAGAAAAACACGCCTTATTGGCACTCAAAGGCGTTGGCCCCACTGTGATTAAACGCTTCGAAGAAATTGGTATCAGTTCACTGCAACAACTGGCACAACACGAAGTGGATGATATCGCAAACTTAGTCGCCAGCATGCTGCGCACCACGTGCTGGAAAAACAGTCCCCAAGCGCGAAACGCCATAGGTGCGGCCATCGAACTCGCCCGCGCCCACCCGCTAGCAAACGAATAGTCATTCCTATTGATGAATACAACTAACAAAAAGCCAGAGTCAATGCTCTGGCTTTCGTTTAAATGTTAGCAATAAGGTATCGGCTTAAAAACTGTAGGTCATACCTAACCAATAACGGCGACCATCTTCAAGATAACCGTATTCCTCTTGGGTAATGTCCTTATCGAAGGCGTTGTAAATGCCCGCGCTAAATTTCAGGCTATCGTTCAACTGATAGTTAGCCCCTAAATCCAGCAGAGTATAAGAAGGAGCGATTAAACTGCTCGATGACGGTCCCGTCGTCGGTTGGCTCTCTTCGCCACGGTAGTTCACTCTCAACCAAGTGCTTAAATTATCAATAGGCTCGTAGTTGAACGACGCTTGGATCAAATGCTTAGGCAATTGATTCAATGGACTGCCTTTGTAAGCACCCGTCTTTTGCTCTGAATCCGTATAAGTATAGTTACCCGTAAAGCTCAGGTTGGAGCGAATCCGATAATCGATACTCAGCTCAATCCCTTGAGTCACAGCATCGTCGATATTCACGTAAGTGGTTGGGTCGGAACCAAATTGATTGGGACCATCGGTACATTGAGTCGCAGGACAGGCCACGCGGGTGATCTTATCTTTAAACTCGTTATAGAACACACCCGCACTGGCGGTAATGCTCTCGGTCAGATCCGAATACACACCTAACTCATAGTTCACAGAGGTTTCGGGTTGTAAATCTGGATTACCGTACATGTTGCCGCCACGGCTGACTTGTCCCCAATCGGGCACTGTCTGGCGCAAACTCGGCGCCCTAAAGCCCGTCGACACGCCGCCCTTTAAGGTGGTGCTGTCGGTTAATCCCCACACGCCGTAAACACGCGGGCTGACATGGTGACCAAAGTTTTCATCGTCATCCAAACGCAGCCCCATGGTCAGGGCAAAGTTATCGACTATGTGCCATTCATCCTCAGAAAATACCGACCATTGTCTGCGACTGATATCGGTTAAGTCGCTAACCTGATTGCCGGTTTCGTCGGTTAAATCTTGATGGTTAAATGCCGCACCAAAAGTCGCCGTATGGCTTTGGCCTAAGGTGGTGATCAGGCTAGATTGCACATCCGTGTTAGTGATCTTCATCTTGCGGGTTTTGTTATCAAAAACCTCATGCTTGATATAAGAATCCGAGGTACCAAAGTCCCAACGCCCTGTGTGTGACAGCGAAATGGTGCTGTTTTCGTATTCTGTCGTTGAAGATTGAGGACAACCGCGACGACCGCAGGCTTCGCCCGGCGCCAGCGGTGTAACGGTTTTGCCTAAGCTGCTGTCGAGTTCTTGGTTTGACACCCCAACTTCGAGCATGATGTCGTGGTTTTCATTGGGGGTGAGCGCAAATCGCGCGGTCAGATTCGTCGCATCACGGCCACGGTAACCGCCATAGATATTATCTTCTTCACGCTGAGTATATTGACCGTAAAGTTGCATCCCCAGCAGATCTTTAATCAAGCCACCGTTAACGAAAAAGTTACTCTGGTACACATTTCCCGAGGTCGATTTTTCCTGCAATGTCGTGTCGAGTCGCACTTCACCCTGCCACTCATTCGGCACTTTACGGGTGATAATGTTGATCACGCCGCCAATGGCATCCGAACCATAAAGTGATGACATAGGCCCGCGAACGATTTCAATTCTATCAATGGCCGCTAATGGTGGAGTCCAAGCACCTTCAACACCTGGACCGTCGCTGTTAGTGCGTGTCTCGCGCGAAGATTGGCGTTTACCATCCACTAAAATTAACGTGTATTGGCTGCCCATACCCCGCAGGCTGATGTCCTGACGGTCGGCGCCGCCGGTAATCACCACACCCGGGACTTCTAACATGGCATCGGTTAAGTCGCGATAGAAGCGGTTATCCAGATCCTCACGGGTGATCACACTGATAGATGCGGGTGCGTCGCGAATTTGTTGTTCAAATCCAGATGCGGTCACTACGATTCTTTCCATCATCTTTTCTTTATCAGGCGCGGTATCCGCAAGGACATTTGTCACAGGTACTGCGGGCAACAAACATAAAGCGGTGATCACTTGAGCGAGGTACTTCTTACGACTTAACAACATAACCGACAAGTCTCCATTGGGTACAGATTGTAAATGAGAACAATTTTCAATACGGCAATGTATCTCTATGTTACAATCAGCTCAAGTTAGACTTTAGGTATTCACTTGTAAGAGTTACTTAAAAATGAATAAAAACATGATCAAAGGCATGATCGTTTTTGCGGCAATCGCAGAAAAGGGCTCAATGAGCGCCGCAGCGCAGCAGTTAAACCTCAGCTCCTCGGCGGTGAGTCAACAAGTGACTAAGCTCGAAATGGACATGGGGATCAGTCTATTCCACCGCAATACTCGCAATCTTACCCTCACAGAAGCGGGCAGCTTGTTCTATGAGAATTGCCGAAAAGTCATCGCGATAGTCGAAAGCACAGAGCAAAAACTCAATAACTTGAAAGGGATTCCTTCGGGGGAATTAAAGATTGCCGCGCCCATAGGTTTTGGCGGTGGTCTGTTGAGCGAGCCCTTTAACTACCTGTTGGCGGCGCATCCGCAGATAAGTTTGAATTTACTGCTGCAGGATGGCCCGATAGATATAGTCAACGAGGGCATAGATCTGGCGATTTGCATCGGTCCTTTATCAGACTCCAACTTAATTGCCCGCCACTTAGCCGATTGGCGCATGTTGCTGTGCGCCTCACCCGATTATTTGCCAATGCATAAAATTTTTAAGCATCCCGCTGAATTGGCTGCCTTTAATCGCATTAATCACCCCTGCGCTAACAGTGAAACCTTGACCCACACCCGCAGCCAAGAGTGCTTCGAGCTGACAAGTCAGCGCATTACGGTCAACAATATGCAGGCATTAATCCAACTCACTCTCGATGGTCTCGGGTTTGCCGCCCTGCCCGAACCTGAAGTGCACAAATATCTCGAAAGCGGCCAGCTTGTCCCCCTCTTACCCGAGTGGTCACTCAATACCTACAGCGTTTATAGCGTCACTTCAGCGCGGGATAAGCAGCCCGCGAAAGTGAAAGAAGCACTCAATACGCTTAGCCAATACTTTAGTCAGGCGAATTTTAACCCTACCTATCACTTTAAACAGTGTGTTAAAAAAGACGGCACAAAGGGTAGCGTAACCAATATCTTACCCATAAAGCCCAAGCAAGCGTCCCATCACGCCGACGTCAACCACGCTTCTTAAACGTGTCCTGTGCGCATTCATTTCTGCGCTAAGCTGGGGTATTCTGCTGGGATGAACCGATAAAAAGATGTAACTCGATGAAAGATGTGGCCTTAGTGTTGGAAGGTGGCGGCCTCAGAGCCATTTATACCGCAGGTGTGTTAGACGCGTTTTTGCAGCAGTCGCTCAACTTCAACTATGTGATTGGGGTGTCTGCGGGCGCCATTTACCCCGCGTCCTATGTGTCCCGTCAATTCGGTCGTAATCTTCAAATTCAGCAGCAATATCTCAACGATAAACGCTATATGGGCCTGCGCCACTGGCTGGCGACAGGCAACTATGTCAACACAGACTTTACCTATCGCCGCATGGTCTATGAGTTACTGCCATTTGATTTTGATACATTTTTAAATAGTCATACCGAATTTAAGGTCGGCGCCTTTAACTGCAATACAGGGAAAACCGATTACTTCGGTATGGCCGATTTTAATGACCACGATAAATTACTCGACGTGCTCATCGCCTCCTCTAGCCTGCCTTTTATGTCTAAACCCAGCGTGATTAACCAACATCATTACCTCGATGGCGGCATCGGCGAACCGATACCGTTAGCGCAATCACGCAAAGATGGTTATGCGCGCCAAGTGGTGATCTTGACTCAAGATCAGTATTACCAAAAATCCGCGATGAAAATGAATTGGTTAGCCCGCAAAGCCTACAAACGCTACCCCGCGGTTGCCCATGCGTTAAGTGAACGCCACCGAGTTTACAATCAAGCATTAACCGAGTTAGACCAAGCCGTTGCAGCTGATAACGCCTTTGTGATCCGCCCAGCGCAGCCACTTAATTTATCAAGGCTCGATCGCAATATCGATAAGGTGACCGCCGTCTATCAACAAGGGCTAGCGGATGGGAAAACAGTCTTACCCGCATTAACGGCTTGGTTAGCAGCCCCAAAAGAGCCTAAACCCGAGGCGTAATCGACTGCAGCACTTGGCTGATGATCAGTTCACGCAGCCATTTATGGCTCAAGTCGTGCTCGAAGTGTTTATGCCACATCAATAAATACGCGCCGGGGATCAGCTTGATAGGAGATGGTAAAGAATGAAGCTCGAAGGATTTCATCACAGCAAAGGCATAACGGGACGGCGCGCAAAGAATTAAATCGCTTTGTTCACACAGGGCCAGAGCGCTCTGAAAGTCGGTCATGTTCACGGCGATATCGCGCTGACGGCCCTCAAGTTGCAGCACATCATCCAGCAACCAATGCTCTATTCCACCAAAAGCCACTTGCAGATGGCGATAGCTCAAGAAGGTGTCTAAATTCCACTCTTGTGCTAACGCCGGATGATCGCGGCGCATCAAGCACACAGTATAATCCTGCACTAACTCGACATGGCACAAGTCGTCGGGAATATGATTCACATGCATAGGCGAACGCTCGTCCCACTCGCGGCAACCTATGGCTAAGTCGATGTCGCAGCGCAGTAATCTGTCCATAGTATCGAGCCGCCAAGTTTGGCAATTGAGACTCACACCGGGCGCTTGGGCGAGCAGCGAGGGCATAAAATGCGGAAAAGTCAGCGAGTATGTGGTCTCAACCAAATGCATTCTAAACTGCCGCTGACTTAAGGCGGGCTCAAAGGTATCGGGCCGGGTAAATTGCGCTAATTGCTGTAAACATTGGCGCAACTCAGGCGCGAGCGACAAGGCTTTAGGCGTCGGTTTTAGGCCGTAGGCGGTGCGCTCAAACAGAGGATCATCAAACACTTCTCTCAATCGCGTCAGTTGTTTACTCACCGCCGACTGGCTCAAATGCAACCGCGCCGCAGCGGCGGTCACACTTTGTTCCTCAAGCAGGATTTCCAGTACGGGCAGTAAATTCAGATCCAAACGTTTTAGCATCTATCCCTCATTTACCCCAAAATACTGACTAGGGCTGCACTTTTTTAAATGGGTTTAACCTTAAATTCTGTGGCAATTTCATCAATAACAGCGACAGTAATATCACACCTATCCCCGCCCACTGACGCATGTCTAAGGTCTCACCCACGATCATAACCCCTAATGATACGGCAACCACGGGATTGACTAAAGCGACCATGCCCATGATTTCTGGCCCTAAATTTCGCATCGACCACAACCAAGCCCAATAAGCGATGGCGGTGTTGGCTATCACTAACCATATTAACGATGGCATCACAGTCAGGCTCGGTAACTGCGGTGGACCCGCCATTAACCACGCCAGCGGGATTAACATCAAGCCGCCCAAAAACAGTTGCCATGCTGTGAGCACTAAAAAGTCACCCACATCCCACTTTTGCATCCAGCGAGAAGAGAAAGCAATTAACGTCGTGGCACTCAACATGCACAACACGCCGATAGGATCGAGATCCGCCGACGGGTTAAGCAGTAAAATCACCCCGCCAAGGCCCATTAAGCCTAATAGTAACCACTTCATTCCAGGACGTTTTTTATCAATCACCCAAGCTAAAATTAAGAAAATTAACGGCAGCGTCGCCCCTAAGGTCCCTGCCACTGCGCCCGGTAAACGATACGCGCCGATAAATAACAAGGTGAAGAAGGCGCCGATATTACAGAAAGCCAGCAAACCAAGCTTTGACCACACCAGCGTTGGCAAGCGAGGACGCAGCATCAACATCAGTATCCCCGCAGGCAGCGCGCGCCACACCGCCACCCAATAGGGCGACATATCATGTAAGTAGAGACTCACTAACGCATAGGTCGTCCCCCAAAACACAGGGGCGAGTAAGGCGATTACAAAAGGCATAATAACTCTTTAAAAAGTATCTTGATGTGAAGATATATTATTCTCAGTCTTCACTCCTAGCAAGTGAAGTTTATGAATATCTCATTATCGGCGGGAGTTAATCAGGTTAACTATTTGATTTTAAAACTAAGGTTGCCAGTCATTGTAGGACAGATGGATAGTTTGATAAATCTGGCTTAACTCTCCAGTCTGCCGCAGTAATTCAACCATGCGAGTCAAATATGCATCTACGGCATCCCCTTCGGGGCCCTTGGCAATCACAAACACATCTTCAAAATCGCCAAAGTCTTCACGGTGGATATTATGCAACTTCAACTGTTTCAGCATCATATCGGCCTCTTCCTGCGCCCAAACGAAAGCATCGATACGGCCATGGGAAAGTTTTAGCAAAGAACGTTTAATGGTTATCGAAGGTTCCGCAGGGATAGGCATGTAATCTGGGATCGCCTCCACGGTAAATACGCGCCCCGTTTGCTGCTGATCAAATAACATGGCCTTCGTTATCGGCTTATCCACATTGGTATAAAGCACGTGGGTGACTTGCCCAAATGAAACAGAACTAAAACGGTAAGGTAAGGCATCTAACGCGGCATTATTACGGATGGCGGGCAAACCAAAATCAGCACGACCAAGCGTCACGCCTAGCATAGCCCGTGAAAGCGGGAAAACCTTAATATCAATTTCAACCTCAGGATCTGCCCTATCAATTGCTTTAACCAGTTCCACAAATGGCCCTGTGCCATCGGCATTAATTAATCCAGGGATCTCCCCTAAATAAGCCGTCATTTGCCGCTTGCCGCCAGCATTAATGACAACATCATCCGCGGCATAGGCTGGGGTGAAAATGCTGTGAAGGAAAAGCACAGAAAAAATACACAAGGTAATAAAGTGACTAAACATGGGTGGTCCCTCGGTGGCTTTCTCAAGCTTAGCAGACGACAACGATTGTGGCGTTCATTCCTCGCATCCAAATGAGAACGTGTAAAGCATCACTCTGTCACTGCGCTTAGCCGCCGTTTACCGTATAATCAGCCGTCATTTTTCTATAGGCGGGCCAGTATGTTCCATATCGCACTCTATGAGCCAGAAATCGCACCTAACACAGGTAATATCATTCGCTTATGCGCCAACAACGGTTGTCAGCTGCATTTGATTGAGCCATTAGGTTTTGATCTAGAAGAGAAAAAGTTACGCCGCGCTGGTTTAGATTATGCCGACTTAACCAATGTGACTCGCCACAAAGACTTCGATGCCTTCCTCGAAGCCATGGCAGGTAAGCGCATTATGGCCTGCACCACTAAAGGCAGTCGTCCGCATACTGAGCTGAGTTTTGCCAAAGACGATGTGCTGCTATTCGGCCCAGAAACCCGAGGTTTACCGATGGCGATTATCGAATCTATCCCCACAGAGCAGAGACTACGCATCCCCATGGCGGCCACCAGCCGTAGCTTGAATCTTTCTAATGCGGTGGCGATTATCAGCTATGAAGCGTGGCGCCAACTGGATTTTGCTGGCGCACTTTAAGCGCTACCGCAGCTAAATCGCGGATTTGTGGCTAAGGGGCGGCTATGGAGATGGTGCGACAGGCGTCATCTCTATCCCGCGAAACAGCTGATAGCGATCGATATCATCATCGAGATATTGGATGTTCTGCGTCCATTGCCATCCACCCGCTTGATTTTGAGCCCGAGTCTGAGCATCAAAAAGTAACTGGATCAACGCGGGTCTTGCATTAACAACCCCTTCCCCTAGCAGAGAATAATCCCCATTTTGTCGATATAAACTAAAGACTTGCTGTTTATCTTCCGCCACACCGTCGTAATAGGTCAGTAACACTTGATCGCCTTGTTCCCTAAACCACCAAGTTTCGCTAAAGGGCGCCCGCGTGCCGATACTCACAGATAAGATCAACTGGCGCTGATCGTGGGAGCAAAAGCCCGTGACGGCCACTTTTTTCGGAATTTCCCCCGCCTTGGCAGCATCACCCGCCCATTGCCCCACTAATTGTGGACAAAATTCCTTGAAACTGACCTTAGCGGCCATGACTGAGAAGGACGAAAACACGCTCAGTACAATGGCAAGACCCAGCATAAGGTTCAAACGGTCGATTTTAAGCGGCATATCTCTAGCACCTACCCGAAACATATCAATACATTAGCGTTAAAAGCATCAATCGACAAATCCCCCATCACAAATGATTCCTTTAACGACGGAATGAACGCTTTTGTATTAGTATTACAGTTAGCCTGACTGTTTACCGCCTACATCCGCCGCTTTTGAGCTGAGATACCCAACAAAGATTCACAGTTGCTTACATAACAGCTTATTCAGGCATGGCGGGTTTTCATGCTAACTTGCCACTTAGCAAAAATACGCAACATCATAATCCTAGTAACTGTTTGTATCACAAGGAGACTCATAGTGAAGAAGACAGGCATTTTATTACTCTGTTTACTGATGCCCTTTAGCTCGGCATTTGCAGAACAGGGCAAACCACTCTCAGCAGAATTGCTTTGGCAACTCAAACGTATCGGTAGCCCGATTGTATCTCCAACGGGCGAACACATTATCGCGCCAGTCACAGAGTACGATCTAAAAGCCGATAAAGGCTCAACCCAGCTGTGGCATTTCGATGGCAAGCATAACCGAGCCATCACAGCCAAAGGTTTAAGGGTGAGCGAGCCCGTGTTTTCCCCCGACGGCAAAACCTTGGCCTTTGTAAGTAAGCGCAATGAAGACGAGGCGAGCCAAATTTACCTGCTGCCGATGGATGGTCCGGGTGAAGCGCAGCGCTTAACCGATATTCCCACTGGCGTTAACAGCATTAAGTGGGTTGGCAAGCATTTGTATTTCATCAGCAATATCTTCCCTAATCAAAGCTGGGAAGAAATGAAAACCCAGCTCGCCACAGATACCGACAATAAGGTTTCTGCCCATCAATGGAACACCTTACCCTATTCCCAATTTGATCACTGGTTAGATGAACGTCGCCAAGCCCACGTATTTAGAATTCCGGCCAAGGGCGGTAATGTCGAAAACATCACCCAACCTGCGGGCCATGAATTACCACGCTCAGATCAAAGCAGTGCAAGCTATGATGTTTCCCCCAATGAGCGCTGGATTGCCTTCAACGCCTATGGTTCAGAGAATAAAGTCGATCCTAAAATTGATATATTTCTCGCTGCGATTGGAGGCAACAAGGCCGAAAATCTCACTGCTGATAATCAAGCGCCAGATCTGAATCCTAGCTTTAGCCCTAACGGTAAAACGCTCGCCTTTACCCGCCAAAAAATCCCCGGTTTCTACGCCGATACCTCAAGGCTGATGCTGCTGGATATCGACAGTCGAAAACTCACAACACTCACATCTGACTGGGACCGTTCTGTCTCTCAATTCAGTTGGACACCCGACAATAAGGGCTTTTATGCCACTGTGGAAGACGCCGCCACAAACCGTATTTACTCTATCGATGCCAAGAACGGCAAAGTAAAAGCCATCACAGAGGCAACCGATTTTAGCCAACCCGCCATAGGCAAAGACGGCGAACTGATTGCCACCAATCAGAGCTTTTTGTATCCCGCTCGCTTGGTCAGCATCAATCCTCGCAACGGTAAGATTGAACGCCTAGAAAACTTTAACGACGATATTCTCAAAGATGTCGACCTAGGCACTTATGAATCAGTCACCTACAAAGGCTATCAAGGTAAAGATATTCAAATGTGGGTCCACTACCCCGCAGGGTTTGATCGCAGCAAAAAATACCCACTGTTTATGCTCGTCCACGGCGGGCCACACAATGCCATTACCGACGGTTTCCATTTCCGTTGGAACGCGCAAACCTTTGCTTCTTGGGGTTATGTCACGGCGTGGCCAAACTTCCACGGTTCGAGTGGCTTTGGTCAGGAATTTGCCGATTCCATCAATCCCGATTGGAAGACAAAACCCCTTGAGGATGTGCTCAAGGCGGCAGACTGGTTTAAACAACAAAGCTGGATAGACAGTGATCGCATGGTGGCGGGTGGTGCAAGTTATGGTGGTTACCTGACCTCGATTATTTTGGGTCAGCCGCATCCCTTTAAAGCGCTATTGATCCATGCTGCGGTTTACGACATGTATGCACAAATGGCGTCGGACTTTGCCGTACACAGTACCCGATTTGGCTACTATTGGGATAATCCAGAACTGTATAAAGCCATTTCGCCCCATTACTTTGCGGCTAACTTCAACACTCCAACCTTAGTCAGCCATGGTCAACTCGATTACTTAGTGCCGGCGACCCAAGGGTTCGAACTGTTCCACACCCTGCAAAGTCGACATGTTGAATCGCGGATGATTTATTTCCCCGATGAAAATCACTGGATTATGAAGCCTAATAACTCAGTCTACTGGTATAACGAAGTGAAGAAGTGGATGACCCACTTTGCCGAACCTGGCGCGCGTTAAACGCGATTCATAGATACAAAAAAGGTCTGCAATGCAGACCTTTTTAATGGGTTTACTTAAACTAAAGCGTAGGCTAACGCTTTAGTTTGAAATGACTTAGCTTGAAATGACTGAGCTTATTGGCCAAAGCCCGTGGCTTTAATATCCACGGTTTGCACTTTGCCATACTTAGCGGCGATAGGTGCAATTTTAGCCGCGTTGCCAATCAGCACAAATTGCAGATCTTTTTGCGGGAAGTAAGTTTTCACGAGCCTTTGAGTTTCTTCTAAGGTCAAACCATCCACCTTAGCTTGGAACTCATTGATAAACTTATCATCGAAGCCGTATAGATACATGCCAGACAATAATCCCGCCAGTTGGCCTGAGGTTTCAAACTTAGGTGGGAACTGACCCTTCACATATGCTTTAGCCGAATCTAAAGTGGTTTGATCTACGCCTTTGTCCCATAAACGAGCATAGGTTTTCAGTGCGAGATCAATCGCTTCTTGAGTGGTTTCCGTCTTAGTAAAAGTGCTGATAGTAAACACACCCGAGTCGGTATAAGGACTAAAACCTGAGCGTGCGCCATAGGTTAAGCCAGCGTTTACCCGCAGCTCGTCGTTAAGCCAAGAGGTAAAACGACCACCTAAAATAGTGTTCACTACTGTTAAACCGACATAGTCTGGATTGTCACGACTAATGCCTAAACCGCCGATAACAAAGGTGGTTTCGATTGCATCGGGTTTATCCACCAGCAAAACTTTCGCCGCAGTTAACTGAGGCAAGCCTTGATTTAAGTCAGGCTGCACCAGCTTTTCGCTGCCTTTCCACTGACCAAAGGTTTGTGTCAGCTTGGCCTTCATCGCAGCAACATCAAAGTCACCCACGACGGTAATCGCAGTATTGGCCGGTTGGTAGTAACTCTTATGGAAAGCGCGCAGTTGCGACACCGTCACTTGTTCAAGCGAATCACTGTTACCCGAAGCCGCATTACCATAAGGATGGGCACCAAATACCAGCTTATCGAAGTAACGACCAATCACCGCCCGTGGGCTTTCTTTATCTTGCTGCAATCCCGCAATTGCACGTTGCTTAAGTTTATCGAACTCGGCGGCGTCAAAGTCCGGCGTTAACATCGCCGCGCTAAATAAGCCCAGCATGACGTCAGTGTCTTTCGCCATAAAATCGGCGCTGAGATAGCTGCCTTCTTTATCCGCTTCAGCGCCTAAACTTGCACCGAGAAAATCCACTTGCTGCTCGATATCCGCCTTAGATTTACCCGCCGCCCCTAACAGCAAACCTTCTGCCGTCATTTGCGCCACGCCTGCGGTGGTGTCATTGACAGCACCCGCACGTACCACGGCATTTAAGGTCACTAAAGGCACTTCGCGCTGCGGCATTAAATACACAGTTAAGCCGTTATCCAGCACGAACTTGTCGTAACTTGGCATCACAAAGCTGCCAGTATCGACGCGTTTTGGCGCCGATGTCGTAGCACAACCCGCTAAGGCTAAACTTGTGCCTAGGGCTAATGCGGCCATTAACTTAGAAGGTTTCCCGAGTGATGCCATCTTAAGTGATTTCATTGCCATCGATTTCATTGAGAGATCTCCTCGTTTGCCGCCAGCACAGCTACAGTGCGATTCGATTTACGTAAGTAGGTTTGGGCAACACGTTGAATATCCGCTGGCGTCACCTTGTTATAGGCTTCTGGCGCATTAAATAGCTTGTCGTAACTGCCAAAATACATCTCATAGGTGCCTATGGTATTAGCCTTACCATTAATGGTTTCCATCGAACGATAAAAATCCATCAACTTGATATTTTTAACTTTATCCAGTTCTTGCTGAGTAACACCCGTTGTCGCAATCGCATCGATTTGTTCAATCAGCGCATGCTCCAGCGTCGAGGCTTTCACCTCAGGAGTGGCAACACCCATCACATAGAAGAGGTTCGGGTCGACCGACATCGGCATGTAGGTTTGCGCCTCTAAGGCCACTTGTTTATCAACCAGTGATTGATATAAACGCGAGCTATTACCTTGGCTTAAAATTGAGCTTAATAAATCCAGCGCATAAAAATCTGCGTGAGTCGCCGCCGGAATATGGTATGCCAGCATCACATTCGGTGTGCTCACCGATGCCTTTTGCACAAAGGTACGACGCTCGCCCTTTTGCTCAGGTTCTACGGTGCGAATCGCTTTAGGCGGAGTTTGTGCCGGAATAGGCGCAAAATACTTGTCGGCCAAGGCTTTAACTTGGGCAACCTTTACATCACCAGCAATCACAACCACGGCATTGTTCGGCGCGTAATAGGTTTTGTGGTACTGCACGAGATCTTCCAGCGTCCAAGCGGCGATATCCGACTCGTGGCCGATCACCGACCAAGAATAAGGATGGGCTAAAAATGCCACGCCTTTGATTTCGCCTTCAAGGGCATTCCAGTTAGAGTTTTCTAAGCCAGTGGAGCGCTCCGACTGCACTACGCCACGTTCGCTATCGACCATAGTTTGGTTGATATCTAAGTTTGCGATACGGTCGGCTTCGAGATCGAACATAGTTTCGAGCGCATTAGCGGGAAACCAATCGGTATAAACCGTCATGTCTTCAGTGGTATAGGCGTTGTTCGCGCCACCTGCGGCTTCCATAGTGCGGTCGAACATTTTTGGGCCGTACTTTTTTGAACCGTTAAACATCATATGTTCGAAAAAGTGCGAAATACCGGTGATGCCGGGCACTTCGTTACGTGAACCGACTTTCCAAAACAAATACATGTTGGCATTGGGAATAGAGGCATCTTCTAGCACCATGATTTTCATGCCGTTATCTAGCGTGAAACTCTTAATGTCTTCTGCCGTGGTGGCCTGTGCTTGGCTTAGGGGGTTAAAAAGTCCCATGGCCAACACAAGAGCCGATAGCGTGCGCTTCATCTTGTTCGCTCCTTGCTGTAAATATCCACATATAGAGGTAAATTGTTTAACAAATCAAGCTCTGGATGCTTATCCCGCGCCGATTTTTTGTAAGCTCAAGTTATACCGAAGAGCTTACGGAATAAGGCTTGCGTGGCTTATTGAGCGTTTAACGCAGTCAGCGCCACTTTGGTCATGGCCTCAACCCCCACTTTTAGCGCGCTTTCATCTACATAAAAAGCCGGAGAATGATTGCTGGCCGCGGTTTCTGGATCCGTTCCCTTTGGCGTCACCCCAAGGAAGAAAAACATCCCCGGCGCTTCTAAGGCGTAATAAGAAAAGTCTTCGGCACCTGTGATTAATCCTGGTTCAATCAGCATCTTATCGCCCACCACACTGGCGAGCACAGGACGCATACTGGCGACTAATTCAGGATTATTAACCACAACAGGATAACCTGGATGGATCTCTGTGGTCGCACTCGCACCAAGCGTTTTCGCCGATAACTCGGCCATTTCAGCTAAACGCAGTTTGATATCGGCGCGCATGGGCTGGTCGAAGGTGCGAATCGTACCAATCAGCTCGACTTCATCGGGAATAATGTTAGAGCGAATGCCACCATTAACCGCACCAAAGCTCACCACGGCAGGGGCTTTAGTGATATCCACCTGACGGCTGACGATCGTTTGCACGTTAGTGATAATTTGCGCCGCGGCGACGATAGGATCGACCCCATTCCAAGGGCGCGAACCGTGGGTTTGGCGGCCTTTCACTTTGATCGTAAAGGAATCTTCACTCGCCATCGCCGGACCACTGCGCACACCAATCATGCCACTCGGCATGCTGGAGGTCACATGCATACCAAACACTTGGTCAGGTTTACGCTTAGCAAACAGCCCTTCTTTAAGCATTAACTCCGCACCGCCTTCTTCCCCGTCTGGCGCGCCTTCTTCGGCAGGTTGGAAGATAAACATCACATCACCCGCGAGGCTGTCTTTCACTTTCACGAGGTTTTCAGCCACGCCCATCAACATTGCCACATGGGTATCGTGCCCACAGGCATGCATCACCCCCACCTTTTGATCGCGGTAAGTGTCGGTCGCTTTAGAGGCAAAGAGCAAGTCAACCACCTCAGTCACAGGTAAAGCATCCATATCCGCCCGAATCGCAATCAACGGACCAGACTTGCCACCTTGCAGCTTTCCGCCTTTCAAAATGGCCACCACGCCCGTATGCGCCACACCCGTTTGTACTTCCAATCCTAATGATTTCAGATGCTTTTCAATAATCTTGCTGGTGCGAAACTCACGGTTAGACAACTCAGGGTGTTGATGTAAATCGCGGCGCCAGTCGATCACCTTCTGCTCCACACCCGCCGCCAACTTAGCCGCATCAGGCACAGCACTGGTCGCCGCTTGCGCCGAACTCAAACCCGCGGCCATAAAGCTCAAGGCTAAGGCCGAAGCGAGTAAAGTCTTAGAAAAATGGGATTTATTTGCTGAGGATTTAAATTCAAATGCCTTTAGGATTGCTGATTTTGAGATTGCAGATGGTGATACAGAAGGTAAAGTCATAGCGATAGCCTATTGTTGTTTTTATAAGCTACCTAAAGTACACGGACATTGATGAATTGTTAATAGATTTAATGGTGAAGGTAAAAGAGACCGTGCTTCATTACAGGCAGTCTTTAACCGTCATTCCCGCAATACTTGTGGGCGGGTATCCAGCTTTTAGGTAAATGAGTCTGTTCGATCTTGAGAGTATAAAAAATCTTTTTAAGTGACACTCATATTTAAATAGTTGATTTATTATGAAATGAAATCGTAAAACTATTAAGCACTGCCGTTATTCCTTCGCATGTCTGAAAGTCCGCATTTTACGGCCATGCGAGCACACCACTAATACCGATGCGCCTTACATATAAATCCCAACAATGGAATGAAATCACTCTTAAATAATTGTTATGTGAAGTTTCGATTGAGATATCCACACAATCCGTCTAAATCAGGAAAAATGGTACTTTGATTGATACCACACCTATCTAAGCCATCGATAATCTGAGCTTTGATTGTCTTTGGAATAAGATACTCACACAAAAAAATCTGGTCCTCTTGGCTATCTTCTAACGGTGTAAATTGCCCATTTTCATAGTTGTGAACTGTAAGCCATCCATGCTGGGCACTAACTCTCGGGCTTTCATAATTTGGTTGCAAGATACAAACATGCTTTTGCTGAAAAGGTGATTTAGTTCTGTCTGGAAGAGCTGCGTGATCAGCTACCAGCATATAAACATAAGAATCATGATCTGGACGGTCTTGACGGTTTGAACATGCAAACCACAAAGCTACCATTGGATTGGATGTCCAGTCCAAACAACGAGTTTTCAAGCCATGATGTTGTGCCTTAACAATAGCATTCCAATCGTCTTCATCTCTTGTGCTCAATAAACTAGAACCAATTAGCCGCATTTGCTCTAGAGAATATTTCTCGATGTGCGTTGTGTCTTTTGTTTTATCTTCTCGTGCCACACTTGGAAGCAAGTTACCTTTTACTGGCTGACCACGAAATAAAACTTTATTTCCGAATAATGGAGCAATTTCCATAGACTCAATATAATTTGCGAAGCTCTCTATCTCAGCAACCTCAGTAATCATTGATATCTCCCATTCACATAAAATTTTATTAGTACGCATGCGTGTGTCCAAAGTCAATTATACAATCACCTTTTATTTAAGTAATTAATTTTAAATGGCTTTAAATTCAGACTATTGAGATATCACGCGTGCACTCTGACTAAAAACACTCAAAACCAAGCATTTTTGAATACGACTGTATGACGTTCCAGCCTCGACCGCTCGTGGCGAATAACTGGAAGCAGAACACAGATTAGCATTCACTGGATTAAGCATTGCCACGAAAGTGACCATCCGTAGCATGGTTGCTTATTCACATCCATATGATCCCGATATTCGTATGCCCTATACAACAGATACCACGTTCGAGCATTTAGATAATGGACTTGCTGCATGTCACTGAAGTGGAAATGCTTAATAGTTGATGCGTTAATTCTATAATCAACTTTTGATTATTTGGATTACCGTGCAAAAAATTAGAATTTAATCAGCAACACAGTGTTAAATTCACGACATATAGCGGCTAAATACACGCTGACATTAAGGACACTAAGCACTAATTTACTTTATGCAAAAACACCACGTCTTTATCAATAATTTCGAGTCGCCAGCCATAGTGATGCGCAAGCCACTCAAAGGTCGCTTCGGCGTAAAAGTTGATGTGGGTGGGATCGTTTTTATAGTGCCAGCGGGTAAATGCAGTCTGATCTTGCACGCGTTTAGTCATCACCGCCAGAATGCCGTTGGGTTTTAATAACCTATCAAGTTGGGCAAGCAAACCTGCGGCATCGCTCACATGCTCTATGACTTCTGTTAAGGTAATAAAATCGTATTGGCGGGCTAACGTTTCGGGATTATTGGCGTAATAAAGGTCGTAATTATCAATTTGATAACCGCGCGCCTTTGCCATTAAACTCAAGGCTTTGCCTTCGCCGCAGCCAAAATCGAGCCCTTGGGCCGAAGTGCTAACACGGCTAAGTAGTGGCTCGAGTGTGCGATTTAAAAAGGTTTGATAGCCCAGATCATCGGCATGGTTCTCGTGCTTATCGTACTCGGCTTTTTCTGCCTCGGCCGAGAGATAAAACTCAGGAGGCACGCTCACCAGTTGGCAGGTTTGGCATTGATGATAGTCGCGCTTTTTATCCTGATGATAAGCGAGTAATTCTGTGCCGTGGCATAAGGGGCAGATATTCAACAACAATTCCTAGGGATAGTAAGGTGCAATTAATGAGAGTAGTCGCAATGCCAACAAATAAGGCTAGCACTGCCTAGCTGAAATCGACTGTGTCGATGGCCCGCTTAAGGCTTTGGGATTTTACGCTCTTTTGCTGCGGCTTCTTTTGCTTCCCGTAAATATTTTTGCTCGCGACTTTCCCTCTCGTCGAACTGTTTCTGTGCCTTGAGTTTTTGCTGAGCCTCCCAATCATGGGTTTGGGACTGCTGTTTGATTTTATCTTCTCGCTCTGCAGTCTCCTTGGCGGCTTGGCGCGCCTTCTCTAATTGGGCCTGCTCTAATCGCTGGGAGTCTATCCGGGCCTTATCGGCTCTTTGCTCTAGGGTTAATTTTGGCTTTGGCGCATCGGCGGCATTAGCCACAGCAAGATGAATGCAGGAAATCAGTATGAACGACATCAACATTTTAGAGATGAGCACCTTAGATAAATGTGCCATTTCCTGCCTCCTTTATTTGGTCATCGGATGGATGAACGATAACAGCCAACTCAAACACGATGCGAAAAACATAGCATAAAATCTGTCAAAGTTTGAAATATGCAGCAGGTGTTCTTAAAAAATATGCTTAAATACAAGTCTTAAACTACACTTTTTGAGTTTCTATTTGAGTGAAACAACAATTAGGTTTATTTTTAACCCCATTGGAATGATGTACTATTGGGCAACTTCGTATCAACGAAGACCTAAAAAATAGGATGTGACCTTATATGCGTCACAAGGGAGTATCCTAAATGATCAGATGGCAACACTTACTTAAGAAACTCAGTACGGATGATCCAGTACTGCAAGAAAAGCTGTCGCTCTGGCAAGCACATCCCCACAAAACTCCCTTAGCCTTAATTCAAGGCTTCAGCTTTATTAGCGCCAACCAAGCGACACTCGGTTATTTTGAGACTGAGTATGACGCCTTTGTGAATGCAACGCCCTATGACTTTTCTCCGAGAATTCAATCATCCGGCCGCAACAGTGTTGAATATGCGAGGGAAATGATCCTCGAAGCCATTGCAGGAAAGAATGTTGAATTTAACTGGCTACACTTGAGTCAACTCGGCAATGAACTGCCAACTCGAGTAAACCTTTATCGCTGCTATCTGCAGCAACAGCCCGTTGTGCTCGTGGAATTTCAAGCGCTCAATCGCCGTAATCAAATGCGCGAAATTATTACCGATGGCTTTGCCCATATTCCCAAAGAGATTTTGTCGACGACACTCGAGGAAAGTGCCGAAGCTGTGTATATCACAGACTCAGATGATCAGATTTTGGCCGTTAATAAAGCTATGTGCCGTATTTGCGGTTATAGCGCCGAGCAGCTTATCAGTAAAACCCCTGAATTTTTAGAGTTGAAAAGCCATCATTTAGGGGCAGAAACCGAGTGCCAAACTGCACTGAAGCAAAGGGGCTTTTGGCAGGGTGAAACCTGGAAGAAACGTTCAGATGGTAGCAATTTCCCTGCTTGGCAGAGTAGCCGTAAAATCATTACCGAAGATGGCGCTCACTATAATGTGAATATTTTCAGTGATATTAGCACGAAAAAGCTGCTCGAAACTCAGCTGACGACCCGTGCTATGTACGATACCTTGACTGGATTGCCTAACCGATTCCACCTTAAGCAGATCCTCAATACTGCCCTCGAAAAACTTAAAACCGATCCCCTCGCCCTTGGTGCGCTAATGTTTTTAGATCTCAATGGGTTTAAAAATATCAATGACAGCTTCGGCCACTCCATGGGCGATAGAGTATTACAACTCGTCGCAGCCAGACTCGAAGCCGGTTGTATCGAAAAAGCAGACATAGCCAGGATGGGCGGAGATGAGTTTACCTTAGTGCTGCAAGACTGCAGCTGCAAGGATGAAATCCAACTGTTTGCAGAACAGATACTCAGCTTATTTGAGAGCCCCTTTGAAATTGAAGGACAAAAGTTTTTCTTAGGCACAAGTATCGGCATTGCGCTATTTCCGACCCACAGTGATAAAGCGGGACAACTGATTAGCCTTGCAGATACAGCCATGTATTGTGCTAAAAAGAGCTTACCGCACCTCGTGTTTTACGATAAGGCTATGAGCCAAGCAGCAGAATTAAAGCTGCAGTTAATCAATAGCCTAAGGCATGCTCACAGCTTAAAACAATTCACTCTCGCCTATCAAGCCATAGTGGATTTACACACAAATCAAACGATAGCTGCTGAAGCCCTACTGCGCTGGCAAAAATCACCTACCGAGTATTATGACGCCGCCGATTTTGTTCCATTGCTGGAAGAGACAGGGTTAATTGTCAGTATTGGTCAATGGGTATTGGAACAGGCTTGCGTGCAAGCGGCACTATGGCGGGCACATAATCAGGCGGACTTTAGAATTTCAGTCAATGTGTCACCACTGCAATTGGAACACTTAGACTTTATCGACCAAGTACTTAACGCCTTGGACATGGCTAATTTACCTGCTGAAGCACTGATTTTAGAAATCACCGAATCGGCACTTTTACGCCAACCTGAACAAGCACGACTCACACTCAATCGCATCAAAGCCTTAGGTGTCAGCATTGCCATTGATGATTTTGGTACTGGGTTATCTTCACTCAGTCGCTTAGGCACTTTGCCCATAGATAGTGTAAAAATTGATGCCGAGTTTGCCCTACGTTTAAACGAAGTGTCAGGACAAAAGCTCTGTAATGCCATAGTGCAACTCGCGCAGGCACTCGATATTCACTTCGTCGCCGAAGGCATAGAGACTCAACAACAAAGGGACATAATGACAGACATGGGCCAAGGTTTTGCCCAAGGATTTCTTTTTGGCTACCCGAGTTCAGTCGATAACTTCACCCAAACCTTTCTTACGGAAAAACATATAGCTTAAAGCTCGATAGCCCTGCCAGCACGCCATTAACTAATTGTGATTAACAATGGAATCACTCCCCTGCAAAGCAATTGGCTGGCAAAGCTATCTCATCATTTGCTGCGCAAATGAATCCTTGTTATTAAACCGTATTTCACACTAAGTTAGCGTGATCTGAATAAGATTTTGACTATTTTAATTCGTACGCAGTATCAAAACTGCAATAACTTAAAAGCATTAATTCAGACCTAAAACCTCTAAGACTAAATAATGTCAAAACATTCACTTAGTCTCGCAGTTAGGTTTGTTTGAGTTCTGATAACGAGCCTGCACAGTGCTCGGCATCGCCTTAATCCGCAGTTCAACCATAGCATCAAATGCCGTCATTAAGGGTTGAACATCAAGCCGAGGATCAAGGGCGCTTAGCATATAAGCACAAGCTTCTAAGGTCGATAAACTGTCGCTACGACTCGACTTACGGATCCGGTAGCGCGACTCATAACCTTCAGCCAAATGCACCGCAGGATACTGGGTTAACCAAGGATTCAGCTGCAACATCTTAAACGCCTTGCGCCAAGTACCATCGAGTAAGAGCAATACACAATCTGGATTGATAGGCTGCTGTTCAACACTCACACTTTGCTCAGAGGGATAGACGAGATAAATCGGCTTATTACACGCCGTTAAATGTTCCCGTAAACCATTGAAGTCGGCCTCGCTTTCGCCCACATAAACTTGCGTTTCAGCAACAACAAGACTCAATACCCGCACACTATTTTTTTTATGCTCGACTTCACTCGGGTGCTGTAAAACCACCAACTGAGTCATTGGAGAAATAGGCTGAACACTCGCGCACAGGCAAGCATTCTGGGGATAACGACAAATAGCACAATAGTGACGGGACAAGCTTTACCCTCGGTTTGAGTAAGTTATTTTACGAGTATACCAAAGGATAAAGGGGTATTAGGCACAATAAAAAATACCCACAGTTCGCGGTCAAACAAACTGTGGGTAAAGGGTGTGCTCTGTAATTAACGACTTTGTAATTAACCTGTGCCGCGAACTAATGCTCGCCAGCTAACTGCTCTTGATGCCAGTGGTCGAATCGACTCAGCGCCATCATCAACAATAAACCAATAGGAAATACGCCCATCACTAAGGCCACTGCATAAGGTGCGGTTAAATTCGTTTGCTGTACGAGTCCAGCGAGCACGGATGCACCGCTCATCTGAATAAAACCTAACATAGCCGCCGCCGTTCCAGCTCGTTCACCGAAGGCCGACAGGGCCATACTGGTCGCAGGGCCAAGTAAGAAGGAAAATCCCACGCCTAACATCAACATGGGCAACATAAAGGCAAACGCTGCCATCATTCCAGTGCTCGGACCGAATTGCTGACCCGCCACAGTGATAGCGGCAGACAGAACGAGTATGGACAGCGCCAAAATCGTTGTCGGACGATTACCGAGTTTACGAATGACCAGCGGCGCCGTAAAACAGGCCACGATATTAAACACAGCATTAAAACCGAATAGACCACTGAACATGAGCTCAGAAAGCCCTAAATGCCCAATCAGCCACACAGGCGCATACGACACATAACACAAAATCGCCGCCATCGCCGACATACAAGCAAAGGCATAAAACAAAAAGTGAGTGTTACCCAGTACAGGCTTGTATCGACCCCAACGGTAAAGCGGCCCTGTGGTAACCGTATTGGCAGGTCGAGTCTCAGGTAAGCGATAACCGACAACGAGCAACATCAACATGGCATATAACGTCATGAAAACGAAGGTTGAGCGCCACCCAAATTGCATTGCCAATAAACCACCTAAAGTCGGCGCTAATGCAGGAATAACGCAAATGGCACCATTTAAGTAACTGTAAATCTTAGCGCCTTCTTTTTGATCGTAGCAGTCACGCACCGCGCTAAACACCACGATAGAAGTCGAACAGGCAGCTAAACCTTGCAGCAAACGGGCAATCTGTAACCAATGGAACTCGATAGCCGCAGCGGCTAAAAGGCTGCTCGCACCGTAGAGTAAGACCCCAAAGATTGCCACAGGACGGCGGCCATAACGGTCGGCTAATGGCCCGATCAACACTTGGCCTAAGCCCATGGCGAATAAAAATAATACGATCGTAGATTGCACATCACTGGCAGATACGGCGAATTCTGCCGCCATAGTTGGCATTGAAGGTAAGTAAATATCGATTGCCAATGGGCTGAGAAGCACCATAGACATCAGGATAGGTAATAGATTGCGCCGCATAAATAATCTCAGTTGATCAGGAAAAGGTATTTCAGTGGGCGCTATTTTAATTAACTCAAGGTATGAACAGAAATGGTATAATTTCCAAAGTAAATTTCCTCTGAGGAATATCTGTGAATATCGACAACTTAGCCAGAATCGATCTTAACTTGCTGGTCATACTCAAAGTTCTGCTAGAAGAGCAAAGCGTGACTCGCGCCGCCAGCCGATTACATATAAGCCAGTCAGCTCTCAGTAAGAGCTTAAATCGGCTCAGAGAAACCTTAGATGATCCCCTATTTCAGCGCACGGCCCACGGCTTAAAACCGACGGCGCACGCCCTAATTCTTGGGCAAAAACTGCCGAATATTTTGCAAGACTTATATCAACTCACCCAGCCTCCGACCTTCAATCCCGCCAGTAGCAATCGACAATTCTCCTTTGCCATGGTGGAAAGCGCCTATGAAACCTTAATCCCGTATTTTATTGGCCCTATGCTAACCACAGCGCCCAACGTCAAACTTGACTCCTATGTCTGGACCGAAAAATCGATGCAGGATTTACAACAAGGGCAAATTGACTTTGGTATTTCAGGGCGGGACTTGCATCCATTGTCCGATTTTCAGGTGGATCGCCTACCCGAAGGGATTGCCTATCAAGCACTGTTTACCGATCAACAAGTGTGTTTAGTCCGTGAAGACCACCCGCTGATGGCGGCGATCACTTCAGACCAATGGAATCTACCACTCTACCTCGACATGGCCCATGTACAGGTTCGCTGTGAAGGCAGCGATTGGTGGGCACTGGATTACTTTCTTGCCGATCTCGGCCATCGACGCCGGATCAGTACGACAGTACCCGACTTTTACGGTGCCGCCAGTGTGTGCGCCCACAGCGATTTAATCTTCACTCTTCCTTCGAGCTTTGCAAGGCACGCCTGCCAGCTCTACCCGCTTAAACTACTGCCCTTACCCTTCGAATTTATGCCCATGGCCTATGTGCTGCTATGGCATCAAAGAAATGATGAAGATCAAGGGCATAAATGGATTAGAGAAACGATTTGTCAGAGTGTGGCTAAGTTATTTACTCCCGCAGAAATGCTTTAACACACCAAATCACCATCAATAAAAAAGCCCGATAAAGCAAAGGCGTTATCGGGCTCTTATCAAAGTGAAGCGCTACAAACAAATAGTGGTTACAGAATAAAGGTCGCGACTTGTGCATTAAGATCATTAGCACGGGCTTTTAATCCACGCGCCTGTGCCAAATCTGCCATGGCCGATGCGGTGATCTCATCGGTCACATCTTTAATCGCAACGGTGTTTTGGGTGATTTCACCCGTCACTTGAGTCTGCTCTTCCGCTGCGGTAGCAATTTGGCCTGCCATATCTGAAATCACGTTGACCGCTTGAGTAATTTCTTCAAGGGCTTTCGCCGCCGCATTCGCATCTTCAACACTGTGACCCGCTAATGCTTGGCTGCTTTCCATCAAGCTGACGGCTCTGGCGGTTGTGCGTTGCAGTGTTTCAATCGTAGTATGCACTTCTTGAGTCGAATCTTGAGTACGGCGCGATAGCACGCGCACTTCATCCGCGACCACGGCGAAACCACGGCCCTGCTCACCAGCACGCGCCGCTTCAATGGCAGCGTTAAGCGCCAACAAGTTAGTTTGTTCTGCAATCCCTTGAATCGTCGCCAGGATGCTCGAAATGGATTGAGCGTGACGGCTCAAATCAGCAATGACATCGGTCGCTTGAGTCACTTCATCGGCCAGCGAATTAATCGAGTTACGGGTTTTATTGACTAACTCTTTACCCTGTAAACTGCTCGCGGCAGATTGTTGAGCCGCCGTTGCCGTGTTTTCAGCATTGGCCGCAATCTCATTGGTGGCACTCGCCATTTCTGTGACTGCGGTCGCGACCATAGCCACTTCCTGTTGTTGACGTTGTAGTTCAGTCACTGAGGTTTGTGTGGTGGCCAGACTACGTTCAGCATCGGCATCTAACTCATTCGCTAACTGGCGAATATGGCTGATAAGCTGATGTTGACTACCAACAAAACGGTTAAAGCTATCGGCAAGCACGCCCACTTCATCTTGAGTGTCGACTGAAATACGCTGAGTTAAATCACCGTTACCATCGGCGATACGCGCCAGTGCCTGCGAAACTCGGCTCAAAGGACCCAGTAACATGCCAACTAACCAAGAAATCGCTAACACACTCAACAGCAGTACGAGTGCCGATAAACCCAGTTGGGTGAGTAACAGGCTCGACAGTGGCGCTTCTAGCGTTTCCTTATCAAGCACTAACACTAATTCCCAATCTGTATTGGGGATATCAACGCTCCAAACTAACTTGTCGCGTCCTTCATTTTCAAAATACATAGGCAGCAGAGTACCCGCTGCATGGCTCTGTTCTGGCAAGTTGCGATTAAGATCGTTGTCGATTTCACCTATAGGTTTCATCGTCTTCGCTTGATCTTTATAAGCGATAACCGTGCCGTCTTTGTGCATCATGATGGCATAACCGTTGGCCGGTAACTTCATCCGATTAACGCCGTCAACTAGACTCGCGATAGATAAGTCACCACCCACAACACCTTGTGTCGTAGGCTGCGCCATAGTCACAACCAGAATGTTGTAAGCCACATCTACGTAAGGCTTAGTCAAGATAGGACCGCGTGCACTGATGGCTTGTTGATACCAAGGACGGCTACGAGGATCATAACCAGTACGGTCTACACTCGGATCAGAATCCAGCATTTGCCCCGCTTGGCTCCCAAAATAGGTCAACTGGAAACGGCCAGACGCTTGTGCTTGTTGTAACGTATTTAGGCTATCACCCTCAACTTTGCTCGCCAGTGCCCCCATAATATCTTGGCGGCCGGCCAACCATTCTTGAATACGCTCAGCCTGCTGCTCACCTAAGCGCTGCACTTGTTCTAGGCTGTTTTTTAACAGCTGAGACTTTTGGCTGGAATAACTTTGCCATGACAACAAACCAATCACGAGTGAAAGGGCTACCACGACGGAGAACAGAATTTTTTGCTTGAGCGAATATGAGTTCATGTTGGCGTCTAATTTATTAACAAAGCAGTGAAACAAGAGGGTGTCTGAGCGAGTTGAACGAACATTTAAAACTAATTTAATAAAGCGGCAAACTGAGTTAAAACTGCAGCTTAATCTGAACTTAATTTTCTCATACTCTGTACAGTTCGCAAAGAAATTGCTCAGATTTACATCAAAAAGATTCGAGCAAAAACATATGATTAACTAACCGTTATTCGATGCACAACATAGGTGACCACGAGATCACATATCGGGATGATACGTAACAGCCAAATGGTCTCAGAGGTAAAATAAAGTAAATTAATCAAGATTAACGTGACCTAGACGCACTCGCTATTGCACACTAAATGTCCACTGCCTATCGAGGAGTTCTTATGATTTATCAACAGTTCCAACAGAGCCCGCTGCAGACCCGAATTTCTGGCCCACGGGCTTGGTTAGCCATGGCAATTAGCGTTAGCCTTATCTGTTTATCGCTATTTTTATTGCCATTCGTGCTTTTATTTGGCGCCATTGCGCTCGGTTGTTTAGTCGTGTTTAGCCGTTTTTACATGGCACGTCAGTTAGCTAAATTTAATCAGGCACAGGCAAACGCCAAGCAACACGCCCATGCTGCAGGTGAGCCACAGAGCCAGGTTTATGGTTCAGAAACGATTGTTAGGGAATCCAATGCGACGCGCCATCAAGGGCGGACTTTTGAGCATAAAGAGGATGAACACTAGGGCGTGTTGACGGTTCGAGACTAAATTTTGTTCGCTCTGGCAAGCTAGTGTTCGCGAAACGAGGTGTGAAGTGTCGTTATTCGACTCAAATGACGAGTAATGCCTGTGCGCGATTAAGGCTATGAATTTCTGCGGGATCTTGAGTTACTTTAAGTACATTTTTAATTTGTAATGCAAGAGAACGCCAAAGAGGCTCGATAATCTCGGCCTCTTTTTTATTAGCATGTTGTCGCGCCAACTTCAGCAAAGCAGCGGCTCCCACAACATCAATTCGCCCTAACATACCGTCGGCCAGTGCCATACTCAGCTCGATCATCGCAGGCACACTGTGACCATATTTGATCACTTGGCGCAGATAATCCTCAGCCTGAGTCAAATCACTACCAAAAGTATTATCGTCATTGAGCATATGCTGTGCCCGCGTCAGCATGGCATCGAGTTGCCCTTGCTCGGCTGCTTCAGCCATCCAATACTCGCTGGCAATCATATCTCGAGTACAGCCATCACCATTGGCGAGCATTAATGCCAAATGATACTGGGCGTGGGGATAACCCGCTTGTGCGGCTTTGCTAATAAAATGATAGGCTTGGGCGAGATTTTTTTGCTGATAATGCAGCACACCTAAGTTCGCCATCGCTTCCGTTTGCTCACCCTCCGCTGCGCGCTGTAAGTATTGCTGCGCTAACTTGCTATCGGGTTGAAACGACTCACTGCCGACAAGATAAAAATATCCCAATAACGCCATCGCATTGACTACCCCAGCCTCGGCCGCCGTCGCAATCAGCTGCTCACCTTTCGCCACCTCTGGCACACCTTGATAACCGTGGATCAAGGCCACACCGTGCTCATGTAACGCTTCCATATGCCGAGGCGCCGCAAGGGCAAACCAATAGGCGGCACGAGCAAAACTGTCAGCGGCGCTGATATGGGAAGTAAGAGGTGAAACGCCAGAAGATTCTGGATTAGAAGTAGCTTCAGCTGAAGTGGCAAACTCTTGATCTTGTTGCTGCTCTTGCTCTTTCAGTATCAGGGCCTTGGTCTTAAAGGATATTCCCACTAGATACTGGGCTTCGGCGTCATCTTCCATCACAGCGCGGTAGCATAAATCCTTCGCGGTCATGGCATCAGACGCTTCATAACGATAATCAGGTGCGACTTGGCCTTTAACCTTGGGATACAAGTGTTCGACTAGCGCCAAAACATCTTTAATAGATTTTTGCGCCAGCGCGAGCAATTGCGCTTGAGTCAGGTGATATTTTTCAGGATGAGCGCCGCGGTTACCGTCGGCCCGCAATCGATGCAGCGCGCGAGTCGTCTTAACATCGATAACGCGCTGCTGATTTAGTTGCTCGATCCTATCGTATAGATTCGGACTCGAAAACACTATGTGCTTATCTTGCCCCAGTAACTCGGTGAGCTTATGGGTAAAACTGCGAATGTGCAGTAGCGACTGAGTCGGCACATCCTGCACATAGCTTTTTGCCTTGAGGTAGTCATCACTCAAGGAGGCCGAAAAATCTTGGATAAACTCACTATCCTTAATGACCGTTTTCGTCCCCATGAGTGATTCCCTGCAGGCTGAATTGAGTTTGCACTATTCGACGCTTGGTTTTTTCGACACCATATATAAGCGGAACAAAGCCACGTTAACGAATAAGCCAATGAAAGACATAAAGGTATCCGATAGCATTTGCAGCGGTAATCCGCCCATAGAGGCAGCACCTGACAGCAGATTACCCACCACTGAAAGTGGCAGATAGAGCATTAATAGTGCAATAGTTCTCAGCACGATAGGACCACTAAAGCTAAAACTGCCCTTGATGGCTTCCAGCGGTGTTAAACGCTCAACCACGACCATAAAGTTCACATAGGCCAAACGGGCGAAGAGATAGAAGCTAATAACCAACCCCACCAGCCACAAAGGACCGAAGGCGGCAAACAGCATCACTGGCGCTAAAATCGCTAAACCAGAAAACACCCCAGCTAATAATAGTGGTGGAACAAAAGGTAGACTTGCCTTCAGCACCATGCCCGCAGAAGGACTATGCCCTTGAGAGCGCAGTTCTAAAAACAGTGTCAGGGCGGCGATTAATACCGAAAAGGTGAGCAGTAACAGCATCATGGCGACCATGTGTGGTGCGCCAAACTGTGGATTTTCAAGATCGACTTTACTCATCTCTACGCCAAGCCACAACTGGATCCCTACTTGGATCAAAAGTAATGGAATCGTCAGCATAGCGAGTTGCGCCAGATGATTACGGAAGAAGTTATAGGCTTCTGACAAAATTGCGGACAGTGACATGCGACTTTCCAAATAATTGAAATGAATTAACACTTAGAATTGCGCTAAGGATACCGAAAATCCCGTAGCAATGCACAGCAGAAATCACCAGTGTGAATCGTAAATCACAGAAAACTACTGCAACAAAAGTTGCAAACCCGCTAAACTGTCCCGCGAACACATGCGCAAACCATCAAAGGACGCTTCCATATGAAACACACTCTTACCCTCTCTATCTTCCTCGGCACTTGTATTTTAGCAGCGCCAGCCAGTGCAGGATGGTTAGATAACTTGGCCGGAACTCAAGCCAAAACTGAAAAAGCGGCCACAACGGCGACAGCAACTCAGTCAAATGATTTAGTTGGCAGCGTCATGTCACAATTGGGTTTAAACCAAACTCAAGCCGAAGGTGGCTTAGGCAGTTTATTAGGCTTAGCGCAATCTAGCCTAGGGACAACCGACTACTCAAAACTGGCTGCCAGCATTCCTAATGCCGATAGCTTGTTAGCTGCAGCACCTAAATTGGACTCAAAATCAGGCGTTTCTGGCTTGTTATCCAAAGCGGGTGATTTAGGTTCATCACTGCAAGGCAGTGCGATGGTGTTAGATGCCTTTGAAAAATTGGGCATTTCTAAAGATCTAGCGATGCCGATGATCAACATAGCTAAGTCTTACTTGGATACCAATGGCACTGAAGGCACCTCAGACTTACTGATGAAAGGTCTGAACTCGCTACTGTAATCCCGTTTTATCTCACCCTAAGCAATACAGTGCTTAGGGTGAACTTTCGCCCCCCAATCGACTCTACCTTAATATTCCCTCCAACATGAGAACCGCCAAATATGATTGCGAAGTTAAGACGATTCTTTGAAGCACATACGCAAGCAGTCTCCCCTGAAGACAAGGCGCATCAACTTAAACTCGCCGCGGCGAGTATGTTACTTGAAGTGGTGTTTGCCGATGATACCTTAACGGCAGAGGAAGAAGCCTTATTGCCTAAGTTGCTGACAGATACGCTATCAATGTCAGAAGCTGACGCTAAGATACTGATTGATGAAGCCAAAAGCGTGCAAGGTAGCGCGACCTCACTGTTTGAATTTACCTCAGCCATTAACGCCGAATTTAGCCTAGCGCAAAAGCAGCAATTATTGCTCGCGATGTGGCAACTGGCCTATGCTGATGGGCAGTTATCCCAATATGAAGACCAAATCATTCGTCGCACCGCTGATTTGCTGTACCTCAAACACAGCGAGTTAATTCAAATGCGCAATCTTGCCATCGCCGCCAATCGACATATTGATCAGGCGCCCCAGTGATTCAACGGTTGAATCAAAGTACTAATTCGATTAATCCGTCGCATAAAAAAGCGTGAATGCGAAACGCTATCTCGTTTCACATTCACGCTATAGTCTTAAGACCTTATTGATATCGTCTTTGACTAAAAATGATTTGTCCTGCCGCGCGATTTACTTAAACCCAACTCACTTAAATCCTAGTCAATTAAGCCTTAGTTCGTTAAACACTAGCCAGTTGAACGCCACTCATTAGTTAAACCGACTCAGTAAAGCTCCAGACAATAAAGCACTATGCTCAATTAAATCCTAAGCTAAGGCTTTACCGATTTCGAACCCTGAACCGCGTAACTCAGTCAACTTAGTCCGCAATCCACCCATCTCCATTCTTAATCCTTTCTTGGTGGCTAACTGGGATAACCAACTGGTTTTCTCATCATCCTCAATGGTATCCCACTCATCCAACACTTTGTAAGATAGGCATAATAATGCGGCAAGTTTTGAAAATGGGTCCGAATCCTTAGGATGATCTTGATACAAAATACCTTCCACCAACGCTGTGGTGAATTTCCAATTTTTGGCCAGCAATGCGCCGATATCGGGTGAATCATATCCAAGCAACTCACGCTCAAACTCATGCTTATCTTTGCCCTGCGCCACGGCTTCAGCAATTTTCGCCGCATCTTCAGGTGACACAGCCGCAATGAGTAAGTCGCCAATACGGTGCAAGATACCGCAGGTAAATGCTTCTTCAGGCATAGCACCACAACGTTTCGCCATTTCTTGGCTGTATAGGGCAATCTCAAAGGTTTGCCCCCAAAACTGGGCTAAGTCGATTCCTTCACACTTAGGAACCGCGCCAATTACGGCCGATGCAAGCACTAAGGTACGCAGGGTTTGCATCCCAAGACGCACCACGGCTTCGTCGATCGTGCCCACCTCTCGACTGCGTCCATAGTGGGCACAGTTGGCAAGGCGTAATACCCTCGCGCTGATTAATGGATCGTGTGCAACCTTAGTGGCAATACTTTTTACTGTCGCATTATCATCATTGACTGCGTCTAATAGTTCACTGATCGCCTTGGGTAACCTGGGTAATTCATCCACTCGATTGAGTAACGCAGCTGAATCCATTTTTATGCTCCTTCTGTATGAATGATCAAAATATAGAACACAAACTAGCGCCTCGCTCGCGAGATATAATTAAATATCAGTAATGTGCAGTCCTTCTGCGACACCTATTACCGGCCATCAAACTTAAGGTTTACCCCTCGATTTCGCTCAATATTAGTCACACTCCAACATATTCAGCATCGAGATCCATAAAGCTATGCACAGGCTGACGCAGAGCGAAAGCGGGATTAAAGCCCTAAAGCTAGAGGAGCAACTTTGGTTAAATTGTAAATAAATATTTCAAAAATTCAGTAAAGAGTGATATTGATAAAAGGCTATTAACTCACTGTAAGGAAGCAATATGAGCCAAAACGCACTCGTTAGCCGCACTGGTCTTATCTTAGCTAGTGCTTTAATCACCTTAGGGCTGTTCGTCTTTATGGCGCAGCTCATCAACAATCCACAAACTGTCGCAGGACAAGCCTCGGATGCGCCGCAAATCAATATACTGATGGCAGAACGCACGCCGATACCGCCAAAAGAAAAAACTAAGCCCGAACCACCAAAGCCCATTCCTGCGCGGGAGCGTGTGAGTGTCCCCGGTGAAACCAGCGAGTCGTTAACTTTTACTTCTGAGACATTCATGCCCGAAATGCAAACGCAAACCACCCTCTATACACAATCTGCGATGACAGCCGAAGCTCTGCCAGTTGTGCAAGTGTCGCCTCGTTATCCCATAGATGCGGCGCAAAGTGGTAAAGAAGGTTATGTGGTTGTGGGGTTTGATATTACGGCCGACGGCACTGTGAGTAATGTGCGGGTATTGGATGCGAACCCTAAGCGTGTTTTCGATAAGGCGGCGTTATCAGCGGTGCAGAATTGGAAGTACAAACCGAAATTTGATGCAGGCAAAGCCGTTGCGCAACTCAATCAGCAAGTGCAGTTAGACTTTAAATTAGATCAAAAGATTTAATCCGCAGACGAATCAAAACGCACAAAAAAGCCCTGCAATCTCTTTCGAATTAAAAGAGTTCAGGGCTTTTTGATTGAACTTTTTTCAGGATTACTCAGGAATCGCTAAACCTTGTTTGCGGCTGATATGGGTCTTTTGCCACCACAGAAATGGCGCCACCACTAATATCAACACCAATACATAGGACATGCTCGCACCTAGGGCAAAACCTAATGCCAAGCAAAACGCACAACCCAGCGCGACTAGTGGCCAATTATGGCGCGGTAATAACTTAGCGGCCGCTAACATTGCCATCAAATAGATCACCACAAATACGCCGTTGCTCCATGCAATAAGGTGTTCTAACTCTTGTCCAGTAAGATATGTCAGCACTATCACGCTCGCCATCACAGATAACAGTGCAGCCAGCGCGCGAATAGGTACGCCGTGGGCATTCTTCACCGCAAAAAAGCGCGGCAAAATGCCTTCACAACTAAAGCTCCACACTAAACGTGCCGCACTGGCCGAATACACGTTCACGGTTGCCAATCCACTTGCAATCCCCAACACGCCAATCACTTGCGCGCCGTAACCACCAAGCAACTGATCAAACACGCCGATCATAGCGACGCTTTTATCCGTCGGTACTAACAGTAGTAATAGTGTACAAGCCACATAAATGACGCCCACCAGCACAGTACCCATCATCATAGCGGGGATCATATCCTGCTGCGGACGGCGAAAATCATCGGCCAGATGCGTCATCGCTTCTATGCCCAAGAAACTCCAAAAAGCGATGCCAGCGGCAATCATCACAGTCGGCATTTCAGGCATACCATGGCTGGCGAGTGTTGTCAGATGACCGGGCTGAAAACTGCTTGCGCCAAATAAGAGGACAACGACGGCCACTATGCACAGCGTTAAGCCAAATTGTAGCTTGGCCGACACTTGAATGCCCCTTAAATTAATCAGGAACAGGCCAAAAATCACTAATACTTCAACACCGACCTTGGACCAACCCGATATCGGCATTAAGGCATTCACAAACTGAAAGGTCATCAAAATCGCGGCGGGGGCGCCCATGGGCACAACAAGTAAAAAGATCAGTCCAATTGTTCGACCAGCGGTGCGACCAAAGGCTTTTTCGACAAAGTAAGCGGGGCCAGCAGCATGGGGAAATACACTCGCTAAACGACCAAAGACCAGCGCCACAGGAATAATGGCTAAGGTGAGCAATATCCATGCGACTAGCGCGCCAGATTGCGCTTTTTCAATTGTCATCTGAGGCAAAATAAACACCCCAGTACCGAGCAAAGTGGTCGCCATTAGACCCGCACCTTGCCAACGACCTATAGTTCCGCTATTTGAATTCATCTGTTAATATTCTGTGGTATTTGAGCTGTCAGTATAGTGAGATTTTGCCCCACAATCTGCCGTTAATTTCAGTGTTCTCCACGTCCAATACCGGCAAAATCACGGCAAATAGCGTTATTTCCATCAAAATGACGGCCAGCTTAAGGTGTGGTGAAATTATAAGCTCAAATACTCAGTAAATTCTGTTGCCATTCAAACCAATGGCAAAATTGCACACAGATCCAATATAGCCATTTTCACTGGAGTCACCCTTGGATAAATTCGATACCGCCATCATTCATAGTTTGCGTCAGGATGCACGCCAGAGCGTGTCGAATATTGCCGAACAGGTGAACCTTTCCCGCAGCGCGGTAGCCGAGCGGATTAAAAAACTCGAACAGACTGGGGTGATCCGTGGCTATCAAGTGCTCTTGAGTGAGTCGCAAAAAGAAGGGGTGTCGGCTTACTTCGAAATCCAGCATCAATGTCCACGTTGCGCCGACGTAGTACACGTATTCCAAGCGATCCCCGAAGTGATCACTTGCCGTGGTATTTCCGGTGATATGGATTTACTCGTGTACGTGCATGCACCCTCAATGCGCCGCCTGCATGAGATCCGTGAATATATCGACACTCACACTGACATCATCAAGATCAAAACCCATGTAGTGATGAGTGAGTGGATTAATAATTTAGGCGAGTAACTTAAATCGAGTGGCCCTAAAGCAAGAAACGCCACCCTAAGGAATAGAGGTGGCGAGGCCCATTTGGAGGCAGGGCAAAATATTGAAGTGTAAAATATGGCATCCTTGCCCAGCGACCTCCCTGTTACACAACCAACCGCGACTAGACTTACCCCTTGAGAGCTCAGCCAGCGCCGCAAGGGCCTCATCTACAATGTTTTCCTTTGACATTGTTTCCGCGATCCGTCGATTTCCTTGATTATTATCATCTTGTTCGTCTTGAATGAAGCGTTCGCACCTTAAGCGATCGTCATTTGTCCTGTGTACAGTATGAAGTTACGCAGCAATAACACCCCGATTAAGCTCAAGCAAGCCGTCCCTGCTACATAAGCCCATTTGCGTTTCGACGTCGTGGTCATAAACAGGTTCATCGCTAACGGGCCTGATAAACCGAGTCCGATAATCCCTACCCAGAAAATCCAGCCCCAGAAGCCATAACCTAAGGCATTAAAGGCGGCAATTTTACTCTGTCCACCTGTTAGTACTAAGCCCATAAAGAAGGTAAAAATCAGCACGATTTCGACTAAAATTAGTGGAATTTCAACCTTGTGGATAAAGTGCACCTCTTTGTCATTCGGTTTGCCATTCATCAACACGCCACCGAGTAAAGAAGATGCCGCACCGGAAGACAGCCCTGATACCAAGAACAGTAAAGGCAGCACAGGATTTTTCAGCATGGGATAACCAGGTAACGCAGATAACAAGAAGCCGGTATACGCGCCCAATGCTAAGGATAGAATCACCAGTAATCCCGTAATCGTCGCCTCAAACCGAGCTAGCAAAGCCGTCAGTTTAAGGACGATAGGGAAACGCGATTCACACCAAGCATCGACAGGTTTGCGAAAGATCAACCCAATCCACATAAACATAAACACTTGGTAAATCAACAGAATAAGTACACCCATCGACATCACAGATTTAGGATTGTAAAACACCAAAATCTTCCAGAAATCGAGGGGTTTAGTTAAATCTGCGACCAATATGCCTAAGCCCGCCATTACGGCGACTGGGGCGACAATACAGGCGGCACGTATAAAACCAGACTGATAGGCGTTTTGCTTCAAAACAAAATGTTTCAACAGTACGGCAAAGAACATAGCCCCTGCTGATACACCCGCTAAAAACAGGTAAATTGCAATCGGCCAATGCCAGACTAAGGTATCAAAATGTAGGGCACTCATAGTATCACCTCCCCGGATTTTGCCAGGATACGGAACAACTTAGGTCGCGTTCCGAGGGCGACTTTCGCGCGTTGAGTTGGGTTAGCGCGCAGCACTTGTACTAACTCAGACGTTGGATCTTTTAAATTACCGAACACTAACGCCTTAGTCGGACAAGCCTCAACGCAGGCAGGCTGTTTACCTTGCGCAAGATTCGTCTCACGGCAGAAATCACACTTATCCGCCGCGTGGGTGACTGGATTAATAAAACGAATTTTGTAAGGGCAAGCCGCAATACAATATTGGCAGCCGACACATTTCCACGCATTGACTGACACTATGCCGGTTTCTTTATCAATAAAGGCAGCCCCCGTTGGGCACACGTTGACACAAGGTGCATCTTCACAATGCTGGCAAGAAACACGGCTAAAGTGATAATACTCATTCGGATACTCACCGAACGGTCCAGTTTGCTCAATCCTGACCCGAGAAACCCCTTCTGGCACTTGATTGGTTTCACGACATGCCACTTCACATGCGCGGCAACCAATACACTTAGTTTCATCATGAATCATCGCATATTTAATATCTGACTCTGCTTTAGCACCTTCAGCGGCATTCACTGTGGCGAGCAGTGATGCGCCCGTAGCGCCAGCAAATAAGGCACATGTGCCTTTTAGAAATCTTCTTTTTGAATTTTCCATAACCTACCCCTACTGGCCACTATGGCAATTGCGGCACAGCTCACTGCGAACTTTTGGCGTCATGTCTGCCATAGGTTCGGTTGGGCTATGTAATTTATGACAGGCGGCACAGGGCACTTTTTGTGCGTGCACATTATGCGTCCATTCGGTTTCACCCAGTTTTCGCTGTGTATGGCACTTGTGACAAACGGCGAGCTGAGTATCAAGCTCCGAGCCATCTTTCATACCAAACACTACGATATCATTCGGCTTTTTAGGGTGGTCGCCTTTTTCACCATGACAGGTTGAACAGGTCATTTTCATCGCATCTTGGCCGTGATGCCCTAACATTTGACCGTTACGTTTGTGGCACTTCATACAAGTCGTGTCACTGTTAATTTGAAAGGCCGACTCGGCACTTGTCGCACCAAAGCTTAAAAGCAATGCAATTGCACCCAAGCGAATCGACCACAGCCATTGTCTTTTGGACATAGGGAGTCCTCACATTTATTTTGGGAAGGGAGAAGAGGAGTGTCAGGGTTCGGAGTTACCCGAACCCGACGGTCGGATCAGACGGCTAACGCTTGCTTTAGGCTCTGTGTATCCCACTGTTTATGTTGGTTCATTTCAATAAAGTTGATATTGAACTTACTAAACAGCTTTTTCATTGGCGAGTTGTGTTCTTTGCCAAAATCACTGATCACCATTTTCACTTCAGATGAGTCATGATCTATTAACACATAGTCTAGTCGGCACTCGTGATTTAAATCAGCGTCATGCTGGTCCATTTCAAATACGGTGTCTAGCGGGACATTACAGCAAACATCGTATTTGCCTTCCACTACGGTTTTTAACGATTTAAAAAAGTTAAAACTTTGTTTATCGAACAGTACTGGTTTAAGTTTCATTTCATGATGTTCTGCCTCATCGGGGCCTGCTTTAAAAAACTTAATGCAGGTCATGACGAACATGACAAAAACAAATGGCACTGCTACAAACAGCACGAAATACATAAACGCATAGCTGAGAATGACTGAAGTATTCATAACGCCTCCAATAACCTATTTATTTTTTGTTATCTCTTTTAACGCAACTTTAGTATTAACGTGAAGCGTTTTATTTTTTTTGAACACGATCACATTTAACAATGGCAATTTAATAATAAACAATAAGTTAAGAATTCGATCTCATTACCATTTAGCGCAAATCTTGAATGTAAAAATAGATAATTGATAATCGCCAATGTGAAATTCAATTAAATGAATTTCACCTTTTAAAATTCCAAATTTATCTTTATCACATTTTGAAATATAAAAAATATTAAATCTAAAAACGACACTAGCAGACTGCGATATTATAGTTTTGAAGTTGAGATATGTTTCACATTAAATTTATTTAATGACGCCATAATTAATCGTTCTTTAAAGTATTTGCTCGATAAAAGGGATATAAAAAATGCACATTAGTAACATGGATGGCCTAGATATTCTGAGTTTGAAAATACTCGTTTCATTATATGAGAACAAGTCTGCAACATACGTATCTAAGGCTCTTGATATTCCGGCTCCTAAAATTAGTCGTAGCCTTAAAAATCTACGGGAAATTTTTGGTGATGAACTTTTCATTCGTCGTAAATACGGACTATTCCCCAATGAGTTTGCGACCCATTTATATCCAATCGCGAAAGAAGCCATTGAATGTACTGATAAGTTTCATAAGGCCAGAGCCGCAAATGCTAACTTAGTGAAAACGCATATCGAGATTGCTGCTCCCGGCTTGATTGCTTACGCTTTTCCGAAAGCGTTAATGCAGGCCATTAAAGATGAACAGAAGCTGATGCACATTAATATCACCCCTTGGTCTATGCATACGACCCAAGACATTATTAACGGTGATACTACGCTGGGCATTTGCTGCAATAAAAGCACGGCTGATGTGGCCGCCTTTGGCGATAAACTCCTGACGACCACTTTGCAAAGCATGGATAAGGTTTACCTTCTTGCGAGCCGTAATCATCCTATTTTCAAACGGGAAATCACTTTAGAGACGATTGCAGAATATCCCTATGTGAATACCGACCTTGGTAATCCCAGTTCTAAGCTCAGTCCTTACCAAGAGTTTTGTCTGAAGAGCAACATTAAACTCAATACTGAAATTACTATTACCAGTATTTCAAGTTTGTTTGAATACCTAGGAGAGAGTCAGGCACTGTCGTTATTGCCCTACCGCGTGGTTTACGAGATGGTAAGTGATGTGGCTGAACTGCACACATGCCAGCTATCGCAACTCGAAGCCGAACGTTTATATGCTCATGCCGAAGCGCCAACCATTTTCTTAGTGCAAAAAAATCAGCCAAGCAAAGTGAATGATGATTTAGTGTGGCTAAGTGGACAGATTAAAAAGATTGTTGACCATATTATTTAGCCCAAAGCAGCTTACACAACCCATAGACTAGCCACTGTACAGAGGTGATAGGCATCCCTTGCCTTAGCTTAGGCTCCACCTCAGCCCCCATACAAACCCGCCGAGAATTGTTAAGCCAAGCATACATCTTGGGGCATAAACACGTTACACTAAGCCCATCTTTATCCTAATAGATTCAGCTATGCGGACCGAAAATACAGCCACTCTTAATCTTATTTGGGGAGCCCTTATTCTTGAGGAGTTGGCACGTCTTGGCGTGCAACATGTGTGTATGGCACCGGGCTCGCGCTCGACGCCGTTAACCCTCGCCGCCGCCCAGCAAACTAAACTCCAGCGTCACCTGCATTTTGACGAACGTGGACTCGGCTTTATGGCCTTAGGTCTGGCAAAAGCCAGCCGCGCACCGGTCGCTATCATCACCACCTCGGGCACCGCCGTCGCTAACTTGTATCCTGCGATTGTTGAAGCTTGGCTAACCCACGTGCCTTTGATCGTCTTAAGCGGCGATCGTCCACCCGAATTACTCGGCTGCGGCGCCAATCAAGCCATAGTCCAACCGGGGATTTTTGCGAATTACGCTACCCAAGTGAATCTGCCAACGCCAGATACGCATATCGCACCGCAGGCCTTGCTCACCACAGTGGATGAAGCGGTGGCGAATCAAACTCGTCCAGTGCACATCAACTGCATGTATCGCGAGCCCTTGTATCCGAGTGAACTCAGTGGCGTGATTCTCGATGCCGAATCGCCTTACCTCAAACCACTGCAAACTTGGCTGCAACTCGCCCGCCCGTATACCCAATACGGCAAGTGCAAACAATTGAGCAGCCCCAGTGACGATGCCATCATGCGGTTCGTCCACGGTAAAGGCGTGATCGTTGTCGGTACACTCACGCCCGAGCAAGATCCACAGCAGCTTATCGCGTTATCGCAAAAAATTGGCTGGCCTTTGCTTACCGATGCCCAGTCGCAACTGCGCCAACATCCCGCGGCAATAGGCAATATCGACCAACTGCTACAACATCCAAAGGCGCGCAATCTATTACAGGAAGCGGATCGCGTACTCGTGTTCGGCGGCCGTTTATTGTCAAAACGGGTGATAGGTTATCTTGCTGAGCAGAATTGGCACAGCTACTGGCAGGTGTTACCCGAGCAAGACAGGCTAGATCCGAGCCACAATGCGAAGCACATTTGGCATGCCAATGCAGAGCAGTTTGCGGCCTTGAACTGGTATCGTTCATCCTCAGCGAACTGGGCGAATACCTTAATCACCTATAACGATGAATTGCATAACTTATTTGTGCGCAACATCGATCAAGGGGAATTTGGTGAAGCGCAAGTGATACGCGCCATCGCTAACACTCGCCCCTTAGAACAGCAGCTTTTTATCGGCAACAGCCTGCCTGTACGCTTGTATGACATGTACGCCCCAGTTAGTTGCTGCACAGCGACCACTTATACCAACCGTGGCGCCTCTGGTATTGACGGCTTGCTCGCCACCGCTTGCGGCATTGCGGCCCACGAAGGCAAGCCCACCAGTTTGATCATCGGTGATTTATCACAACTGCACGATCTTAACTCGCTGGCCATCGCCAAAGGCTTAACCAGCCCGCTGGTGATCGTGATCCTCAATAACGATGGTGGCAATATCTTTAACTTATTGCCGGTTCCCAATGAACAAGTCCGCAGTGATTATTATCGACTCAGCCACGGCTTAGAATTTGGCTACGCCGCAGCCATGTTTAATTTGCCCTATAATCAAGTGGATAATTTAGCCGATTTTCAAGATAGTTATAATGAAGCACTGGATTTTCAGGGGGCTTCGATCATTGAAGTCAATGTGAGCCAAAACCAAGCCAGCGACCAAATCGCCGCGCTCAACCTTTGGGTGAAACAAAGCTAATGCCAACCATGGCCCGTTACGGCGATCCTTCACTACCGACCTTAGTGCTACTGCATGGCTTTTTGGGTACTAAGGCGGACTGGTTGCCGTTAATGCCTGCGCTAAGCCAGCACTTCCATTGTATTTGTTTGGATCTGCCTGGCCATGGAGATAATCAAGCTGAAGGGCCGACTGAGGCTAAGCTCGATTTCGACTTTTGCGTCGAAAACATAATGACGCGGCTCGATAGCCTTAATCCAAGTCCCGAACCGTTTCATCTCTACGGTTATTCCTTAGGCGGGCGTATTGCCTTGCACCTTGCAAAAGCCTATCCGCAGCGCTTGTTAAGTCTGAACCTCGAATCCTGCCACCCAGGGCTCGCAGACCCGCAAGAAAAAACGGCCAGAACCAAGAATGATACCCAGTGGGCCGAGCGTTTATTGCATCTGGCTAGCAAAGATTTTTTAAACTTGTGGTATCAGCAGCCCGTGTTTGCCGACATGACTGCGGCCAAACGTAAAGCCTTAATTGAGCAGAGATCTGCCGTCTTAGATCTGCATCCTAAACAGCTGCTTAAAGAGGTATTCTTAGCCACTTCACTTGCGCGCCAAGCATCGATGTGGGATGTGCCTTCGCAGCTTGCCTGTGAATGCCATTTCTTTGCGGGCAGCCAAGATGCCAAGTTTCACGCCCTCGCCCAAGAGTGGCAATTACACGCACCTATTCTCGTCCACAGTATTAGCGACGCCGGACACAACATACACCAAGCAGCTCCCGAGGCATTAATCACAAAAATAGTTAAGCTGCTTGGGTAAATAACAGAATTAAAATGTAGGAAATATATGATCTTAACTTCGCTTAACCTGTATCAATATCGACTACCGCTCGATGTATTATTGCCCGTAGGCAAGCAACGCATCGACCGCAGGGCTGGATTAGTATTGCAAGCCTGCGCCAACGCGAATGTTGGTGGCGAATACAGACAAGTCGAAGTTGAAATCGCCCCACTCTCTGGCATAGATGTCGATGAACAAGTCTTAGTGGGATTTAGCCGCGAAACACTGGCTCAAGTGCAAACGGCGTTAACCGAGTTATTACCCCGGCTCGGCGGTCAGCATATCGATACCCTGCTGGATTACGCCGAGCAAAGCCCTTACCCTTCCTTGGCCTTCGGTTTAAGTCTGTTGCATGCCAAGTTAATGGGCAAACTCGATGCCATTCGTCCACAAACTGCCACCGTCCCTTTGATTTATCATCCAACGGATGCGGGCAATGACTTGCTCGATAACAAGATTGCGGCGCTCGGCATGCATGTTCACTCGGTGAAAGTTAAAGTCGCGCAGACTTCGATCGAAGATGAACTGAGCCTGATTTATGGCATTTTACGTACCCGCCCCGATCTCAAATTGCGTTTAGACGCGAACCGTGGTTTTACACTAGAACAAGCCATCGAATTTGCCGCTTGTCTGCCCCTAGACACCATCGAATACATAGAAGAGCCTTGCCAGAATCCACAGGATAATCTGGAATTTTATCAAGCGATTGGTATGCCCTACGCCCTCGATGAATCGCTTAACGATCCCGATTATCAGTTTGTAATGCAAAATGGCCTGACTGCGCTCGTCATCAAACCTATGCTGCTCGGCAGTATTGAAAAGCTAGCCCATTTAATCGATACGGCGCAAAGCTATGGCGTGCGTTGCATTATCAGTTCGAGTCTTGAAAGCAGTTTAGGCATTAGCGATCTCGCCCATTTAGCCGCGATTCTCACTCCCGATGAAATCCCAGGACTCGATACCCTCAGCGCCTTTAGCCAAGATTTAATCGTGTCATCGGGTAAAAAACACTGCCTCACACTCGCCCAACTTGAACTCATTGCACAACACGCCATTGATTCAACGCAGCAAAGTGATTTGGGTGCAGCCAAGCGTGAGGAAAACTAGTTTGTCTGACAAACGCCTATCGAAGTTGCTAGCACTGCCACCCGTGCACCAAGCCGCGTTGGCGTTTCCACAGCAGACGGCTATCAAGTTAGCTGGACAAAACATTCGTTACTCTGAGCTTAGCCAGCGCGTTATCGCACTGGGTCAGCAGCTAAGAGCTGCAGGCATCGCAGAGGATGAGCCACTCGCCTGTATTGCAGTGAATAATCTCCAGATGATTTGCCTCTATTGGGCCTGCATCGATATCGGGGCGATCTTTTTTCCTATCTCACCTCGTTTTCCTCTCGCGCAGATCCAAGGTTTAATCGATGAACATCAGATCCGCTATGTGTGGCGGGCTGAGATTTCTGATCTGCAAAATTGCAGCCAACTAGCCTTAGATTTTAATCGCCTCAGCAAAGAGTCAGCTCAGCCTGTCGATATTACCCGCCCTGCCAATGTGATTTTAACGTCGGGTTCTAGCGGTTTTCCAAAAGCGGCGGTCCATTGCTTAGCCAACCATATTGCCAATGCCGAAGGCGCTCGCAGCTTAATCGCGCTCAAACAAGATGATGCTTGGCTGCTCTCCTTGCCATTATTCCACATCGGTGGTCTAGCGATATTAAACCGCTGTGCCTTAGTCGGTGCCACTGTTGTTATGCCAGACCAAGCGCTAAGTCTTAGTCAGCAAATTGACCAAGATAAGCTGACCCACCTCTCTTTGGTGCCAGCACAACTGAGCAAGTTATTAGCCGACACAAGCAGCAAACTTAAAAGTATCAAAGCCTTAGTACTTGGCGGCGGCGCAGTCTCGCTAGACTTACTCGCGCAGCTTAAGCAACGCAATATCGCCAGTTACACGAGTTACGGCATGACAGAAATGGGCTCGCAGATCACCACAGGTCCCGCATTAAGCGACGGCAGCAGTGGCAAATTACTCCCCAAGCGTGAGCTTAAAATCGAAGACAGTGTGATTTGGGTGCGCGGCGAATGCCTGTTTATCGGCTACCTCACCCCAGAGGGAATACAAGCTGGCGTGGATCAAGAAGGCTGGTTTTACACCAAAGACAGGGGCGAATGGGACGAAAATGGCAATCTACACATCCTTGGTCGCGTCGATAACATGTTCATTTGTGGCGGCGAAAATATCCAACCAGAAGAAATCGAAGCCGCGCTTAAACAGCACCCACAAATAGATGATGCTATCGTTTTCGCCATCCCCGATGCACAATTTAGCAATCTCCCCGCCGCTATCCTTCGCGGCAGTTTAACTCATCACACAGAGTCGATTGCCAATGAACTCGAATTGTTCCTCGCCGAAAAAATCGCCCGCTTCAAACGCCCAAGACAATATTATGTATGGCCAGAAAATCATGAGCAGACAGGGCTGAAAGTAAATAGAAAAGCCTTGATAGCTAATCTTGTTAAACACTGACAACGTCATCAAGCCAAATTTCACCCATAAAAAAACCTGCCGTAGCAGGTTTTTTTATGGCTAAATCACTGTCACCTTAAACGTGATGCGACTTAGGCTTCCATGCAAGCTTTCAGCTTGTTCATGGCATTTTTCTCAAGTTGGCGAATACGTTCAGCCGACACTTGATAAGTCTCTGCAAGTTCTTGCAGTGTGGTTTTATCGTCATCTAACCAACGGGCGCGCAGAATATGCTGGCTGCGTTCGTCTAAGGTTTTGATGGCCGATAATAAACGACCTTGGGCATTCGATTCCCAGTTATCGTTTTCAATGTTTTCCGCTAAATCCGATGAATGATCTTCCAAATAATGGACTGGGGCAAAATCATGCTCCTCGTCTTGATCATTGGTTAAATCAAATGCCGGATCTTGCGCAGCCATACGTGATTCCATTTCGGTCACATCGGCCTTAGACACACCTAAATTTTCAGCCACCATAGTGACTTCTGCATCGCTGAACCAACCTAAGCGTTTTTTCGCTTTACGGATGTTAAAGAACAACTTACGTTGCGCTTTAGTGGTCGCGACTTTAACAATGCGCCAGTTTTTCAGCACATATTCATGAATTTCAGCTTTGATCCAGTGCACAGCAAAAGACACTAGACGCACGCCAACATCGGGATCGAAGCGTTTAACCGCTTTCATCAAGCCTATGTTGCCTTCTTGGATCAGGTCTGCCTGTGGCAAACCATAGCCTGAATAGCCCTTTGCAACGTGCACTACAAAACGTAAGTGCGACATAATCAGTTGCTTCGCAGCTTGTAGATCACCAGTTTCCTGTAAACGCTTGGCCAACTCATACTCAGCCTCAGCGTCCAGCATGCTGATGCTAGTCACTGAATGGATATAAGCTTCTAGACTACTGGCGCCCTGTGGGACTGTCAGTGCCATTGATTGCGTTTGAAAGGTCATTCGCTCTCCTACATTTATCAGACTACTTACGAGTGCATTCTAAGGTTCAATAACAAAATACCCTAAGAATAAGCTCACGAACTATCGGCTAATTGACAGAGTATGTCAACCTCAGCTCGTTTGCGATACCCTTTTTACCTCGCTGAAGTAGACATTGCAAGTGAACAAAAGTTCATTCCTCAGCATTTTTTTCATCACTTTTTTTAGTTTAATCGACTGATTATTATGAAGGTTCAATCGACCGTAAATGCTGGCGTACAGACAAATACGAACCTAACCAACCTAAAAATGACGCCAGTCCAACCAATTGCAGCAGTTCAGTAAAAGTGAGCGATTTCATCTCGAGCTGACTGCCATATAAGCCCAACAGCTCGGCAAGAGCCGAATCGAGATACCACACTAATAAGTTAATGATCAGCCAAGCCAATATGCCGCCAATCACCCCGTACCAAATCCCAGTGTAGAGGAATGGACGCTGAATAAAGGCTTCGGTTGCCCCAACAAGCTTCATCACTTCGATTTCGCTGCGTCGATTCATAATCGCTAAGCGAATCGTATTGCCTATCACTAAGACCACAGCCAGCACGAGTAATGCGGCAATCGCCATCACAGTGCGTTCAAGAAGACGCACTACCGCCTGTAACCGCTCTAGCCATTCGATATCTAAACGGCCAAAGCTAATCTCAGGCTCGCGCTCTAGCTTAGTCAAGAGTTCACGGGCGCCCACTGGCGTTGAATAACGCGGTGTCGGTGTGACGGTAATGACCGCTGGCAGAGGGTTTTTATCTAAATAGGCCAAGGCCTCGCCAAAACCAGACAGACGTTGAAACTCTTCTAGAGCTTGGTTTTTATCTATGTACTGCACTTTATCCACTTCGGAATAAGTCCGAATCCGCGTCAGCAGGCTCTGAATGGTTTGATCGCTACGATTGTCTTCGATAAACAAAGAGATCTCCGCAGCGCTGTTCCACGAGCTGGTAATGGTCTCAGCGTTTTTAACTAACACTTGCAATGCCGCAGGCAAACTCAGGCTCACACCCAATACTGCCATTGTCATCACGGAAGACACTGGGTTGCGCCAGAGTTCTCCCATACTCGCCATCGCTTGCTGAACGTGGCGAATAAAGAACATCACAATCCGCCCAGACAGAGGTAACTTACTGCGGGTTAATTTAGCGCTGTCGCTCATTGCCCTTCACCTCTATTCGTCGGCGCACGCGTATGCACGCTAGGATGCAACTCCTGTGCGCCCAACATACGACCCTGTTTGAGGGTGAAAGTGCGATATTTCATCCGCGCGATTAAGCCTAAATCATGAGTAGCGATTAACACGCTGGTTCCTGCATCGTTGAAGGTTTCAAACAGACGCAAAATATCCATCGATAATTTAGGATCTAAGTTACCCGTTGGTTCATCGGCGAGCAGTAAGGGCGGCTTGTTCACAATTGCGCGGGCAATGCCGACGCGTTGCTGTTCACCGCCAGACAACATAATCGGGTTATGGCGTTCTTTGCCATATAAACCCACCATGTCGAGGGCGCCGGCCACTCGCTTACGGATTTCACCGTGAGAGAAACCTTCAATCACCAGCGGCAAGGCCACATTGTCGAACACGCTTCTGTCCATCAATAGGTGATGGTTTTGGAAAATCATGCCGATATTCCGACGCAAATAAGGCACATGTTTAGGGCTAACTTTGGCGATGTCGTGGCCATTGATGGCGACACGACCGGTCGTCGCCCGCTCGATAACCGTGATTAATTTCAACAGCGTACTTTTACCCGCACCCGAGTGGCCGGTTAAAAATGCCATTTCACCTTGTTGAAGATGAAAATTCACATCTTCCAGCGCCATTTGGCCGCCAGGATAAATCTTACTGACCTGCTGAAAATCAATCATAAATTAGCTATCCGCTTTTTCTTGAGTGAACAAGGCATCGATAAATTCTTTCGAATTGAAGGTTCGCAAATCATCAATTTGCTCACCCACGCCTATGTAACGGATCGGAATATTAAACTTGTCGGCAATCGCAAACACCACGCCGCCCTTAGCCGTTCCGTCTAACTTGCTGATGGTAATACCCGTTACACCTACGGCTTCTTGGAATAATTGCGCTTGGCTAATCGCATTTTGTCCTGTGCTCGCATCTAATGTCAGCATGACCTCATGCGGCGTATCTGGGTCGAGCTTTTTCATCACTCGCACCACTTTCTTCAATTCTTCCATCAAGTGCGCTTTGTTTTGCAGGCGACCCGCAGTGTCGGCGATCAACACATCCACTTTACGTGCCTTGGCGGCTTGTAAAGCGTCAAACAGCACTGATGCACTGTCGGCACCTGTGTGTTGGGCAATCACAGTAATATCATTACGTTGGCCCCAAACCTGTAGCTGCTCTACCGCAGCTGCGCGGAAGGTATCGCCCGCGGCTAACATCACAGACTTACCTTGGCTCTGATATTGTTTGGCTAATTTGCCGATAGTGGTGGTTTTACCCACACCATTAACGCCGACCATTAAGATCACAAATGGGCCATTTGCATTGTCTGGCACTAACGGAATTGCGACTGGATCGAGCGTCTTCTGCATTTCTTCCCGTAGCAAGTCATATAAAGCTTCAGCATCTTTCAATTGCTTACGCGACGCTTGCTCGGTCAAATTCTTGATCAAACGCGTGGTTGTTTCGACGCCAACATCGGCGATTAATAACTGTTCTTCGAGTTCTTCAAACAGATCATCATCGATTTTCTTGCCGCGGAACAGGCCGATAAAACCACTGCCAATATTCTCGCTGGTACGCATCAAGCCACGTTTCAGACGAGCAAATAGCCCTTCTTTAACGGGTCTCGCCTGCGGCTCTGGCTGCAATTCAGTCACGGGCCCAGCGGTTTGTGCAGCTTCGGCCTGTTGTTGCGCTAACGCTTCTGCTTGCTCACGTGCTAATGCTTCAGCAGCGAGTTGCTCCGCAGCTAACGCTTCAGCGGCAGCTTGTTCGGCGGCAACACGAGCACTTTCAGCTTCCTCGGCTGCAGCTTGTTCAGCCGCCAGTCGTGCCGCTTCGGCCTGTTGCTCGGCTAAACGTTGAGCTTCGATTTGTGCTTGTTCGTGGGCAATACGCTCGGCTTCAGCCTTAGCATGCGCTTGGGCTAATTGCTCTGCAGCGGCTTTTTCAGCGGCTAAGTTATTTGCAGCAAGTTGTTCAGCTTCTAGCTGAGCAGCCGCCAGACGAGCCGCTTCGGCCTGTTGTTCGGCTAAACGTTGGGCTTCAATTTGCGCTTGCTCTTGAGCAATACGCTCGGCTTGCACTTTCGCAAGTTGTTCCGCTTCTAACTGAGCCGCCGCCAGACGCGCCGCTTCGGCTTGTTGCTCGGCTAAACGCTGAACTTCGATTGCAGCTTGTTCTTGGACAATACGCTCGGCTTGCGCCTGCTCGGCAGCTAACTGTTCTGCTGCCAGCCTTTCTGCGGCCGCTTGAGCCTCTGCCTCAGCCTCAGCAGCTAAACGTTGCGCCTCTGCGTGTTCTTGTTCTAAACGCTCTGCTGCTTCAGTGTCTTGTGTTGGAGTAACAACTGGAGTTTCAGCGACGACCTCATCTTGTGACTTATCTTTACGAAACCAGGAGAAAAAACCTTTCTTTGCCATGTGTGATTCCAGCGCTCTACTTCAGTGTTGAATTTTGAATAAGACCCTGATGTTATACCAGATTGCCTCGGCAATTACGCCCAAAAAGTCGGCAATTAGCTAAGCTCGCTCAGCCTTATCACCTTTTAGTGAGACTTTGATATAAAATAGTGGCCTTTATTAAGGTGGCATAGTCTACCACTTTCTTTCTTCAGGCAAAATCACGGGGGCACTTTGGTTAAGAATCGAACGGTCAAAAATAATGTGACCAAAAGTCCAACAGCCAAAAATAAACCCGGGAGCGGTCAAGTGCGGATCATCGCGGGCCAATGGCGTTCGCGTCGTTTACCTATTCAAGATCTCGAAGGTTTACGCCCGACAACAGACAGAGTGCGCGAAACCCTGTTTAACTGGCTTGCCAATGACTTAGTTAATGCGCGAGTACTCGACTGTTTCGGCGGCAGCGGCGCTTTAGCCCTCGAAGCCCTATCTCGCTATGCCAGTTTCGCCAAGATTATCGAGTTGCAACGCGGCGCAGCCATGCAATTAAAAGAAAATCTGCAAACCCTTAAATGCGATAAGGCCGAAGTGCTCAACGCCGATACCTTAGTGGTGTTGCAAAGGGGCTGCGAGCAAGGTTTCGATGTAGTGTTTATCGATCCACCCTTTCGCAAAGGATTGGCAGAAAAGACCATTCAACTGCTCGATACTCAAGCTTGGCTCAATGATGGCGCGCTGATTTATGTCGAGATCGAATCTGAATTAACCCAACTGGCCATTCCATCTAGCTGGCACGCCTTGAAAGAAAAGAATGCGGGGCAAGTGAGTTACCGCTTATATCAATATCAAGCCGACAACACTGCCGAACCTATCGAAGATGAAAGCCATGCCCTTGCTGATTAACCTAGGTAAAGCCATTACCCTCATCGCTTGGTTGATGATGGCCTACAACTTGGTTATGCCATTTGAAGGTAATGTGGCGATTATTTTGAATATCCTGTTTGGCATAACCTGCATGATGCACTGCTTCCAAGTGGCCATTTTCCACATGCTATTTAAGACCTTACTGCCATTAACAAAGCTTGATTATCTGCAAGTATTTATCTTCGGTATTTTTAGCCTGTTAGCTTATCGACAAAAAGTGATGACTCCAGCGAGTTAACCTAACATTTAGGCACCGTCAGGTACTCAGACACGGACAGCAAAAAGCCCTCAACAGAGGGCTTTTTAATGACTAACGATAACGTAAGTTAACCGTTAAACCTTATCCTTTAGGGTAAGGGTGAGCGACGCCTTTGTGACAGTCGATACAGGTTTTTCTATCTTCTGGGGCTTTCTTGAAGTTATTGCTGTGCATTCTCACTGCCATTTTGCTCATATTTTCTGATTGGTTTTCATAAATACGGTTGTGACAGTTTTGACAGGTTGAAGAATCGATTGCACGAAGGTAATCACGCGCTAACTCAGCTTGTTCTTTACGGTTTTCATCTAACCATGCTTGCGTGTTAAAGCCATCGATAGTTAAGAAACCAATAACGTCCTTAGAAACGATGATCTTTTTCTTCAGGTATTGGAATGGTTCCTGTGCGATGTGACATTGCTGACACTGAACCACGATACCCACACGGTTGTTACCGTGGGCAGACGCCATCACTTCATCTTTCAATGAATGTTGGCTGTGGCAGCTCATACAGAATGCGTCTTGGCTGGTTGCATGTAAGGTTGTTTGGGTTGCGAAATAGCCCACAACACCGATAACAATACCGACGACCAGTAGCGCCAGGATTGAATATTTTGCGCTAGGTTTAAATAGTGCACGCCAGTTCATCACTCTATCTCCAAAAATTGTCAAAATTAGTTTTTATAAGACTAGTTTATGTTCTTTCATTTATTAGAAATTTGATTTTAAGCCGAAATTTGCCGATTAAATTAACCTTAAAAGCGCAAAATGAGACTTAGCTCTAACTATTAGGACGACATTTGGTAAAAACCGCTAGCTGAGCTGCAATGCACTTTAACTAAAGCTAATGCAATCATCCCATAATCGCAAGTTAGCGATTATCGCGATGAGATTTCCCCTTTGAGAATCAATAACTATTGAAATCATTTCTAGAAAATAGAAATGTGATCTAAACGACGTTTTGTTTAATTATTAGAAGTGGCCAGGAATAAATCATTAGAAATTAAAAAATTGAACGCGATATGAAACTTTATCGGGCTAACTAAGGTCTCTAAGGGTAAGCAATCAATTTTCCGAGTTATCATGGCTAAATTTTGGATCACCATAGCAGTGTTATTTTCGCTAATCGCCCAATCGGCGATGGTGAGTGCTATGCCAACTTCAGCCAATACCAATGGCCACAGCAGTCAAACCATGCTGATGATGGATGCAGAAATGAACTGCACCATGCCAGATTGTTCTGCATCCGATTGCTTGCAACACTGCCAAGATAGCATGACAAATCATTGCCAAATCCATTGTCTATCATCACTTTTCATTGAGCCTGCAGCGCTAAAACTGGCCTTCGCCAACCCAGCAAGCAAGCGTATTGCCATCCAAGGCTGGGCGATGCAAACTGCCGATCTTGGACTCACTACGCCGCCTCCCACCTCCAATTCACTGTAACGTCTTTCGTTTTTTACAACGTAAAACCGACTAAACACCTATGATTGCGCCGCTGCATATCCGCACCGCAACGAGGTACAGAGAATTTTTGGAGTTTATTATGAAAACCTCTTTATTGAACAAAAGCTTACTAGGCCTAACTTTCGTTATCGGTGCCTTATTAAGTAGCACCACTGTCACAGCCGCTAGCTTAAAAAGCACAGATTCGCTCAGTGTTATCAGTATCAATGGTGTGCCAGCGACGCCCTTTAAACCTATCCAACTCTCCGCAGGGAAAGTACTGCTCGAGCTAAAATATCAGGATATATTTGATTATCGCGCCGATGATAGTGGTAACTGGGTTAAATCAGCGCCGCTTTACTTAGTGCTGGATGTGAAGGCGAGTGATAGCTACCAAATCACCCAGCCCAAAATAATGACTGAAGCTGAAGCGCGCCAATTTATTAAATATCCAACGATTCAACTCAGTATTAATGGTGACAAAGCGGGCGAATATCCACTGCAAAGCCACAGCCAGCTGATGGCGAAAATGTTAGTCAGCAATCCCGCTTTCTAATTTAGAAAAGCAAAATATTTAATTTGAGGCATGTGCTGAAATGTGAGTTAAATCATTACAGCATAATGCCTCTATGCTAGACTCGAGCCGTTCATCATTTGGAATACTTATGCATCACACACTCGGTCGTTACTTTTTAGTCATGTTCACTTTACTCGCACTCGTCGGGCAAAGTGTTGTGTCTAATGGTCACGCCATGGTGCCGCACACTATGGATATGAGTGCGATGAATCATGAAGCTTCCCCCCAAATGCACCATGCTGCCATGATGCAGATGAACACTGAGAATCCTTCTGACTCACATTCAATGGCCAACGCGGATTGCTGCAACGATAAAATGCTTCCCGGCGCGAAACAGCATTGCTGTGATGGCACCACATCATGTTCAAATGATTGTGGTCATTGTTTGACGATTTCAGTCGCTGGCACTCTATTCAGCCCACACCTCTGGCCAAGTGTGAGCATGAGCGATACTGCAATGGCCACTCCTATGCCTCATTTCCACTCGATCTCTTTGTCTTCGGCCTTTAAACCTCCGATAGCCTAGGCCTACTTTGCGCTTAATGGGCAAATCGCCCTAAAGAAGCCAAGCTAAAACGACAATCCAGTTAGCCCTAAGCTAACGCCAAATTTAGCCGTTTATTGTGGTGCCTTATCGTTAAATCGTGCACCCGAGTCTAGCAAAACGTTGTTAACTGAGCCGAATGCCAAGTTGTGGCATCAATCCGTCTATCAAAGCGAACCGCTTTGAACCACTGTGCTCACAGACGTTTATGCGCTCATATTCGGCCGTTAATCCGATGGAGTGAATAATATGAAAACACTAACTAATCTCGCCTTAATCGCATTCTTGCTGACCAGCACTAGCGTGTTTGCCACGGCTGCGCCGCACGAACATCAACACGACAATGCAAATCCACCGCAACAAGCACAAACCTATGTTTGCCCTATGCACCCCGAAGTGACTGGCAATAAAGGCGATACTTGCCCTAAATGTGGCATGGACTTAGAACCAAAGGCGACGGAAGTAAAAATGGCTGAAGGTACGATGCACAACGCGCACGAACACCACTAAGCTAGGCTGGAGATGAGGCATATGAACCAATTTAATACAGTAAAAAAGCAGGCCCCTAAGGCCGTACTGATCTTGAGTAGCTTGCTCATTAGTACGCCTTGGTTGAGCCATGCCCAGCTGACTAACACACAAGAGCCCACGGCGACCGAAGCGGCAGTAAACTCTGCAACTGCGCCTAAGAATAATCCGTTAAATCAAGTGAAAACCTACACTTGCCCTATGCATCCCGAAGTGCTCAGCCATGAGCCGGGTCGCTGCCCTAAGTGCAATATGTTTTTAGTTGAGAAACTCGATGCCGCGAACCCTGCGGCCGAGCATGCACAGCATCAAGCCGCAGATCACCAAGCCTCTGAGCATGGGCAAACCTCTGCCGCCAAAGCTGCGAGTCAGGTATTCGATACCCCAACACCTAAGGCCGACAGTTTAGTTAAAGCCCAAAATCATGTGACAACAATCAAGTACGTTTGCCCTATGCATGCCCACATTATCAGTGATGTACCCGGCACTTGCCCTATCTGCGGTATGAACTTAGAAAAGGTCGAAACGGGCGGTAATACCCAAGAAATCAACATCAATGTATCCGGCAGCATGCAGCAAGCGTTGGCGTTAAAGGTGGCCAAGGTTGAACGCGACACACTGTGGAAATTTGTCGAAACCGTCGGTCAAATCGACTATGACGAAAGCCAAATCACCCATATCCATGCCCGCGTTACTGGCTGGATTGAAAAACTGATGATCAAATCCGTGGGTGATACCGTAAAGAAAGACCAGCTGATCTACGAGATCTATTCCCCCGATTTAATCAACGCCCAGGATGACTATCTGCTCGCTATGGACACCGCCAAAGCAAACGGCCAAGGCCGCTACAAAGATTTGGTGCGCAATGCGGGCTTACGCTTATCATTCCTTGGTTTTAACGACAGGCAAATCAAACAATTAGCCGAGTCACATCAAACCCAATATAGGGTACCTTTCTACGCCAAAGAAGACGGCATAGTGAAAGCCCTCGACATTCGCGATGGCATGTATATTCAGCCGTCGACAGAAGTCATGTCTGTGGTGGATCTCTCCAAAGTCTGGGTGATTGCCGACGTCTTTGAGAACGAGCAAAGCTGGATTGCCAAAGGTCAGAAGGCCGAAATTGCCGTTCCCGCCATGAATATCAGCGGCATCGAAGGCACGATAGATTACATCTATCCTGAGCTTGATCCTGTCACTCGCAGCCTGCGAGTACGAGTAGTGCTCAACAATACCGAGGTAGATTTAAGACCTAAAACCCTCGCGAAAGTTTCGCTATTCGGTGGCCCGAATAAAGATGTGCTAGTGATCCCGCAGGAAGCTTTAATTCAAACGGGCAAAGAAAACCGCGTGATCGTCAAGCAAACCGACGACAGCTTTACCGCCAAGGCCGTAACCGTCGGCATGATGAGCCAAGGTAAGGCCGAGATTATTTCAGGCCTGAATGAAGGTGAACGAGTGGTGATTTCGGGGCAATTCTTACTCGACTCCGAGGCTAGCCTCAAGGGCAGTTTAATGCGTTTAAGCAGCGGTCATCAGCACTAGGAGCGCGTTATGTTGAAATATATTATCGAGGCGTCCATCAGGCAGCGATTTATGGTGTTGATTATCGCCATCATGATCACTGTTTGGGGCGTACAGGAGCTGCGGAAAACGCCGCTCGATGCGCTGCCGGATTTATCCGATGTGCAAGTGATCATTAAAACCCCTTATCCGGGTCAAGCGCCAAAATTGGTTGAAGAACAAGTGACTTATCCCTTGTCGACCGCCATGTTAGCCGTCCCCGGCGCCAAAACCGTGCGTGGTTATTCCATGTTCGGCGACTCTTACGTGTATGTGATTTTTGAAGATGGCACCGACATTTACTGGGCTCGCTCACGGGTGCTCGAATACCTGAGTCAGATCAGCAGCCGTTTACCGCAAAATGTGCAACCTTCCCTCGGCCCAGATGCATCTGGCGTTGGTTGGGTGTTTGAATATGCGCTGGTCGATCGCTCCGGCAATTTAGATTTATCGCAACTCAAGAGTCTGCAGGATTGGTACCTCAAGCTAGAGCTGCAAAGCGTGGCGGGTGTTTCTGAAGTCGCCACCGTTGGCGGCATGGAGCAAACCTATCAGATAGTGCTTGAGCCCGACAAAATGGCGATCTATAAGCTGGATATCGCCACCATTAAACAAGCCATTGATAAAGCCAACAGCGAAGCTGGCGGCTCAGTGATCGAGATGGCCGAAGCCGAGTACATGGTGCGCGCCAAAGGCTATCGCCAGACGCTAGAGGATTTTCGTGAAATCCCCCTTGGTATCACCAGTCCTTCTGGCACAGGTTTAACCCTCAAAGATGTTGCCACTGTGCGTAAAGGCCCAGCCTCACGCCGCGGCATAGCCGAACTCGACGGTGAAGGTGAAGTCGTTGGCGGAATTGTGGTGATGCGTTACGGCGAAAACGCCTTAGCGACAATTGATGCGGTGAAAGCAAAACTCGAAGAACTCAAAGCCGGCCTGCCCGATGGAGTTGAGATTATCCCCACCTACGACAGATCTCACTTGATCCTTAAGTCCGTCGACAACTTGTTTAGCAAGGTCGTCGAAGAAATGTTGGTGGTCGGCTTAGTCTGTTTGCTGTTTTTGCTGCATGCGCGCTCCACACTCGTGGCCGTGATCACCCTGCCGCTATCCATCCTTATCGCCTTTATCGTGATGAACAAGATGGGTGTTAACGCCAATATCATGAGCCTTGGCGGCATCGCCATTGCCATCGGCGCCGTGGTGGACGGCGCGATTGTGATGATCGAAAACTTGCACAAGCATTTAGAGCATTTTAAAGCGGATCATGATCGCGAACCCGATACGAAAGAGCATTGGCGTATCGTCACCGAAGCGTCGATTGAAGTCGGCCCTGCGTTATTTTTCTCATTGATTATTATTACCTTAAGCTTTGTGCCTGTGTTCGCACTCGAGGCGCAGGAAGGTCGATTATTCGCGCCACTGGCCTACACTAAAACCTTCGCCATGGCAGCGGCGGCATTTTTATCTATTACCTTAGTGCCGATTTTGATGGGTTACTTTATTCGCGGTAAAATCCCCAGCGAACGTAGCAATCCCATCAGCCGTTTCTTGATCGCGATTTATCAACCTTCACTAAAATTGGTGCTGAAATTCCCTAAAGTCACCCTGATGTTAGCGTTAATCGCGCTGGCCAGCGCTTGGTATCCTATGACCCGCATGGGCAGCGAGTTTATGCCCGCACTCGAAGAAGGCGATTTGCTCTACATGCCAACGGCGTTGCCCGGCATCAGTGCCAGCAAGGCCGCCGAAGTGTTACAGCAAACCGACCGTTTAATCAAAACCGTGCCCGAAGTGGCCCGCGTGTTTGGCAAAGTAGGCCGCGCCGAAACCGCGACCGATCCCGCGCCGCTGACTATGCTTGAAACCACTATCATGCTTAAACCCCATGACGAATGGCGTGAAGGCATGACCTTAGATGGCATTATTGCCCAGCTACAGCAAACCGTAAAAGTACCTGGACTCACCAATGCTTGGGTGCAACCCATCAAAACCCGAATCGACATGCTCTCGACGGGGATCAAAACCCCTGTCGGCATTAAGATCACTGGGGCCGATGTCAACGAACTGCAAAGCATTGGTACTAAGATTGAAGCTATCTTAAGCAAAGTGCCACACACCAAATCGGCCTACGCCGAACGCAGTGGCGGCGGCCGTTATATCGATATCAGTCCGAAACTGGATGTGGCCGCTCGTTACGGTATGACGTTGCAGGATATTCAAGATGTGGTGCGTTACGCCATCGGCGGTATGGATATTGGCGAATCAGTACAAGGCGCCGAACGTTATCCTATCAACCTGCGTTATCCCCGTGAGCTGCGCGACAATATTGAGAAGCTGCGCGAGCTGCCCGTGATCACTAAGTCGGGGCATTATCTGCCGCTGCGTAACTTGGCCGACATCGAAATTAACGATGGCGCGCCTATGTTAAAGAGTGAGAATGGCCGCTTAATTTCTTGGGTGTTTATCGATATCGAAGGCACCTCTATCGGTGAGTATATCGCCACCGCGAAAACGGCCTTAGATGCTGAACTCGTTGTCCCGCCCCGTTACAGCTATAGCTTTGCGGGTCAGTACGAATATATGCAAAGGGTCGATGCTAAGCTTAAACAAGTGATCCCTATGGCGTTAGCCGTGATCTTCATCCTGCTGATGATGACCTTCGGCTCCACCATTCAGGCCAGCATTATTATGCTAAGCCTCCCCTTCGCATTGGTCGGCAGCACTTGGTTGTTGTATCTGCTGGATTACAACATCTCAGTGGCCGTCGCCGTCGGTATGATTGCCTTAGCGGGTGTCGCCGCCGAGTTTGGGGTGGTGATGTTGGTGTATCTCAATAACGCCATCAAACACAGGCAAGAAAAAGATAATTATCACAGCGTCAATGACTTGAAAGAAGCCTTGATTGAAGGCGCCGTTATGCGGATCCGCCCCAAAGCGATGACAGTGGCGACCATCTTTTTCGGCCTACTGCCCATTATGTGGGGTGCGGGTTCGGGTAACGATGTGATGCAAAAAATCGCCGCACCTATGGTCGGCGGCATGGTCACAGCGCCCATACTGTCGCTGTTTGTCCTGCCCGCACTCTATCTACTGATTTACTCGCGTAAATTAAAGAAAGACGCTTAGATATTTGAAATAAAACCCCTAGCGTCCTCAAAACTCTAGGGGTTTTATTATTTAGCACTGCTCAGATTCATAAAATTCACCCGAGCCTTCTTCAGCAAAAATAGTGCTGCATCAAAATAAATTTAGGCCGAACGCAGCTTTAACTCGTCGTAATAAAGCATCCGACTCTTCACGGGCTTGCTCCGTTCCAACTTTGAGTATCGACACTAACTGAGCTTTATCAGATAAGAGTAAAGCCCGGCGCTCACGAATTGGCGCAAGCAACTCTTGTAAGCACTCCTCTAAAATAGCTTTAGTCTTACCATCACCTAAGCCGCCTTTTTGGTAATGCGATTTGAGCTCAGCCACATATTCTATGTCAGGGTGAAAAGCATCGAGATAAGTAAAAACGACATTGCCTTCGACCCGTCCCGCATCATTCACACTCAAATGCAGGGGATCGGTATACATAGCCTTAACTGCCTTTGAAATATCTTGCGCACTTGAACCTAACATTATGGTATTACCCATAGACTTAGACATTTTACCTTTGCCATCAACACTGGGTAAGCGTGATACATTACTCAATAACGGCTTACACTCTAGTAGCACCTCATCCTGTGCTATCGAATTAAGCTTCCTAACGATTTCATTCGTCTGCTCCAACATAGGCAACTGATCATCTCCCACAGGAATAAGCGTCGCACGAAAGGCGGTAATATCAGCGGCCTGACTAATGGGGTAGGTTAAAAAACCTACAGGAATGGCCCGGCCAAAGTCTTTACTGTTTATCTCACTTTTAACGGTCGGATTTCGTTCCAGTCTGGCAATAGAAACTAAGTTTGCATAGTACATAGTCAGCTCAGCCAATGCTGGAATAGCTGACTGTAAACATATAGTGGTTTTACTGGGGTCAATTCCGATAGCGAGATAATCAGCTACAACATTTAAAATATTCGATGCCACTTTCTGAGGGTTATGCCCATTGTCCGTTAGGCCTTGCATATCGGCGACAAGGATAGTTTGGTCAAACCTGTGTTGTAACTCGACTCTTTGCTTGAGCGAGCCAACATAATGGCCCAGATGTAAAGGCCCTGTCGCCCTATCGCCGGTAAGCACTTTCTCTTGAGTATTTGAGGATAAAAGCGGTTTTGATGAACTAATTTGCATGTTATATCTCCGATAAATTAACCAACCGGAGACACAATAATGGATATTCACTAGTTGCCTTCCGGCAGCTTTTGAATATAAGAATCCTAGCGCCGCTCTATAGGAATGAGCGCCACCAAGTAGTTACTAAAGTGTATGATATGAAAGACATAGAATATTTTTTCATCATTTTACCTTAACTAAATAGCTAACTCATTGCAAATATAAAAAGCAGTAAACTAGATATACTCAGTACTTCCACTGCTTTCAAAACTGTACTGAATCCAATCAAACACGCTAACAATCCCACTGTCACTAAACCAAATCTCATTAGCGAATTCGTTGAATTACCTGCAAAATGGTTTACCAGCAAGCGTCCGTTTAGCCTTGCTCTGATTAATTGCTCAAGAAGAAAGGATTCCATCACATGACCAAGCCATTTTGTTTGACCATCCGCCGGATATGGCCGCAAGCACTTTCCCTTAAAAGCCTATCGCGTACGTTACTTGCGGCGTTCGGTTTATGCGCTGCGCTAATCATTTCAGCAGTACCTGCCGTTGCCGCGCCCGCAACCGGTGAGTTCGTTGCCGATAAACGCTGTGAGCTATTTCAATCGAAAAATAAGCAGACGAATCCAGATCAATGGCAGAGCAATATTGGTGAGCGCTATCCGGTACTCGAAATCCTCGGCAACAGCGCCAAACCTGATTGGCTGCGAGTGCGCACCAACGCAGTGAAGTCTCCCATGCGGTGGATCAGTGGCGCTTGTGGTCAGTATCTTTCCAATGTTGCAGGCAGTAATGTATCGACACCTGCAACAGCGGTAGAACCCGCGCAAACCACTACAGCATCGGATATCAAAGCCAAAAGCCGAGACGGCCTTAAAGAGCATGGCACACCAGAAAAACGTCAAGGAGATCAATGCCGAATCGGCGGTGAATTTGACGCCAACGTGCTGGCATTAAGCTGGCAAAGCACCTTTTGTGAACTCTATGGCCGCCGCAAAGCCGAATGCCGCGCCCTCAGCCAAACGCCAGAATCGAGCCAGTGGCAACACTTCAGCCTGCACGGGCTGTGGCCGAATAAACAACAATGCGGCACACGTTATGGCTATTGCAGCACAGTCAAACTGCAGCCGAATGATTTCTGTACTTATCCTGAGTTTGAACTGAATCCATCGGTGCGCAAAAATTTAGAAGAAGTCATGCCAAGCGCCCAATATGGCACCTGTTTAGAACGCCACGAATGGTGGAAACACGGCACTTGCCGTAGCCAAGACCCTAACGAGTACTTTTTATTGGCAACCCAGCTGACCCAAGCCGTCAATGCCTCGGCATGGGTACAAAAATTTATTCATGACAACATAGGTAAGAGTGTCAGTAAAAGTGAGTTAAACCAAAGTTTTGATAGCAGTTTCGGTCAAGGTGCTCACGCTAAAATGAGCCTAGAATGTGGCAAGGGATTACTGAGTGAAATCCGCATTAACTTGCCCGAGGTCATTAAAGCCTCAGACTCCTTGCCTAGCCTACTCGCCAAAGCTAACAAGGCAGGCAGAGGCTCCTGCCCTGAGACAATCATGATTGATAATGCTAATTAAATATTCTAAACCCGCAAATGCTTAAGAGTGATGACGGCCCAATTCGGCCGTCAAATTCAATCACCAACGGATAGCTCGCCGCAGCAACTCGGTTTTAGACCATGTCCACAGCCCAAAAGGTAAACTGATAAATTTATTTTAAATTCAATACCATAAATACAATCCCAATAAGATATTTCGCTTCACCCCATTCACACCCTAAGGTTGCAACGAACTTACATTAAACAAAGTTTATGTTCGGCCGCATTAGCTTGTCATTGAAATAACTCACCTATACTCAAATAGTTCTCGCGATAGAGAGGCTCTATCGTATCCACCAATGCCATGGAAGACATTTTTAGCTCGGGGCAATCATGTTCTCCATAAACCAACTCGCATTAACTAAAAAACTCGCCATAGTGCCAGCGTTACTCGTGGCAATGCTTATCACTCTTGGACTCACGAGTTATTTCGCACTAACTGATATCGATAATAGAATGCGACTAGTCACTGAAGATCTTGCTCCTGAGAGTGCGATCACCAGCAACTTATTACAGGAAATTTATCGACTTCGTTTAGCAGTAAAGACCTATGTCAAAACGGGATCAGCAGAAGCCGCCACAGATTTTAGCAATCAGAGTAGTAAAGCCCACGAGATGATTGCAAAAGCTAAAGCGCACATTTCCTTCCCTGAAAGAATCAAATTCATCAATCAAATCGGCGAGCACCAAGTCGAATATGTTGACATTTTTAATCGAAAAATAATTGTTAATCAGCAAAATAGAGAAAGATTAGTTTCAGGAACGCTTGATATTAAAGGGCCTGAGGTTGAAAAAATACTATCACAAATCATGCAATCTTCCTTTAATGACGGGGATGTCAGGGGCGCATTTTATGCCGGTAAAACCTTGAGGGAACTGCTGTTAGTAAGACTCTATGTGGTGAAGTTTTTAGTCGATAATCAACCTGAACAAGCCAAAAGATTCACAGATGAACTCAACAAAACCCACCTGGCGATAGACGAGCTTGCCGCGTCACTCGAAAATCTCGAATATCAATCCCAAGTCAAACAGGCAAATCAACTCCTTAAAGAATATGAGCAAGCGGCTCAGTCCGTTGTCGAAGCCATAAATAATCGCAATACCGCTATCGTAGAGCTTGATAAGATTGGTATTGAAATGGCTGAAATGACCTCCGACTTGCAAGATAGCACGATGAAATCACTGTCTGATGCGGGCGATAAAGCGGCTCAGGAAGTCAGTCAAAAAATCACTTTCATCAGTATTATCCTGATTATCGCCATCCTTATGGCCGCCCTGATAACCTTCATTGTGACGCAAAGCCTGCTGAGCAGCATTCGTGAAGTTGTCACACTACTCAATGAAATTGCTGATGGAGAGGCCGACTTAACTCAAAGATTACCTGAAAATGGCCATGATGAATTGACTCAATTAGCCAAAAATTTCAATCGCTTCGTGGTGCGTATCCAAGTGTTAGTCTCACAAGTGAAAAACACCACAGTGCAACTGGTTAGCGCGTCGACTCAACTCAGCAGTGTCACCCATAGCGCGACCAAAGATATGAGCTCGCAGCAAAATGAGACTCAACAGGTTGCCTCCGCGATAACCGAAATGGCAGCCAGCGCCATAGAAGTGGCCGCCAGTGCTGATACTGCCAACAAGCTGTCCGAAGAAGCGCGGGAACAATCCCTCTCCGGCCGTGAAATTGTCGCTAATGCCACCCATTCGATGAAGGAATTAGCGGAAAAAGTAGAAGCTTCAGCAAACACCATAGAACTGTTAAGGAATGACAACGACAAGATAGGTGAAGTGATCGATGTAATTCGTGCGATTGCCGAACAAACCAATTTACTCGCGCTCAATGCCGCCATCGAGGCTGCGCGGGCGGGCGAGCAAGGACGCGGTTTTGCCGTGGTTGCCGATGAAGTGCGTTCACTTGCCAGCCGGACACAGGAATCGACCAAGCAAATTCAGCAGATAATTCAAACACTGCAAAACAGATCAAGCTCAGCGGCCACTATGATGGGACAAAGCCGCGAAGCCACAAGTACAACCGTGATCCAAGTGACTAAGGTTGAGGCCGCGCTATCGACGATAACGGATATGGTCATGTCAATCAGCCACTCAGTCTCACAAATGGCCCACGCCGCCGAACAACAGTCGACGGTTGTCGAAGAGATCAATATTTCGATTAACAGCGTGAGTGAAAGTGCAAATCGCACCTTAGGCGGCGTGAATCAAACAGCGAGCTCGGCGAACGACTTACTCAAGCTAGGTCATCAACTAGATAATTTAGTCAGTGAATTCAGAGTGTAATAGAAGTTTGATGAGGAGTTTAATGAAGGCTGAACAGAGAACATAATAAGCTCAGCGGCAATTTAACAACTAGGTGCGCTCTGGTGTACCTAGTTGTTGTAGACCCCATATCTTTAAACCTAGCCTCTTTAAACTTAGCCTCTAAACCTATCGCTTTAGATCGTCAGCATTAAATTCACTGCTGCGGATAATGATAACTACGGCTTACATCTGATTAAGCTTGATCACCGCAAAGGTGGCGCCTTGGGCGTCGGCTATTACAGAGAATCTGCCCACATCAGGGATATCACTGGGCGGAATGCACACTTGCGCGCCTAACGCTTGGGCTTTTTCTGCAAATGCATCGCAATCGGCTACTGCAAAATAAAGCAGCCAATGGGAAGAGATGTCGCCCCATTCGGGCATTATGGTCATCATGCCGCCGATGGATTGGCCGTCAACTTGCCACTCAGAGTATTCGATGTCCGGCATGTCGCTGGGCGAGTTAGTCCAAGGGAATATTTTGCAGTAAAAGGCTTCTTCAGCGCGTGGTTCTTTACATGCCAGCTCAACCCAGCAAAGGGTATTGAGTTCACCCTGACGGCGAGCACCGATATGATTCTTCGCTTGCCACAGCGCAAAACGTGCGCCTTGTGGATCGCTCACCTGCGCCATCACGCCCGCGTCAGCCACAATATGCGGCCCCATGTGCACTTGGCCGCCCGCATCTTGAATCGCTGCAATGCTGGCATCCATATCATCAACGGCAAAGTAGACACGCCAATGGCTAGGGATCTGCGACTCTGACTCGGGGATTTGGTACATGGCACCTAAATCATCTCCCGCTAAATTGAATAGCGAAAAATGACCTTCTGGGATTGGCATGTCAACTGAATCCCAACCAAATAACGCTTGGTAGAATGTCTTAGCAGCTTGCCAATCGTGGCTTGCGAGTTCAACCCAACATGCATGTCCTTGTGCGTACTGAGTAATTTTCATCATTTGCTCCTTCGTTTTTACAATCATTCGAGTTAAGTCTGAGTTCGTACTTCTGTCCAGTGTCGGGATAAAAAAGATCTGCAGAATTAAAACTCAATCGCCAAATACAAAAAAGCCCTCACGCAGAGGGCTTAAATCATCGAAAAAAATTAGGAATATTGCGGCAGTAAATTTGCCATCGCGAGCAGATGACAAGCACCCGTGACTATGCCAAATAACACCACAAGAATAATCAGCGGCGTACCGCCTATCACTCTAAAACCTGTGCTGTCGGGGAATAACTGCCGTGATTTATAGGCCATCAGCGCCGGGACGATTACCGCCCACACTGTCGCCGCTAATGCCGCAAAGCCAATCGCCACCAAGAAGCCGTCGGGGAACAGTAATCCTAAAATCGTCGGCGGCACAAAGGTCACTAACGCGGTTTTCATCCGGCCCGAGCGCGAATCGTCAAAACCAAACAAGTCGGCGAGATAATCGAACAGACCTAAGGTCACCCCTAAGAAAGATGAAGCCACGGCCAAGTTAGCAAACAGCGTTAACATACTGTTCAACCAGCTACTCGCCATCACCTCGGACAAAGCGCCCACCAAGACGCCCATATTGCCGCCTTGGGCAATAATATCGATAAACTGGCTGCGGGGAATATTGCCCATAGTCGCCACTAACCAACAGGCATAAATCACCAGCGCGATAAAGGTGCCGACGAAAATCGCCTTGATAATGGTGGCGGAATCTTTGCCGTAATACTTCACTAAGCTGGGAACGTTACCATGGTAACCAAAGCTGGCAAGACCAAAGGGCAACGCCGCCCACAAATAAGGTGAAAAGCTGCTATTACCATCGGGTTCGAGCAACTTAGTCACATCGATTTCGATCAGTAAATTGCCGATAGCAAGGAAGAAGGTAATGATCATACCGCCGAGCATAATCGTGGTAATGCGATCCACGGCCTTAGTGCTGATCAACACTATGCTCGCCAATACTATGGCAAACACCAGCCCTGCCACACTTTGCGGCAACTCAATTCCCATGCCCTGCAAGCTGTGATTCACAATCGAACCACCGCCGCTGATATAGGCATAGGTCAAAATATACAGCACGAACGCGATAGAAACGCCGTTCACTATCCGCCAAAACTGCCCTAAAGTTTGCTTGCTTAAAGTATCGAAGCTGGCACCGGGTTCGAAATGCAAATTGGTTTCGAGCAACAATAAGCCCGACATCAACATGCAAAACCAAATGCCCAATAACATTAAAATCGAATAGCCAAACCACATACCTGCACCGACCACGGGCAGAGAAAACATCCCTGCGCCTACGGTCGTGCCGGCAATAATCATGGCGCCGCCGAGCAAGGACTTACCTGCGGGCTTATGCTTAGCCGCATTCATATGATTTGCCATTAAACTGTATGCTCCGCGGTGACACTCGCCACTATCGTTTGTTTCACTGACGGACGTAATAAGCTATTGGCTTGATCTCGTATGCGATTGATATTGGACTTATCTTGGTTATCCGCTAGATAGCCCAATTCTTTGAGCTTAACACTCAAGGTGCCGTAAAGTTTCTTATCGTAGAACTCAGGCGCGGTAATGCCATGCAAAGCGCCTAAACGCTGGGCGAGTAGATGACTCTCAGACTCAAGTTCTGAGCGCTCCATCTTAGGCCTGTTCGCTAACAGATTGAAAATAATGGCATAGCGTTGCAGAGTCTCGCTTACTGAACTGGCTAACAATAATAGTTGGCTAGTGTGCTCAGGCACGACGGTTAAGGTATCAGTCTCAACCACTAACCCTTGTTCAATGAAGAAATCCAGCACTTGATTGACATAGGCAGGTACATCCTTAATGCCCATGAAGAGTTCGGCTTTCAGCAGTGGATAAAAATCGGCAACGATTGACACCACTTGCTGACGCGGGATCTGCTCATTATGCGTTAAACAACTCGCAATTAATGACGGTACAATAAATAAGTGGATGATATTGTTACGATAGTAAGTCATGGACACAGCCTGACTCGCCTCGATAGACACGATTTCACCTAAAGGATCGGCACAAACAACAAACTTATTCAGCTCTAAACCTTGCTGCACTAAATGCTTACCATCACCTTCGGCAACCGAAGTATAAGTAGTGTAAGGCACTTTTTTGAGTAGGGTCAGATACAGATCAAGCTGACGTTCCAGCAGACTGCGCTCTAAGGCATTTTGATCTGTGGCCAGCAACACTAAACTCGTCAAGGTCACCGAACTCGCCGCCGCCGCATCGTTAATATTCGTCATCACTCGATTTGCCAGCACGTTTACCGCTGGCGTTAACCAGCTTGGTTTTTGCTCAGGATCATCGGCCAACTCAGTACGCCAGTTTGGCGCGCGCTCATTTAAGAAGTTTTGCAGAGTAATCGGCTCGCCAAAGTTCACATAACCTTGGCCGAAATTACCAAGTTTGCGAATCGCACCAAACACCTGCCACACAGATTCTTTTTTCTTTTTCTTACCACTTAACTCTTTATGGTAAGTCGCCACTTCCATCACATGGTCATAGCCTAAATACACAGGCACTAGTGTGACTGGACGCTCGATACCGCGCAGCACGCTGTTCATCGTCATAGCAATCATGCCGGTTTTTGGCGCCAATAGACGACCGGTACGTGAGCGGCCGCCTTCGGAGAAATATTCCACCGAATAACCTTTCGCAAACAGTTGATCTAAATACTCACGGAATACTGCGGTATACAGCTTGTTGCCATTAAAACTACGGCGGATAAAGAAGGCACCACCGCGACGGAACATAGGTCCAGCGGGCCAGAAGTTGAGGTTAATACCGGCTGCAATGTGCGGCGGAACCATGCCTTGATAATACAAAATATACGATAACAGCAGGTAATCCATGTGGCTGCGATGGCAAGGCACATAGACAATCTCGTGGCCATCATGGTGCAACTGGCGAACTTGCTCGGCGCCTTTAATGTTGATCCCGCTGTAAAGCTTGTTCCACAACCAAGTTAAGAAACGCTCAGCAATACGCACTAAGCTATCTGAGTAATCTGCAGCGATTTCATCAAGGTACTCAATAGCCGTCTCGCGCGCTTGGGTCTCAGAAATCTTTTTGTTGGCCGCTTCTTCTTGAATCGCTTTACGCAACGACTCAGATTTGAGCAGCGAATGAAACAGTGCTTGGCGATTTGGCAGCACAGGCCCTGTCATCACCTTACGTTGACGACGGAAATGCACCCGCGCGACCCGCGCTAATTTATGGGCAATCCCCATGTCAGTGCCGTGTTCGTCTGCCATGTATCGCAGGGATACCGCATTTGAAAACTGTACGAAATTATGTCGACCTAAAAACAAAATCATCAAGCACTTGCGCAGCCAAGTCGGGTTTTCCCGCTCAAACACAGCCGCCTTCATAGTGTCGTCTTCTTTCCCTGGCGTGCGGCCCCAATACAGGCTCACAGGCACCAGTTGAATGTCTAATTCAGGGCGTTCCTTATGCACGGCCAACAAACGCATAAAGCATTCGAGGAAAGGCTCGTTACCGGCACGCTCGCCAAACAGCGGCTTACGCCCTTGAAGGCAGACAACCCGAGGCGCAATCACACCATTTGCCACTAAAGGCTCATAGGGGCTCGGTAGTCCTAACTTAGCCGTTATTTCGCTCAGAGCAGCGATGTCACTCAGCGATTCCGTTTTCATCACATAAGCAAGGGGTCTGGAGGCATCCAGATTAAGATCGGCAAAGGGATCCTGAGGCACAACAATAGTGTGCACTAAGTGTTTTTGGATCCAGCGTAATGATTTCAACCAAAGAGAGTCGTGTTTAGGCATTATTCTTATGCAATTAAGTACGTTTACTAGCCCGGTAGAATACCAGACTATGGGTAATATTCGCTAATTCTCTCCAACATAGCTAAAAAGTGGTTAATACTTGCGCTGCAAATAATACTGTATATACTAACAGTAACTGTATAGAAAAACAGGAAACACCATGAGACCTTTGACGCCACGCCAAGCTGAAATTTTAGAGCTAATTAAACGAAATATTGCCGATACTGGCATGCCACCCACTCGGGCAGAAATCGCGACCCGTTTAGGTTTTAAGAGCGCCAATGCGGCTGAAGAGCATCTTAAAGCGTTGGCGAAAAAGGGCTGCATTGAGATCATGCCAGGCACATCGCGGGGCATTCGTCTGACTGCGGAAGTCGAAGAAGTAACTGAAACAGGTTTACCGCTTATCGGTCAAGTAGCCGCTGGCGAACCTATTCTCGCCCAAGAACATGTTGAACAGTACTACCAAGTCGACCCCAGCATGTTCCATCCCGCCGCCGATTTTTTACTGCGGGTTAAAGGCGACAGCATGAAGAATATTGGCATTCTCGAAGGAGATTTGCTGGCAGTTCATAAAGTACAACAAGCTAGAAATGGTCAAGTGGTTGTCGCTAGAGTCGACGACGATGTCACTGTTAAACGTTTCGAAAAAAAAGGTAATGTGGTCTATCTACACGCCGAAAATGAAGACTATTCACCGATTAAAGTGGATTTAGGCTATCAAAGTTTAACAATTGAAGGACTCGCCGTCGGTGTGATCCGTAATGGAGATTGGCTATGAACAAACTACTTGGCAATGCACCCCGCCATCCGGGCTTGTGGCTCGATGAAGTACGTGATGCCGACTATGACTGGCACCATGCACCTATCGCCTGCATGCCAACTAAGACTCAAGGTCGCCAAGAATTAATCCATCTGAGCGCGCAACTCGCCCAGTTAAGCCAACAGGGCCGTTGGTTAGTGCTCATCAACCCGCCGAGTATTGGCTACAAACAAATGCTCGCCAACGCTGGCGTGCGTATGGATAGAGTCTTGCTGGTGCACGCGAAAGATGAAGTGGAAACCCTGTGGGCGATGGAAAAAGCCTTAACAAGTGGTACGTCCAGTGCGGTTATTACTTGGACCCAATCATTGGATGCACGCGATAATCGTCGCCTGCAAATTGTCGCTAAAAGTGCCCGCGCCATGGGCATAGTGCTAGAAGACGTAAACAGTCACTTACATGGCGACGTACGCATTGAGCAAGGTAGCCTCTTCGGCCAACAATCTTTTTTTAGCGCTGTGCATTAAATATTCATTTAATTTTTTACCTTGAAAGCCGCCTCGCCTATGAATGTGAGGCTTTTTTTTGGCAATTTTTCAGACAATTAGATAAATAAGTGATCTTGATCAATATTTAAACAGCAAGTATGGTTGGTTTAGTCGGCGATGATATATCGCCGCACGTGGCAAATAAATCGAGCCGTTATCGCGTTCAAAATGCCACTAAAAATAGAGAACAGATTTATTTCAGTCGTATGTGCCAGCGTGGCTAATACCAGCAGTAATAATACTTAATTAAAAGTAACAGCCGCCAACGCACGTTGAAGTCAAAAAAGCTTTTTTGGGAACTGAAGAGTTTGCATAGAGTTGAGACTTACTGTGTTGCTCTTCTTTGTAGTTGCTATTCGCAATTGGCAGAGGAGAAGTCTTGTGAAGCAATTGTTGTATTGTTTACTCGTGGTGTTATTCGCACCACCGTTGGCCGCCGCGGACATGCGGTTCAACATGACCCCTGGCGTAACCGAGATCAGTGGCAAGGTTTATCACTTGCACATGACCATCTTGTATATCTGCTGCGCCATTGGCCTTGTGGTCTTTGGCGTGATGATTTACGCCATGATCAACCACAGAAAATCCAAAGGCGCTGTCGCGTCCCACTTTCACGAAAGCACTAAAGTTGAAATCGCTTGGACGATTCTGCCATTTATCATTTTGATCTTAATGGCGATTCCTGCGACAAAAACCTTAATTGCGATGGAAGATCCCAGCGACGCCGATCTGACCGTTAAAGTCACGGGTTCCCAATGGAAATGGCATTACAGCTATTTCGATCAAGACATTGATTTTTACAGCATACTCGCAACCCCTAGAGCACAAATCGACGGTACCGAAACCAAGGGTGAACACTACCTATTGGAGGTCGATAAGCCACTCGTTCTGCCGATAAATCGCAAAATCCGCTTTTTGATGACCTCTGAAGATGTCATCCATTCATGGTGGGTACCTGCTTTTGCCGTGAAGAAAGATGCCAACCCAGGATTTATCAATGAGGCTTGGACTCGCATAGACAAACCCGGTATTTACCGTGGTCAGTGCGCCGAACTTTGCGGTAAAGATCATGGTTTTATGCCGATCGTAGTGCAAGCCTTACCCGAAGCCGAGTTTGAAGCCTGGGTTACAGAGCAAAAACAAGCCGCAGGTGCGGCGGCAGAAGCCGCTCAAGCCGCTTTATCACAGACCCTTAGCAAAGAGGATCTGATGGCCCAAGGTGAGCAAGTCTACCTCGGGCACTGCGCAGCCTGCCACCAGCCCAATGGCGAGGGTTTACAAGGCGTATTCCCACACCTCAAAGGCAGCCCGATAGCAACAGGGCCGCTCAGCGGCCACCTTGAAATTGTGCTCAACGGTAAAACAGGGACGGCCATGCAAGCCTTTGGCAAGCAATTGACTGCACAAGAAATTGCCGCTGTGATTACCTATGAGCGTAATGCTTGGGGCAATAATACTGGCGATGCTATGCAGGCCAAAGACGTCAACGAGCATATGAACGGCAGTGCTGGCACACAGGCACCTGCTACCACACCAGCCAACACGGCCCCAACTCCCGCACCTACAACTGAGCCCGCAGCAGTTGTCGACTCCGCAACCATAGTCGATCCGGCGAGTCTCCCCACGCTCACCCATGAGGCACTGATGGCCGAAGGTGAAACTGTCTACACCACCACTTGCGCGGCCTGCCATCAGTTAACGGGAGCTGGCATACCACCGGCCTTCCCCGCCCTCGCTGGCAGTGCTATCGCCACTGGGCCCGTCGCCAATCATCTCGATATTGTGATGCACGGCAAAACGGGCACGGCTATGCAGGCATTTGGCAAACAACTCAGCCCACAGCAACTCGCAGCAGTCATTACCTATGAGCGCAATGCTTGGGGCAACAATACCGGCGATACAGTGCAACCTGCTGATATCGCAAGCCATGGACAGTAGGGGATTATGATGAGCACAACGACTCAAGATCAAACCGCAGCCCATGATGACCATCATCATGGTGCGCCAAAGGGCATCATGCGCTGGGTGCTAACCACCAACCATAAAGACATTGGTACTTTGTATTTATGGTTCAGCTTCATTATGTTTTTAACCGGTGGTGCTATGGCCATGGTGATCCGCGCTGAACTCTTTCAGCCCGGATTACAATTGGTCGAGCCCAACTTCTTTAACCAAATGACCACAGTCCATGGGCTGATCATGGTATTCGGCGCGGTAATGCCCGCCTTTACTGGGCTAGCAAACTGGCTGATCCCTATGATGATTGGTGCGCCAGATATGGCGCTGCCACGGATGAATAACTGGAGTTTTTGGATCTTACCCTTCGCCTTTACCATCCTACTCAGCTCGCTGTTTATGGAAGGCGGCGGACCTAACTTTGGTTGGACCTTCTACGCGCCACTGTCTACCACTTATAGTCCTGACAGCACGGCACTCTTCGTGTTCTCTATTCATATCATGGGGATAAGTTCGATCATGGGTGCAATCAACGTGATTGTAACCATAGTGAATTTACGTGCGCCCGGTATGACATGGATGAAGTTGCCGCTGTTTGTGTGGACTTGGCTTATCACAGCATTCCTGCTGATCGCTGTGATGCCAGTACTTGCGGGCGCTGTGACTATGGTGCTGACCGATAAGTTTTTCGGCACTAGCTTCTTCGAAGCGGCAGGCGGCGGCGATCCTGTGATGTTCCAGCATATTTTCTGGTTCTTCGGCCACCCTGAGGTCTACATCATGATTTTGCCGTCCTTTGGCATCATCTCCGCCATAGTACCCGCCTTCAGCCGCAAACCATTATTTGGCTATGCATCAATGGTTTATGCCACTGCCAGTATTGCAATTCTGTCGTTCCTCGTGTGGGCGCACCACATGTTCACTACAGGCATGCCAGTGTTTGCCGAGCTGTTCTTCATGTATTGCACTATGTTGATTGCGGTACCAACGGGGGTGAAAGTGTTTAACTGGGTCGCGACTATGTGGCGTGGTTCACTCAGCTTCGAAACCCCTATGTTGTTCGCCGTGGCCTTTATCATACTCTTCACCATTGGCGGGTTTTCGGGGTTAATGCTCGCCATTACGCCAGCCGACTTCCAATACCACGACACCTACTTTGTGGTGGCGCATTTCCATTATGTGCTCGTGACTGGGGCGATTTTCTCCATCATGGCGGCAGCCTATTACTGGCTACCTAAGTGGACGGGGCACATGTACAACGAGCGACTGGGGCAATGGCATTTCTGGTGTTCGGTGATTTCGGTCAACGTACTGTTTTTCCCGATGCATTTCCTTGGGCTCGCAGGTATGCCAAGGCGTATCCCCGATTACTCGATTCAATTTGCCGATGTTAATCAAATCGTCTCGATTGGTGGCTTTGCCTTCGGCTTATCGCAATTGATTTTCTTAGTGTTAGTCATCAAGTGCATCCGTGGCGGCGAGAAAGCCCCCGCTAAACCTTGGGAAGGTTCCGAGGGTTTAGAGTGGACATTGCCAAGCCCAGCGCCTTACCACTCCTTCACGACACCACCTGAGGTGAAATGAAATGACGAACCATCACCAGCCAGAAAAACCTAAGTCAAATCGTAAACTGATCAGCATGCTCGTCATTGGCTGTATCGGTATGTTTGGCTTTGGGTTCGCGCTGGTGCCGCTATACGATGTGCTGTGTGAGAAGCTAGGGATTAACGGTAAAACCTCCAATACTGCCAGTAGTTATCAAGCGATAACCATAGATACTAGCCGTATTGTCACCGTGGAATTTATCTCCCAAGTGCAAACGGGTATGCCGTGGAAATTTGAGCCGCAGACCAAGCGGCTCGAAGTTCACCCCGGCGAACTGATACACACAGCATTTTTGGCACGCAATGTGTCAGACAGAGCCACGGTCGGTCAGGCGATACCTTCAATATCACCCGGCCAAGGCGCGGCATATTTTAATAAAACGGAATGTTTTTGCTTTAACCAACAGCACTTAGCGGCTTCGACAAGCGCTGAGTTGCCGCTCATTTTCTTTGTGGATCCTCAGTTACCTGAATCCATCCACACTCTGACCCTCTCTTACACCCTCTACGACATTACCGACAAGCAGTTAGCGTCTGCCATAGAGCAAGGAGCTGCAAAATGACCACAAAACATGAAAATTACTATGTTCCCGCCCAAAGTGCTTGGCCCATCATTGGCGCTATAGGATTGTTTCTAATCGCCTTGGGCGCAGGACACTTTGTCCATCAACTAAAATCGGGCGCATCAGGTGGCGGTTATATCCTGCTAGCGGGTATCGCCGTGATCCTCTTTATGCTGGTTGGCTGGTTTAGAACCGTGATCAACGAATCTATGACTGGGCTTTATTCGCACCAAATGGATAGATCCTTTCGCCAAGGCATGAGCTGGTTTATTTTTTCGGAAGTGATGTTCTTCGGCGCATTTTTTGGTGCGTTATTTTATGCCCGTATGGTCGCAGTGCCTTGGCTCGGTGGCGCCTCCAATAATGCCATGACCCACGAAGTACTCTGGCCACAATTCGAAGCCGTTTGGCCATTGCTCACTACGCCAGATGGCACCAAAACCGAAGCGATGCCGTGGAATGGCCTGCCGTTAATCAACACTATCGTGCTGCTGACCTCCTCAGTCACCTTACATTTTGCCCATGTCAGCCTAGAGAAAAACAAGCGCTCGGCCATCACACTGTGGCTCGGGATCACCATACTTTTGGGTATGGGTTTCCTTGCCTTGCAGGCCGAAGAATATATGCATGCCTACCATGAAATGGGGCTCACCCTAACCTCTGGGGTTTATGGCAACACCTTCTTCCTCTTAACTGGCTTTCACGGCATGCATGTCTCGCTTGGCACCCTGTTTTTATTAGTGTTGTTTTTCAGAGTGTTGAAGGGGCACTTTAGCGCAGATAAGCATTTTGCTTTCCAAGCTGGGAGTTGGTATTGGCACTTTGTCGATGTGGTCTGGCTGTGTTTGTTTATTTTCGTCTACGTACTTTAAGGCTTTAGTAAGGCGTGGGATTGGGGCTAATTAACCCAGTCCCTAAGGCCACCAGCAGTAACAGAATAACGAGTACCGAGAAAATCACCCGGCGACCAAGATAACGGCTCATAGGCACTTGGTTGTCACCTTTAACCATAATAAACAAGGCCCTACCTAGATTAAAAATGATGAACAGCAACAGCAGAACTAAGACCAATTTAAAAATGAATAGGGTATTCATGCAATATCCTTATGTTCTGCTGAATAAATTAACGGTTTTTTTACTGATATTGACTGTGGCTGTATTCGTGATGTTGGTCAAGTTAGGTCAATGGCAATTAGCCCGCGGCGAAGAAAAAACCATGCTGTTAGCCCAAATGGAGGCAAGACAATCCTTGCTGCCATTAAGTTTTGAGCAGCTCCAACTCAAAATCGATAAGGAAGGCGTAACAGGTTATCGACTGCATGTGCACGCCATACCCGCGAGCTCGCAAATATGGCTACTGGATAATCAAATCTATCAGGGCCAAGTGGGCTATTTAGCCTTTCAGCCCCTGCAAGTGGCAGCGGGTCAACCTTGGGTACTTGTCGAATTAGGTTTTGTCGCAGCCAGTTCCCACCGTGATGAGTTGCCCCACATCAGCCCACTTAGCGGTGAATTGAATATCGAAGGTCGGCTTTATCAAAAGCAAATCAATCCTTTGAGTCAGGCTTTAATGGCAGAAACAGGGACAAGTGTTCGCTTTCAGAATTTGAATATACCGGAAATGGCGCAGATGTTAGGCCATCCCTTGCTCGATGCAGTGCTGCAACCGGATGAGCTACCCGCCCTCGCCTTGCCACATCCTTGGCAGCCCTTCCCACTGTCGGCGCAAAAACATTGGGGTTATGCGCTGCAGTGGTTTTCGATGGCAGCCGTGTTTGCTGGGCTCATGCTGTGGCAAGGGATTAAGTATGTAAAACGCCATAGTGCCGAAACAATCGCAAACTCAAGGAGCGAATAGGGAAATTCGTACCATACTTAGCAAGACACAAATAAAAACTAAATAAATATAAAACAATAAATTAGGGATAATTTGAATGAGAGGAGCAAGCATGAACTCCCAGAATAAATCTAAACACAAAGCATTGGGCTTGTTGTTGCTGGCGTTTATCGCGCCCGTGGTGATAGCCAAGCTAGTGCTGAGCCTGAATTTATACCACGGCGGCGCCACTAATCATGGCGAGCTGATCAATCCTGAGACCAGTTATACCAGCCTTGGGGTTGAAAATCCCAATCCCAAAGAATGGCAACTGCTGTATTTACTGCCCGCCCAATGCGACGATGCTTGCCGCGAACGCCTGTATATTTTACGCCAAAGCCACACTGCTTTAGGGCCAGATCAGGCACGAGTCGAACCGCTGATCCTCACCCATCCCGACAGCGATCTCAATGCTTTAAGCGCCTTTCAGTTTAACACTCGTCCCGCTAATGCTGGCTTAAGCCATTGGCTAGATGAACAGCAGCTGCTCATAGTCGATCCCTTAGGTAGCTTAGTGCTGCGCTATCCCCAAGTGCAGGGCAGAGAAGCCCATTTAGCTCAAGGCAAGGCCTTGGTTGCGGATCTGCGTAAGTTGTTAAAACTGTCGAGGGTAGATTGATGCAGCTAACTTGGGTCCTACGCTTAACCTTAGTCTTTACCTTGTTGGTGATCTTAATGGGCGCTTACACTCGCCTATCGGATGCGGGGCTAGGCTGTCCCGATTGGCCGGGTTGCTACGGCCATATCAAGGTGCCCACCCAAGACCATGAAATCGCCCATGCACAAACCATCTTCCCCGATCATGATATCCACCCAGAAAAAGCTTGGCTGGAGATGATCCACAGATATATCGCCGGCGGACTTGGCTTACTGGTGTTATTCATCTTAGTGCTGTGTTTGAAAACGCCGGAAGCACCGAAAAAATTGCCGCTCATCATAGTGCTATTGATCCTCTTTCAAGCGGCACTCGGCATGTGGACAGTGACGATGAAACTCATGCCTATAGTGGTGATGTCGCATCTTATTGGTGGCTTCAGCCTGATTTCACTATTGTTACTCCTCTATCTGCGAACCCGACCACGGCGGATCTTTAATAGCGAAACCTATGCCCGCAATCTGGCACAGCTGGCACTGGTGAGCCTATTCGTTCTTGTAGGACAGATTATGTTGGGCGCTTGGACATCATCTAATTATGCGGCGCTCGCCTGCACCGCTTTACCCATTTGCGAAGGCAACTGGGTGGATAATTTGGCAATAGCGGAAGCTTTTTCGCCATTCCAAGGCCAACACCACAGTTTCGAATTTGGAGTGCTCGATTACCCAGCACGTATGACTATCCACATCGCCCACCGAATTGGCGCTATCGTTACCGCGAGTTTATTACTCGTGCTCGCCTATCGATTATTTGTTGGCGCTGCTGGGATGAGGGCCTTAAGTCTCTTATTGGTAGGGTTAGTGATCCTGCAAGTGAGCTTAGGTATTTCTAACGTAGTGATGCATTTACCACTCGGCATTGCCGTGTCTCACAACGGCGGGGCGGCATTACTGCTGCTGACCTTAGTCGCAATCAACTATTTTTTATGGCGCAAAGCATAAGCGAGGGATCCAAGATGGCAAAACCACTCTCAATCACCAGTAGCCTACCCACTTTCAGCGTGACATGGCGCGCCTATTTTGAAATGACCAAACCTAAAGTGGTCGCACTTATGCTGCTCACTGTCTTAGTCGGCATGTGTTTGGCCGTACCCCATGCGGTGCCCGTTCAACCTTTACTCGCTGGTATGCTGGGCATTGCCATGATGGCGGGCTCGGCGGCGGCGTTGAATCATCTGATCGATCGCCGTATCGATGGCTTAATGGCGCGCACCTACAATCGCCCGCTGCCTAAGGGACGCATTTCGGCTACGCGCGCGTTAATTTTCGCTGCCAGCTTAGGTAGCCTTGGCTTTATCGTCTTATATTCCTTGGTGAATCCACTCACGGCTTGGCTGACCTTTGCCAGCTTGATTGGTTATGCCTTGGTTTATACTGCCTATTTGAAACGCGCGACATCACAAAATATTGTGATCGGCGGCCTTGCGGGAGCCATGCCTCCCTTGCTGGGATGGACGGCAGTGACGAACGAATTTCATGGTCATGCGCTGCTGTTAGTGATCATCATTTTTACGTGGACGCCGCCACATTTTTGGGCTCTGGCCATTCACAGACGCGCCGAATATGCCAAAGTGGATATTCCTATGCTGCCGGTTACCCACGGTGTCGAGTTTACTAAAACCTGTATTCTGCTTTACACAGTATTGCTGGCGATTGCTTGCCTATTACCTGTGCTGGTTGGCATGTGTGGGCCTGTATATTTCGTCTGCTCTAGTTTGCTCAGCACCGGATTTATTTATAAAGCATGGCAACTTAAATATCGGGATCATGATGGCTTGGCGATGCAAGTGTTCCGCTTCTCTATCTATCATTTGATGTTGTTATTTATGGCATTACTGCTCGACCACTATTTGTGGAACTAGTGTATGCAACTCGTTTGTCGCGCTAACCTGTCGTTATGGAGCCAATAATGCAGAAAAGAATTTTAGTCATCGCCATATTATTGATCGGCCTTGGCGGTCTATTTGCGGTGAAATTTAATCCCCCGAAACCTATCGAGCTAGAGAGTGGTTTTTTGTTTCCGCAGGCCTATGAATTAGCGCCCTTTGAATTGGTTGATCAACATCAGCAGGCTTTTACCAACGCCAGCTTGCAGGGGAAATGGAGCTTATTCTTTATCGGTTTTACCTTTTGCCCCGACGTTTGTCCTACGACCTTAAATAAACTCGCGGCGGCTTATCCCGATCTAAACAAAATTGCGCCATTGCAGGTGGTGTTTCTATCCGTCGACCCCAAACGGGACACACCGGATAAACTCCTGACCTATGTTAATTTTTTCAATCCAGAATTTAAAGCGGTCACGGGCGAGCAGACACAAATCTTCCCGCTCACCCGCAGCTTAGGGCAGACCTATGCCATGGTCGGTGAAGGGGAAAACTACCAAGTCGACCATAGTGCGGGTTATGTGTTGGTGTCGCCGCAGGGAACGCGAGTCGCAGTGTTTAAACCTACGGCCGCGCTAGGCAAACCGCCGCAAGTGTTAAATGATGAAATGATTAGCGATTTTAGAAAAATAGTGGCTCAATACAAACCTAGTCGTTGATCACTCTTTGACCCAAGAGCCATCGTCCTTTGGCCTCACCCAAGGCTGAGAAAACCAATAGTAGCCATTTCGCGCCTTACTCGGCGCAGTGCAGTTGTAACGGGAACGACCCGCAGGTAAAGCTAAATCCGCTTGAACACTAAACTCGCTCTCACTCAACCAAGTCGGCTGTTTTGAACCTTGGCCTTGGATATAACACATCACTTGCTTAGCCGAGATATCGCTCATATCTAGGGTGACTTTAAGCTCTGGGCGCCAGTGGCCGCCCTTTAACTCAGGATCACTAGGACTCTGCGCAATCACAGGCATATTTAAACTGTATAGCTTGGCCTTAAGGCTTTTTAAATCAGCATATTGTCCAGCAACAGGGAAACGCGGCAGCGCCGTTAATGGCGAATAGGGCCCAGCGGCACCCGATTGTTGCCCCAAGGCAACAAAGCCATTCTCGGTTAACATATCCTGCAAGGCTTGATTGTACTCACCGTAGGGATAAGCCAGCATTTTGAAATTGTGCCCTGTGGCATCCAAAATGGCTTTTTCTGTGTCTAAAATATTGGCCTTTACTCGCGCTAGCCACTGCGCCTGTGATTCATTTTCTAAGGCGCGGATCAAATGTTCGTGCGCCCAACTGTGGTTAGCAATATCGGCGCCTTCCTTGGATAGCGTTATCAGCTCATCCCAAGTCATCATCTCGGTAAACTTTTGTTTAATCGGCTCAATTGCCACAAACAAGGTGTAGGGAAATCCAAATTCCTTTAGGATAGGATGCGCCGTAGTGGCTATGCTGCGATAACCATCGTCGAAGGTAATTGCGACTGTTTTCGCAGGTAAATCTTGTTTTTGCTTTATCGCTTCAACTACCTGAGAAAGCGGGATCACCTTAAAGCCATCATCGGCTAGAAACTGCATTTGCTCACGAAATTGCGCGGGCGTCACGCTTGTGGCCGCCGGAGTGGTTTCTGACACATGGTGATATTGCAGAATGACCACAGCATGGGCAGAAAACGTCATTAGCCCTATGAGTGCCAACAGCACACGTTTAACCATAATGTGAACACCTCTGAAATTAATGAATACTGCTAAATCAACTTGGCTCGACCTAATGCTTAACGGCGCGAAAAATCGTCAATTACTGGCGCTTGCCCTGCCGATGATACTCTCCAATATCACTATCCCACTTTTGGGCTTAGTCGATACGGCTGTCATAGGTCATCTGAGTGAAGCCTATTATTTAGGGGGAGTCGCTGTCGGGTCAACGATTATCACATTAATCATTTGGTTATTGGGATTTTTGCGTATGGCGACCACAGGTTTAGTCGCGCAGGCCTATGGTGCAAATGATCTTCACGCCCAGCATAAACTCTTAGTCCAAGGCGCTATGCTAGCTGTGTTATTGGGCGCTGGCGTTATCGCGCTGCAAGTCCCGATATTAAATTTAGCGCTAGGATTATCCGAAGCGAGTAGCGAAGTCGAGCGCTATTGCCGCGAGTATTTTCAGGTACGAATTTGGTCAACGCCCTTCGCCCTACTCAACTTAGTAATGCTTGGCTGGCTATTGGGACGTCAGCAACCTAAAGCCGCTATGTGGCAGCTGATATTAGCCAACCTTGCCAATATTATTCTCGATGTGGTGTTTGTCCTCGGCTTAGGCTGGGGCGTTAAAGGCGCCGCCCTCGCCTCAGTCTTTGCCGATATCACCGCTTTCTCAGTCGCACTCACTATGGTGTTACAGCAACTCAAGCGCGAAGCCGATTTTCGCTTATCCCAGCTATTACCCCATGTCACCCTGACGGGGTACGGCAAATTACTGAGGCTCAACACAGATATTTTTATCCGCAGCCTCTGCCTGCAAGCGGCCTTTGCCTTTATGACTTTTCATGGTGCGGGTCTGGGTGATAATACCGTTGCCGCCAATGCCGTGTTACTGAATTTACTGCTGTTAATCTCCTATGCACTCGATGGCATTGCCTATTATGCCGAGGCAGAAGTCGGCCGAGCCTATGGCCAAAAACAGGCGGAGCAATTACGGGAAGCAGTGATCTTAGCCTGGAGCTGGTCGGCCATTACTGCGTTAGGGTTCTGCGCTGTATTCAGTCTTTTTGGCAGTAATATTATCGCGTTACTGACCAGCATTAATGAGGTCAGAACCACTGCACAGACCTATCTTATTTGGCTGATATTTTTGCCTTTATGGTCTTTTAGCTCGTATTTATTCGACGGGGTTTATATCGGTGCCGCTAAAGGCAAAGTGATGCGCAATAGCATGATACTCGCCACCTTCGGTGCATTTTTCCCGACCTGGTATTTGCTGCAGCAACTATTATTGCCTGAGCAAGGTAACCACGCCCTTTGGGCCGCCATGAGTGTCTTTATGATCGCCAGAAGCCTAACGCTTGCGGGGCACTATTATTTCAGCAAAGACTTTTTGAATAATTAAATCTGTAAAGACAGTAGCTTACAAATATCAAAATCACTATGATGTTGATTTTACAATTGTAACAAAGATGTGATTCTATAATGAAAAGGATTTTACCGCTGCTTTTTATGTGGCTATGCAACCATGCCGTTGCCGACACAGCGCCACAATTACCCGTTGAAGCCTTTGCAAGCATCCCAGATGTTAGCTCTGTGCAACTCTCGCCTAACGGCAAAAAACTCGCATCGGTTGTACGCGTCGACCAAGCCAAACTCAAAGGTACTGTCGTTAGTATCCAAGATATAGAAACAGGCGAAAAAAGCATTCCGTTGCACACGGATAATCAAAAATTTGTCATCCTGTCTCTGCAGTGGGCAAACGATAATATCTTACTGATCAGTGCTAAGTTTCCGGCTAACCGTTACGGTACACCGACAACCGAAACCCGCCTTGTTAAGTATGATTTGACCACTAAAAAAACCTCGAGTGTCATTCCACGCAGTGTCTTAGATCGTCTCAATTGGATACCGCAACATCAGGGACAAATTATCGATCTGATGGCAGATGATCCCGACAATATTTTACTGTCATTAGACGGAATGGGCGAAAACGTAGGCGAAGATAGTGTACTGAAAGTCAATTTAGCGCAGGGTAAATCCAGTTACACCCAAAATGCTAAAAAGAAGATCATCAGTTGGATTACTGACAGGCAACACAAGGTCCGTATTTCTATCTATAACGATGATACTGAGTACCGCATTTATGAACAGGCCGAGCAAAAGAGAGATTCACGTTTACTTTGGACCTTTAAAGCCTTCTCAGAGGACAGTGTTTGGCCATTAGGTTTTGATGCTGACCCCAATATTCTTTACGTTCGCGCCTATCACCAAGGTTTCGAAGCCATATTTAAAGTCAATCTGACCGATCCTAAGCTCACAAAAGAATTGGTCTACGCCAATGAAGATACTGACGTTGAAGGTAATTTACTCTATTCGAAACTGAAGAAAAAAGTGATTGGTATCAGTGAAGGTGACGGCGAAGAATACACCTTTTGGGAAAAAGAATATGTGGGCCTACAAAATGGCCTTAAAGCCGTGTTACCCAATGCACACAACTATATTACTCAGTTCAGTACCGATGAACGCCGCTACATAGTGTATTCCACTAGCTCGACCGAGCCCGGCACTTACTATTTTGGCGATAGGGACGAAAAAACGCTTTATCCAATCGCTAACCGATACGGCAGACTCAAGAGTGAACTCCTCGCCGATACCCAATATTTAACTTATGAGGCAAGGGATAAGCTCAAAATCGATGCTTACCTAACCGTGCCAAAAGGGCTTGAAGCCAAGCAACTGCCGACGATTATTTTCCCCCATGGCGGCCCCATCAGTTACGACAGCAACGACTTTGACTACTGGGCACAGTTCTTCGCTAATCGTGGTTATGCGGTATTTCGGATGAACTTCAGGGGCTCGGCAGGTTACGGCTATGAGTTTATGAAAGCTGGCCTAAAAAGCTGGGGACTCGAAATGCAAAACGACGTCGAAGACGGGACTCGCTACCTAATAGATCAAGGGATTAGCGATCCTAAACGTATTTGTATTGTCGGGGCTAGCTATGGTGGTTACGCGGCCTTAATGGGTGCAGCCATGACTCCCGATCTCTACCGCTGCGCCGTGAGTGTAGCGGGTGTCACCGATGTGGCCTATCTAGTGAAATCGAGCCGAAGATTTACTAACTATAAAGTGGTTAAAGAGCAAATAGGGGATGACTTTGATGCGCTCTATGACCGCTCGCCGATCAGTAAAGCCGATAAAATTAACATCCCAGTATTGCTGCTACATGGCGATAAGGACAGAGTGGTGAAGGTTCAACATAGCCGAGAAATGTATGACGAACTCAAATCACTGAAAAAACCAGTGGAGTATATTGAGCTGGAGAATGGCGATCATTACTTGAGCAATAACGACAACAGACTCGCGACATTTAAAGCCTTAGATAAGTTCTTAGCTGATAACCTCAACCATAAGTTATAACTGAACAGCAGCACTTTAAGCGAATGCAAAATATAAAAAACGCGACTCAGAGGTCGCGTTTTTTATTCAGCTCAACAAACAAGATTAAGCGTAAGAATGCTCACCGTGTTGGTGATCTGTCACGTCACGTACGCCAGTCAACTCACCTGGGAACATGTCTAACAGTTGTTTCTCGATACCATCCTTCAGGGTGATATCAACTTGAGAACAACCGTTACATCCACCGCCGAACTGCAGTACAGCTACGCCTTCTTTAGTGATTTCAACCAGCATGATATTACCACCATGGCCGGCTAACTGAGGGTTGATCTCAGATTGGATCACGTATTCGATACGCTCGACTAAAGGTGCATCGCCAGACACTTTACGCATTTTTGCGTTAGGAGCTTTGAGCGTGAGTTGTGAACCTAATTGGTCAGTCACAAAATCGATAGTGGCATCTTCAAGGAAAGGTGCACTCTTCTCATCGACCATAGCATTGAAGCCAGTGAACTCGATTTCAATATCATCACTTTCTACTGCATCCGGTGGACAATAAGACACACCACACTCGGCTTGCGAGGTTCCTGGACTGATCACAAATACGCGAATATGAGTGCCTTCAGGTTGATCTGCTAACAACTTAACAAAATGGGCTTGAGCCGCATCGGAAATGGTAATCATGAAAACCTGCTCCGTCAGGGGATACCTGAGTGTTTTAGTAAGAATTAGCCGTATGATACTCCGACTCACCTTCGCTTTGTAGTCCCTTGGGTAGCAAGTTTGTGGATTTTTGCCATAGCGATCACGATTCGACTGGGTCATTTGAGCTATTTAAACGATAAAAGCTTAGCGAATTAAAATCGAATAATGCTAATAAGACAGTCACTTGAGTGGACATTCCAAGACGCTATATACATGCTTCTCATTCATTATCGAGATCATCCAACAAGCCTGGCGCCTCTGCCCTTGCCAAACACCATACCTGCACATGTACGTATCGCGCTTCGAATAAGCGGGCAATTTCAGAGACTGTGGTGCCTGTCGTGACCACATCATCCACCAGTGCAATACGCTGGAACGCAAAATCATCCGCTAACATAAAGGCATCGTGTAAGTTGCGTCGTCGTTGTGCACCTGAAAGTCCGGCCTGCGGCCGAGTGTCTTGCTGGCGCGTTAATCCTTTGCTCACTAATGGCAGTTGCAAGAGCTGTGATAACTCATGGGCAATTAACCACGCCTGATTAAACCCCCGTTGTTGCAAGCGTTTTGGATGCAATGGGACTGGCACTATAGCTTGCGGCAGCATGATTAATCCTTGCTGTTCTAATAGCTTAATTCGCGCCACTAAGGCGCGGCATAGCACAGGTAAAGCGGCAAGTTGCCCCTGATATTTAATCGCGCCGATCCAAGCACCTAAACCTTGATGGTAACTGCAGGGGGCAACGACTTTACGCGGCTGACGCTTTTGGCATTCCCCGCAATAATCAACCTCGATTTGCATCGACTTACCGCAGCCTAAGCAAATAGGTCCATGATATAAGCCAGATTGAAGACAAACGATGCAAATGCCCGTCTCGGGGATAGGTATGGATTGGTGGCACAGCAGGCAACGGTTAGGTAAACTGCCCGCCAACCACCTTGTGCTGAGTTGATAGCCTAAACACACTATCCGCCAAGCGGATGGCGGCCAAATCCTTTTAACAAAGCGCGACATACCTTCACCTAATCCATTTTTGAGGCACTCAAGTGAGCCAAGTGACATCCACAAACCACGCAAATTTGCATATTGAAATCAGAGGCCAAGGGCCAGATCTGGTGATGCTTCACGGTTGGGGAGTCAATAGCGCTGTGTTTACGCCATTACATGAGTCACTGTCTCAGTATAGGGTGCACTATGTCGACTTGCCGGGCTTCGGCCATAGTCAGATGGTGGAAGGTGATCTATTAGCTTGGGTCGATGTCTTAGTCGCCGCATTACCAGAACACGCTATTTGGGCCGGCTGGTCACTTGGTGGGCTAGTTGCGACTCAGGCAGCACTGAGTTATCCGCAAAAAATCAAAGGCTTGATCACTATTGCCTCATCCCCTTGCTTTATGGCAAGGGAAGACGAAGCATGGCCGGGCATTCCGCCCCAAGTCCTTAATCAATTTAGAGAACAACTCGGGCAAAATTTACCTAAAACCATTGAGAGATTTTTGGCGATTCAAGCCATGGGCAGCGAAACCGCCAAGGAAGATATCAAACGGCTGCGCGATCTTGTGCTTGCGCGTCCGTTACCCGATGCCAGAGCCTTAACTCAAGGTCTGAGTATGCTGACCGACATCGACTTAAGGCCGCAACTGACAGAGTTACAGCAACCTTGGCTTAGAATTTGGGGCCGACTCGATGGACTCGTCCCCAAACGCGTACAACCTAAGATGCCGATCACGCCGCAAATTGAAGATGTGATGCTAGCCAAAGCCTCACATGCGCCGTTTATTTCCCATCAACAGGAGTTTTTGCAGATATTTATGCCTTGGTTAGCGTTACAGACACGCTAACGCTTTATCTTTGAGCGATTAATGACTAGTATTTAACCATTAGTGCACCAAGGAATTTTCCATGTTAGTTGTCAGTAACTACCCCCAAGTCCCACTAGCGACCAGTAATGTCGCGACGGACTCGGCTCGGGTCGACAACCAACTGAAACCTGTGGTCATTCCCCCACAAGCTGCCACTAAAGGCCATGAAGAACGTGCCTTTAATTCGCAGAATGAACGCACAGCAGATCAAACTCAGCAACAAACCAAAACGCTCGAGAATAATCAGCAACAAGTTCAAGAAAAACAGCAGCAACAGCAATCCTCGCAGCAACAAAGCCAACAGCAACAAGAGAAAAAAGCCCCCATTGTGGTGGCCGAGCGAGTTTTACCTAAGACGCTTAAAATTGCCGCACGCGGTCAAGCGGCGCTGCAACGTAAGGATATCCGCTTAAAGGTCAGTCAAGGTGCGGCAAATTATGCCAGCAGTAACGCCAAAGCGAATACCAGCAGTGCGGCGCGTCAATCGCTCCAAGGAGAACCGACTCAATTTTATCAACAGCTTGGACAACGCATTGGTCAGTTCTATCAACAACAGACTCAGCCAGAGCAAGAATCTATTATGTCGACGTGGATTTAACCTATTCCAATCGTATGAATCCGTTTGCGCACAAAATTAACATGAATGATAAACAAAAATGCCGCTAAAAATAGCGGCATTTTTTATGCTGTTTAACGCTTATTTAGGCAAACGATACAGCTCTTGCTGGTAGGCCAAACTGCCCCATAATGCCCAACTTAAGGCTTTCTTCTCTAACGCTGCTGCAGCTGGCGCATAAGGCGTTAACTGCTCAGTTTTTTCGTTATATTCGAAACCTTGAGCCGCTTTTTCTGGCTGCAGGATCACTACATCTTTACCTTCCATCAGGGCAAAGTTTTTATCGTATTGCATTAACGCGCGTCCAGGCCAATCATCGCTGACCTGGGTCAAATCTCGGCCTAGCATAGGATAAGAGTCTGAAATACCAATCAATGATAAAAGTGTCGGCGGTAAATCAATCTGGCTCACTATACGATGATCGCGTTTTGGCGCTAAATTATCCCCAAGGATTAAACCCGGAATACGAAAACGTGACACTGGCACCAGATCCGCACCACCTACTCGGCTGTCATGGTCGGCAACCACGATAAAAATCGTGTCTTTCCAGTAGTCTGCATTTTTCGCGAGTTTAAAAAACTCACCAATCGCATAATCGGCATATTTCGCCGCATTGTTGCGGGTTTGCTTAGGTTGTTCGTACAGCTCGATACGATCATCAGGGAATTCGAATGGATCGTGGTTACTCGAGCTAAACACTAAACTAAAGAAAGGCTTACCTTCACTGTGTAGACGCTCAAACTCACTATTCGCCTTACGCATTAAGTCTTCGTCTGACGCGCCCCACGAACCCACGAAGGCCGGAGATTTATAATCTTTCTGATCTATGATGTCACTAAAGCCGTTACCCAAAAAGAAGCTACGCATATTGTCGAAATGGCTCTCACCACCATAAATAAACTGCGTGGTATAGCCATGATTTTTAAGTAATTCAGCTATGCTGAAGAAGCCAACTTGGCTCTTACCCAGTTTCACCACAGCACGAGCTGGCGTCGGGGTAAAACCTGTCGTTACGGCTTCTATCCCGCGCACTGAACGAGTGCCAGTGGCGTACAAGTTATCGAAATACCAACCTTCTTTGGACAAGGCATCGATATTCGGAGTCAGGGGTAAACCACCTAAACTCCCCACAAAACGTGCGCCTAAACTCTCTTGCAGTAGGATCACTAAGTTCTTTGGCTTTCCGGTATAACTGGCTTGGTTAAAGCTTAGCGATGGGATATCCGTTGAGGTAAATACACTTTCAGGACGACCACTTTCCTGTCTTATGGTCGCAATAATCTCAGCGTTATCTAACTTGCCATACACTTTAGAGGCATCTTCTTCACTACCCATCTGCTTGATGGCAAACACTAATGAATAGGCTGAGTTGATGACTAAAGAGTTCACTAATGGATCGTCGGCAAACGCCACCATAGCAGGGTTAATCGGTCTATGGCCTAAGGTTGAACGCGCACCTAATAACGTCATGGCGATAACAAGCACTGCCAATACAGGACGCCAGTACCAGCGCGGGAAACGTAGATTTTTAGTGAGCTTACCGCTTAACACCCAGCCCCCCCAAAGCGTACCGATAGTTAATAGCACGGAGAAGATCAGCTCAAGTTTGCGACCCGCCCACAGCATAGAAAGCACTTCTTTCGGGTAGATCAGATATTCTACATACAAACGATTTGGGCGAATACCGTATTCTTCAATAAACGCAGGAGTCGATGCTTCTAAAAAGAGGATGATCCACAGACCGACAGTTAACCACACCCGTAAAATTGGCTGCCACAGACGGCCAATAAAATGATCACCCGAAAATAATGCGGTTCCTAAGGCAGCAATACCCCATAACCAGCACAGAGTCGCGATATCGACGCGTAAACCTTGGATTAAGAGATGCGACCAACCATCAACAGCGGCCACGCGATCGGCTTGCCACAGCCCTAAAGCGATACGGCTCGCGGTGGCAATAAAAAGCACTAATAGCGAGAAAATAAAGATGGCGCGGAAAGGCCCATGGGCATTGTTGTGCCCGCGAGGTGATAAACCAGATTGCATGTGTTACCCCAAAACGTATAATGAGCCACTCAGCGTTGGAGTGTCAATTTGAAAAAAATCGGTGAATAAGCTGTGCTATGACAACCGATTTTGCTTAACGTTGCATTAAATGCCGACTTTATATTCCCTAAGACGATATTGATGCAACAATTTTGTGAGTAACATGTAAAAAAGTCGACTCGGACATGGCTTAAGTCCGAGTCTTAACGGTTAACGCTTACTTTTTCAGCTTAGCGAAGGCATCGGCAAAGGCATTGCCCATGGCCGCGTTCGCAGGTGCTTTAGGTGCTTGCTTTTGTGCAGGACGTGCAGCAGGTTTCGTCGACTGTGGTGCCTTACCATTATGAGTTCTGGCAGGATTATGTGGTCTTTGCTGCGATTTACTTTGATCGATAGCTTCATCCAAACGCATGCTCAAACCGATACGACGACGCTCGACGTCCACTTCCATCACTTTGACTTTGACCACATCACCCGCTTTCACGATTGTGTGGGGATCGCTGATAAACTTGTCGGTCAGTGAAGAGATATGCACCAGTCCATCTTGATGCACGCCAATATCGACGAAGGCACCAAAGTTAGTCACGTTGGTCACCACGCCTTCGAGCACCATTTCAGGTTTCAAGTGTTTAAGTTCTTCCACACCATCTTTAAACTTGGCGGTTTTAAACTCACCACGGGGATCACGACCTGGCTTATCCAGTTCGGCCAAAATATCCGTCACAGTAGGTAAACCAAACTCCGCCGTAATGAACTCTTCAGGTTTGATGCTGCGCAGTAGATCTGAGTTACCCATCAGGCTCGCCAGCTCCACTTGCTTAGTCTTAGCGATAGTTTCCACTAACGAATAAGCCTCTGGATGCACAGACGAGGCATCGAGTGGATTGTCACCTTCACGAATACGCAAAAAGCCCGCCGCTTGCTCATAGGCTTTAGGCCCTAAACGTGGCACTTTCAGCAACTCTTTACGATTCTTAAACTGACCATTGGCATCGCGGTAATCAACCACATTTTTCGCTAACGTCTTGTTTAAACCAGCCACTTGCGACAACAAAGGCGCAGAGGCCATGTTGAGATCCACACCCACACCGTTTACACAGTCTTCCACCACGGCTTCCAGCGAACCCGATAATTGGCTTTGGCTCACGTCGTGTTGGTATTGGCCCACACCGATAGATTTAGGCTCAATTTTCACCAGTTCGGCTAACGGATCCTGCAAACGACGCGCGATAGACACAGCACCACGAATCGAGACATCGAGATCAGGAAACTCCAGCGCCGCCAATTCCGATGCTGAATACACAGACGCGCCCGCTTCGCTGACCATCACTTTAGTCAACTGTGGATGGGTATCTTTCACGGCGGCAATCAGCTCAGCGGCTAGCTTGTCGGTTTCCCGTGATGCCGTACCATTACCAATCGCAATCAATTCAACCTTATGCATTTTGACTAAGTTAGCCAAAGTACGAATCGACTTTTCCCACAGATTTTGCGGTGCGTGCGGGAAAATCGTCGCATGGCACAACATCTTACCCGTGTTATCGACCACCGCCACTTTCACGCCAGTACGTAAACCTGGATCGAGTCCCATGGTCGCTTTCGCGCCCGCTGGAGCGGCCATCAATAAATCACCTAAGTTACGGGCGAAAACTTTAATGGCCTCGGCTTCGGCGCGTTCGCGCATTTGCGAGATAAACTCGGTTTCCATCTGTAGCGCAATCTTAATGCGCCATGTCGCCGTCACCACGGTTTTCAACCATTGATCGACGCTGCTATCGCCTAATTTCAGCCCTAAGTGATCGCAGATAATTACTTCGCAATAACTGCCTTGGCCCGCTTCAGCAGCAGGATCGGCATTCATAGATAACGCTAAGAAACCTTCGTTACGGCCACGCAGCATCGCCAGCGCACGGTGAGAAGGGATCTTCGCTAACTGTTCGGTATGCTCGAAATAATCACGGAATTTCGCGCCTTCTTTCTCTTTACCTGCAATTAAGCGGCTTTCTAACACACTGTTTTGGCTTAAATGTTCACGCACTTTACGCAGTAATTCCGCGTCTTCGGCGTAGCGCTCCATCAGGATATAACGCGCGCCTTCAAGCACAGCTTTCACATCGGCGAAACCCGCTTCGCTATTGATATAACCCGCCGCTTTGGCTTCGACATCGGCGCTACGGTCAGCCAGTAAGGCATCGGCTAATGGTTCAAGCCCAGCTTCGATAGCGATTTGGCCCTTAGTGCGGCGCTTAGGTTTGAAGGGCAGATACAAATCTTCGAGACGTGTCTTGCTGTCTGCGTCGTCAATAGCCCTTTGTAATTCTGGCGTTAACTTACCCTGAGCTTGGATGCTAGACAGAATCACTTGGCGTCTGTCGTTCAGCTCACGCAGGTAACCTAAACGTGTGTACAAGGTACGCAGTTGCGTATCGTCTAATCCGCCCGTGGCTTCTTTACGATAACGGGCAACGAAGGGAACTGTCGCACCATCGTCAAGCAGAGTGATGGTTGCGGCAACTTGTTGCTCACGAACATTCAGTTCTTGAGCGATAATCTGAGCGATGTTATGTGCATTAGTTTGCATAAATAAAGTGTCGTGCCTAACTGTAAAGTAAGTCGTTATTGCGCCAAAGATACCACAGGCGCCCCGTATGTTTCATGCTAAAGCCTAGGTCAAAGCAGAGTCTTTGATCTTTCATCGCCATGCCATGGTGACCGCAGCGGTTGTCACGGCTGCAACCCTGTCGCTAATCTGCCTAGCTGGCGAGAGTGGATTCAAAAGGAGTGTAACGGATCTGATTGATATACCACTCTTTTGGACCCGATGGCGTTTGCACTACCACCTCATCGTCCACTTGCTTGCCGATTAAGGCACGCGCCATGGGCGAGTCGATGGTGATGTAGCCCAATTTGGTATCGAGCTCATCTTTACCGACGATCCGATAACGCACGCGATCACCGGCTTCATTTTCAAGCTCAAACCAAGCACCGAAGAATATTTTACCTTCCTGCTGCGGTGAGTAATCGACGATTTTTAACTCTTCCAGCCGCTTAACTAAGTACCTGACTCGGCCGTCAATTTGTCTTAACAAACGCTTGTTGTAAGTGTAATCAGCGTTCTCACTACGGTCGCCCTGCGCCGCCGCTTCTTGGACTTTAAGGGTGATTTGCGGCCGATATTCTTTCCACAAATACTTCAATTCTTTATCTAAAGTTTGCCAACCCTGTCGGGTGATCAAATGCGCTTTCATAACTCTTTATTATCCACATGCTGAGCAAAAAACAGCGGCAATCTCACAAAATGCACGCTAAAAATCACATACAAACTCACAGGCTAAAGCCCTAGGCCTACTACTTGGTTACGTCCACTCTCTTTCGCCAAGTACAATTGCTGGTCCGCTGTTTCGATCAGTGTTTGCCAAGTCAAATCACTTTTGGGCAGCACGCTCGCAACACCCGCACTAATCGTCACCTCTTGGAAGCTCGACTCGAGATGTTCAAGATGCAAAGCTTGTACTGCATTCACTATTTTCTGTGCCGTATGAATGGCACCGGCAAGCTTGGTTTCTGGCAGAATACAAATAAACTCCTCCCCGCCATAACGTGCAACAAAGTCAGTCGCGCGCTGCAGAGAATCACTAATGGCTTTTGCAACTTGTCGCAAACATTGGTCGCCTTCCTGATGACCATAACGATCATTAAAACGTTTAAAAAAATCCACATCTAGCATCACCACAGATAAGGCTAACTCGTTGCGGCAGCAATGTTTCCATATTTCAGGAAGTCGCTGCTCAAACTGACGTCGATTGGCGACGCCCGTTAAACTGTCAAGCAGCGCGATAGAGTGCAACAGATCAGATTGTCGCTTGAGGGTAAACTGATTTTTTACCCGCGCAGTGGTGATAATTGGATTGATAGGTTTATGGATAAAATCGACTGCTCCCAGCTGAAAACCTTTAACTTCTTGCACTTCATCAAAATGAGCCGTAACAAAAATAACCCCAATAGTCGCGGTTTCAGGATCGGCTTTAAGATGTTGGCAAACGTCAAAACCCGACATACCAGGCATTTCAATGTCTAACAGCACTAAATCTGGCTGTACCTTCTGGCATATGGCTATCGCCTGCTCACCATTGGTCGCCATAAACAACTCATACTCTTCATTGAAGAGTTGATGCAATATTTTGATATTGAGCGGCTGATCATCAACGATGAGGATCTTACCTTTCTCACTTTGGGGCCGAGCAATTAATTCTGCAAGATGCATTACGCCTCCTCCAACATGATAATCCGTAGCGTATCTAATGCCTGATTAAAATCGAGCGCTTGCACTTGCCCATGCAATATGGACCATTGTGGATGGCCTGACAGCAATTCAGCTAACTGGTCAGTTAAGGCCATAGCCTCTAAATTGTTCTCTTTTAATAGGTTCATTAGGGTATTAAGGTCCGTCTTAACACTTTGCACCGATACCGAAGAATACACGGCTTTTTCTACATTATCGCTAATAACTGCATTAAATTCTTCCACCTCAAAGTAGGTTGAAAGCTGCTGACTACTCTGATTAATGAGTACCTCTAACGTATCCGTCCAGCGCTTAATATCAATCAGTTCAGGGCATTCTTGCTTAAACTGTTTCTCTAAGTAAGCCGCATGCGCAGCTAAACGCCGAGCACCAAAATTACTGGCAATGCCTTTAATACCATGGCTAATCGCCGCCGCCGTTGAGTGATCAAATATCTTAGTCGACTGCTTAAAGAGCGCGAGTTGCTTCATCATTTCAGGCGCAAAACTTTTGGCCATTTTTTGGAAGAAAGACTGATTCCCCCCAAAACGACGCAGGATCAGGCGAATATCATCGAGTAATTGCTCATCACTCTGCTCCTGCGTCGCTTCAGGCCAGTGCCCTTCAAATTCAGCAGAGGTCATATCCTCACGGCCAACTAAGCGCAAAATACTCGGTAGTAATAGTGGCATATCGATGGGTTTGCCAACATGGTCATTCATACCCGCATTGAGACACTCTTGCCTATCGGACTGTGAAGCATTAGCTGTCATCGCAAGTATCGGTAATGCTGCGAAACGTCCATCAGCGCGGATACGTCGAGTCGCCTCCAATCCATCCATATCGGGCATTTGCATGTCCATGATGACAATATCGAATAAGTCACCACTCTCGAGCACCAAGGAAACACCTTCCATGCCGCCTTCTGCCAATACGACATTCGCGCCCTCATAACTCAATAGCTCATCGATAACTTGTCGATTGAGTTGATTATCTTCCACCACTAATATGGTTAGCCCTGCTAAAAATCGCTGTGAACGCGGCTGAGGGTGCGCCTCCATTGTCTTACCTTCGATGGCATTTAACACAGCTTCAGCCAAGATCTGCGATGTCACAGGTTTAGTGAGGAAATTAACGAAAGGGACATGTCTAATCTGCTGACTCTCGGCAATCACTTCATGGCCGTAGGCCGTTAACATCACCACCAGCGGAGTCTGATTATTCGCGTCTGAGTTACGCAGCATTTCGGCGGTTTGTAACCCATCAAGGTCTGGCATACGCCAATCCATCAACACCACATCAAACGGTACCGATTTGTCATGGGATTTTTTAACCTTCTCTAGAGCCGCATATCCACCTAAGGCAGTTTCAACCTCACACCCAAATCCGGTCAAAATTTTCTCTAAAATCTCCGTCGTCAATTCATTATCATCAACCACTAACACACGGTATCCGCTAAGGTCTGTGTGCCGAGTTTGTTCGACTTGTATAATAGGAAACGTCATATCAAACCAGAAACGGCTTCCAACACCCACCTTGCTGGTCACATGTAACTCACTGCCCATAAGGCCGATAAGCCTTTTGCTTATTGCTAGCCCGAGCCCTGTGCCCCCAAAGCGGCGTGATGTTGAGGATTCTGCCTGTTCAAATCCGGTAAAAATCCGCTCAATCTGCTCATCACTGATACCAATACCCGTATCGGTAATTGAAATTTGTACTGTGACTGTATCTGCCTCATGGCGTAAACATTCAATGCCGACAATCACTTGACCGTGGTGAGTGAATTTAAGGGCATTACCCGCGAGGTTAACGAGGATCTGTTGCAATCTAAGTTGATCTGCTAACAGCCAAGGAGGTAAAGCCGTGTCGAGATCAAACATCACCTCGACATCTTTATCACCATGGTTACCCGACAGTACAACGGCAAGATCCCGCATCAGCAATTCAATCGAACAGGGATGAAGATCGAGTACTAACTTGCCAGCATCAATTTTAGAAAAGTCGAGAATGTCGTTCAGCAGTCCTAATAAGGACTTAGCGGCCGTTTGAGTTTTATTAACATAATCTTGCTGCTGCCTAGACAAAGAGGTGTATTGAATTAATTGCAGCATGCCTAATACGGCATTCATTGGGGTGCGAATTTCATGGCTCATATTGGCTAAAAATGCAGACTTAGCCGCACTCGCCGCATCGGCCTCCTGCTTAGCTTCTCGCAAGCTTTCTTCCAATTGTTGCTGTTCAGTGATATCTAAATTAATCCCAATCACTCTAATCGCATGACCCTGTTTATCGCGCTCTACTTGGGCGGCTGCCTGAACGAAGCGAATCGAGCCATCTGTCCTTACCACCCTAAAAATAGGGTCATATTTCGCCGTTCCTTCAACAGCGCCTTTCAATTTAGCATCAGCAAAAGCAATATCGTCAGGATGGACCCGCATCGACCAGTGCTAATAGGTTAATCCTTGTTCACGAAGACTTTCAGGCTGATCGTAAATCGCAAACATACGTTCATTCCATTCAAGCGAATTACCGAGCAGATTCCAAGTCCAGATACCTAATTGAGCCACTTCGGCTGCCTTACTTAAATGGTTACTGGCCGTCATCAGTGCTTGTTGCTGCAGTAACATCAGTGAAATATCGACGCCAATGCCTAAATAACCAATAATCTCGCCAACAATGTCACGCATAGCAGTGACAGAAAGTGACACTTGGAACTGGCTACCGTCTTTACGCACATAGGTCCAATTGCGAGTTTCCGAACCTTCGGCTCTTGCCTTATAGATGAAAACATCAAAGCCTTGAATGTCTTTACCATATTCAGCGGATAACTCTGCAGATCTTATCATCGCCTCCTCGAGCAAATGCAGAGGCGCAGGGGTAGATTGGCCTATCATTTCCTCGGCTGAATAACCAAGTAAGCGCTCTGCTCCACGGTTAAAAATGGTGATATTGCCTTGCACATCAGTGGCTATAATGGACATTTCAGAGGCGGCATCGAGCACGTTAGTCAGTAATGACCCTAAGTTATTTTTCTCAATCTGTGTCAACTTACGGTCGGTAATATCAATCCTTAATGCCACAAAACGTTCAATTTTACCGTATTCATCAAATACTGGACCAATCACAGTATCGAACCATTTCAACGTTTGATGCTTATCAAGGTTGCAGATTTCACCGTGCCAAGACTGTCCCGAGTTTATCTGTTGCCACATAGATCGCCAGAAAGACACATCATGTTCACCCGACTTGAGTATTGCATGGGTTTTCCCCACAAGTTGCTCACGCGAATAGCCACTAATGCGGCAAAAGTTATCATTCACCTCTAAGATGACGCCATTGGGGTCAGTAACGGAATAGAGTAGCTGTTGATTAATAGTGTCGAGCAAGGTTTGGTTTTCGAGTAACGCCTGCTGCAACGCATGGGTACGCTTGGTGACTTGCCGTTCGAGACTTGCATTCAAGCTTAAAATATGTCGTTCAGCTTCAAGCTGCGCTGTAATATCGCGGATCGTTTGGCTCATGCCAGCTATCTTGCCGTGCTCGTCGTAAATAGGTACGGCTGTAGTCGAGGTTGATAAATGGCTACCATCCTGCCGTTGGTGGCTAGTTATCCGATTTAAAGAGGTTTTCCCCGCTAACACTTCGGCGAATAATGCTCTTTCTTCCTGCACTATGCTGGCAGGAACAATCAATTTACAACACGACTGGCCAAGAGCGTGCGCTTCGGTATAGCCAAATAACTGCTCGGCACCTTGGTTCCAACTGGTAATTTGGCCCCTAGTGTCATAACTGATAATGCCATCGAGAGAATGCTCCAGCATGCTGGCGCGCCTAGCCTGTTCAAGCAGCACCTGCTGCTTACGCTGCAAACTGATGGACCACATGGCAATTAACGCAGCTAAAAGCAGGCTAAACAAACTGCCACTCAACAGCACTAAACTGGGTTGATTAAGATGCAATGACTTAATAAAGGATGGATAAGCGATAACTTCTATCTGCCATTTACGACCAAAAATGTCTTTCGTCATTTTATGGCGATATGCAGATAGTGGAGACGCCTCATCAGGGTGTGTTTCAAAAAAACTGATGGGACGCTCAGCTTGGGTGATATCGCTAAGCAACAGCTTAGTCATCTTCTGATTCAACGCTAACCCCATTAGAACTTCGTTCGTCACTAAGGGGGCATAACTCCAACCATACCCGGCTGACAGTCTATCCTGTTGTGTTTTAGGTACTAAACCCGTGCGATAAATAGGCTGCAGAATTAAGAATGATTGTAGCGGCCTACCCGTAGCCTGCACTAATGTGATGGGTGCAGATAAGCGCACTTCACCGGATAACATAGCCGCATCGGCAGCGGCTTTACGATGTGCCTCTGAGGCAATATCTAAGCCAACGGCAGCTTTATTGCGGTCTACTGGCTCAATATATTCAATAACGTATCTTTCGCCATCATGAGCGTTAAGTTGGCGAATATTAAAATCAGGCCAATCATCTTGACGAGCTCTTGCTATAAATGCCGCTTCATCGGCACTGGGTACTCGACGAATAAAGCCAAATCCACGGGCGCCGGGAAACTCATGGTCCACATCCCGCGTTAAACTATAACGATGGAAGCTAGCACGACTAATATCATGCTCACCCGCAGTGACTATCGTGCCGCGTGCACCGCGTAAACCATATTGATATAAGGTGATACGGTTAATCACGTTCTCACTGATTTGCTCCGCGTCCTCGCGCAAGGCTTGCTCAATCTTTTGGGCGTTCATGCGCCCCGTCAACCCTGTTAATAACGCGCTTAGCACCAATCCAATCAACAGGACTAATAAGCCCCATTTCGAAGCATTTTTATAACTCATGGACAAGTGCATAAACGCCTAATAATTTTTAATCAGAGAGTTATGATTTTGGACTAATAAAAATTCTTTTGCCACTCAGCGAGTGGCAACAAACGATAAATGCGCCAAAAGTTGCTGATGCCCATTTAGTTACAATTTCAGCTATAGCGTGAATAAACGCGAGTATTCCCATGCAATTTCATTTGCTTAGTATTAACATTGGGCAATCAATATCAGCATTTATCGCATTCAAGTTACTAAGGTGAGCTAGTCGCCTTGGTTGAATGCGGCTATATTAGGCAGATTCGTTTTCAATTTCAGCCAGTTGGTTAATCTTAACTGTTTCTCGTCAGTAGAATAAGCACCAATCTGAGCAATTAAAGGACATCCCATGGGACAAGAAACCTCGAAAATCCTCGTCGTCGATGATGATATGCGCCTGCGAGCGTTACTCGAGCGTTACCTGATGGAGCAAGGTTATCAGGTGCGCAGCGCGGCCAATGCCGAGCAGATGGACCGCCTATTAGAACGCGAAAACTTCCATTTACTCGTGCTCGACTTGATGTTACCCGGTGAAGATGGCCTATCTATCTGCCGCCGTTTGCGCCAGCAAGGTAATCCTATTCCGATCGTGATGCTGACGGCCAAGGGCGATGAAGTCGACCGTATTATTGGCCTAGAGTTAGGCGCCGACGATTATCTGCCAAAACCTTTCAATCCACGGGAATTACTCGCACGGATCAAAGCCGTGATGCGTCGCCAAACCCAAGATGTGCCCGGTGCGCCAGCCCAGCAGGAAGCGCAGATCAGCTTCGGTGAGTTTTCGCTGGATTTAGCCACCCGTGAGATGTACCACGGCGACGAATCGATTGCGCTCACCAGCGGTGAGTTTGCCGTGCTTAAAGTGCTAGTTACCCATCCACGCGAGCCCTTGTCTCGGGATAAATTGATGAACCTCGCCCGTGGCCGCGATTATTCGGCGCTAGAACGCTCCATCGACGTGCAAGTGTCACGTCTGCGGCGTTTAATCGAAAAAGACCCTGCGAATCCGCGCTACATTCAAACTGTGTGGGGATTAGGTTATGTGTTTGTGCCCGATGGCGCCGCGCGTCGATGAGCCGCGCTGCCATCTTAATCTGCTGCGGTTATTGAGCCCCCGATGAAAGCTAAGTTTTGGTGGCGGTTTGTGCCTCGCAGCGCGTTTAGCCAAACCGTGATGCTGATTGGTTGTCTACTACTGATCAATCAGCTGGTGTCTTACGTCACAGTTGCCGTTTATGTGCTTAAGCCAAGCTACCAGCAAATCAATCAGTTAATCGCTCGCCAAGTCAAATTGCTGTTTGTCGATGGCATAGATATTGGCCGCGAACACTTAACCATAGTCGATGCCCTCAATGCCAAAGTCCACGACGATGGCATGAAAATCTACAATCAACAGCAAGCGCGCGAAGCCGGTATTGAGCAAGCGACCTATTATGGTTTCTGGTCGGCGCAGATGTCGGAATATCTCGGCGGCGACGCCGAAGTGCGCGTCACCCACGGCAGCGTATTGCAGATTTGGATCCGTCCACCACAGGCGCCCTCGATTTGGATAAAAGTGCCGCTGATTGGCCAAAATGTTTCAGATCTTTCGCCGCTGACCCTCTATTTAATGGTCATTGGTGCACTCAGCGTCGCCGGGGGGTGGTGGTTTGCCCGCCAACAAAACCGTCCACTTAGGCGACTACAAAAAGCCGCGATTGCCGTTTCCCGCGGTGAATTCCCCGATCCCTTGCCGCTTAATGGTTCGAGTGAAATTGTCGAAGTGACTAACGCCTTCAACCAGATGGCGCACAGCATGAAACAACTGGAGCAGGACAGAGCGCTATTGATGGCGGGGATTTCCCACGACTTGCGCACGCCGCTCACCCGTATTCGTCTCGCTTCTGAGATGATGGTTGAGGAAGATCAATATCTTAAAGATGGCATAGTCAACGATATCGAAGATATGGACGCCATCATCAGCCAGTTTATTGCGTATATTCGCCAAGATCAGGAAACCAGCCGTGAACTAGGCCAAATCAATAAACTCATTCAAGATGTCGCTCAAGCAGAAGCCAATCGCGCCGGTGAAATAGAAGTAGTATTAACTGACTGCCCCGAAGCTCAATTCCAAGCGATTGCCATCAAGCGAGTACTGAGTAACTTAGTCGAAAATGCCTTTCGCTATGGTTCTGGCTGGATCCGCATTAGCTCGCAGTTCGACGGCAAACGTATCGGTTTTACTGTTGAAGATAATGGTCCAGGAATCGACGAGTCACAAATTACCAAACTATTTCAACCCTTTACCCAAGGTGATATCGCCCGTGGCAGTGTCGGTTCAGGCCTAGGTCTCGCCATCATCAAACGGATTATCGATAGACACCAAGGGCAAGTCACCCTCTCCAACCGCACCGAAGGCGGTTTAAGAGCCCAAGTGTGGCTGCCGCTGGAATAGCGCGAGATCACATATCGGCAAATCAAATGACAACGCTGACATTCATGTGGGCGCTTGTCATATTAATGTCACGCTAAATTCATAAACTCAGAACAGTTAACTGGCTCTGACAATTATGAAGATTGCAAAATGAAAATTTCAACGCTGTCGCTCTCTGCTTCTGCCCTGTTGTTATTGCTCGCGGGATTATTAGCGGCCGTAGTGCTGTGGAGTAGTGATCAGCGACAAAATATAGAACAACAAACACTCACACTGCAAAGCATACAAGAAGACTTCGTCGGCGTACGCCGCGATCTCGACGGCTATCTCGCCAGCGGCAACTCTAGCCAACTTGAACAAGCTAAAACTAAACTCAGCGCCATTAAGAACCAGCTCACAGAGCTTAATCTAGCCACCATGGGCGCTACCGATAATGACTTGCAAGCAAGTCTCAGCAGCTTCATTCAAGATTTAGATACCAAGTACCGCGCCGCGGGTAAACTCGCTGGCAACCCCAGGCAATTGCTGGCCCACGCCGAATCTGAAATGCTCGACTATAACCGTCGTTTGGGCAGTTATGCCGATAAAGGCTTAGCCACAAATGCGGCGGTCGCCGAACAATATCTGCAATTGAGCCGCGATTTACCTTCTATCGTCTACCAACTTTCCCAGCTGACCGATGGCTATCTGATCGGCAAAAATCAGCAACTCAAGGGCATTTTAGACAGCACCAGCAAAGAGCTAAATACATGGCACGACGCCCTCAGCGCACTGCCGTTAATCGGCGTATATGAGCAGCAAGAAGCCGATGAATTTGCCCTCGGTGCCAGCGAACCAGAACAGATTGAAGTCGGCGACAGTGACCGCAGTGAACTGCTCAGTCTCGCCAATCGATACAACAAAGAAGTCGCCAATACCCACCAATTGCTGCAAGCCAACCAAGAGATGCAAGATCAACTCATTCAAGCGATCAGCAATGTGGAACAACAGCTTATTGGCTTAGGTGAGGCTCAGGCGGCAAAGAATCAACAGCTGAAATATGAGCTACAACTGATCCTCTACACTATGGTTTCCATCATGGCCTTGTTTGCCATAGGTTATTTAATCCTGCAGCAAAATCGCGTCGTCAAACCGCTGAAACGTCTTAATCAAGCCTTTATGAAATTAAGCGAATCGAACAGCCGCGAACGTTTAGACATTAATCGTCGCTGCGAGACGGGCCAAATCGCAGGTCATTTCAACCAGTTGCTGCAAAGGTTTGAACAGGAAGACGAGGCACAGCGCCAACAAATCACTAAGGTTTCTCAATCATTAAGCCAACTGGTTGCGCGCATTACTCAGCTATCGCAGCACACAGAGCACACTCAGACGATTGTGGCCGATACGCAAACACAGACCGAACATATCCGCAGCCTCGCCAATGAGGTGAGCCACACTTCGGCACTCGTGGAAGACAGCGCCGCCGAAACCATGCGCCAAATGCAGTCGAGCCAAACTGAAGCCGAGGCCGTACTCAGCGCAACTGAGCAGACGCAAACCGCCGTTGGCCTTTGCCATGCTTCCCTTGAAAGCCTGAATAACTCAGTGACGGATGTGTCGAAAATCATTGATGTAATTGGCAATATCGCCGAACAAACTAACTTACTCGCCCTCAATGCCGCCATTGAAGCTGCGCGGGCGGGAGAGCAAGGTCGCGGCTTTGCCGTGGTTGCCGATGAAGTGCGAAATTTAAGTCAGCGCACCCAAGTGTCCTTAAACGAAATCGTGAAGATTCTGCAGCAACTGACCCAATCGAATCATGCCCTCAGTGAGAGTGTCGATGGCATAGCACAGGCCACCAGCAGTCAAAAACTGCGCGCTCAAAGCCTATGGCAAGTAGCGCAAACGGTGCAAAACCAAGCGAGCGACATGGCCAATACCGCTAAACAAGGCTCGCTCAATGCCAAGGAGCAAGTCGATTATCTCGATCAATTTGTGCGCACTATGGATAGCTTAAAAGAGCAGGCACAAACCAGTTCACAACAGAGTGAAGTCATCGCCCAAGAAGTGCAGCAGAGCGTCGAGGATATTGAGACCAGTTTAGGCATTGCCGATGCTGGTAACTTAACACCACAGTCGCGGGCCGCTTAACCCACTAAAATACCAATAAAAATGGGAGCCTAAGCTCCCATTTATTTTGATGTCCGATTACGTTCGGACCTTAATCATTACAGTGCAGCTAAAACCACTTCGGCTTTACTGGCTTCAAAAGCCTTTGGCTCTTCAACATTCAGCAGAGTCACTACGCCGTTATCTATGATCATGGCGTAACGTTGTGAACGCACGCCACCAAAACCAGCAGTATCCATTTCTAAGCCTAACGCTTTAGTAAAGCTGGCATCGCCATCGGCTAGCATCATCAATTCAGAGGCATTTTGCGCTTCGCCCCACGCTTTCATCACGAAGGCATCGTTCACAGCAACACAGGCAATCAAATCCACGCCTTTCGCTTTAAATTGATCGGCTAATACGACATAGCCAGGTAAATGCGCTTCAGAACAGGTCGGAGTAAAAGCACCGGGTACAGCAAACAATACCACTTTTTTACCAGCGAACAGTTCAGTAACTTGGTGATTCACCATGCCATCTTTCGTTAGTTGGCCTAATGTAGCTGCTGGTAATGTTTGACCTTGATCAATCATATTTATCTCCATTTAGTTAAATTAACCTGACCATACTAGCCCTATTTACCTGAGATAAACACAGAGAGAAAAAAGGGTGATTAGCCGCGAGTGCGATTCATCCGCAGCCCTGCACACAAACCGAGGAACAACAGACCCAATACCGATAAGCTACCGCCACTTTCTTCGACGACTATGACATCAGGCTCTCGGTCTCGATCGCTACTTTCCAATGGCAGTGCATACAAACCATCGGTTTCATCGGCACTAATGGTCGCGACAATATCGCTGTAACCCACTTCATACACATCAATCAACACATCGTAGTGGTCCGTCGCATAACCCGTGTAGAGCGTGGTCAGCACTTCATAGTCGTCCTGTGTTGAATCGCCATAAATAGTAAACACGTCCGTGGTGTAGTAATGCACCCAAGGGCCGCCATTACGGCTGAGATAAAGCTCGGCAAATAAGTCAGCTCTTTCATTAAGATACGCTCCGTTAACATCGACGTCGAAGGTCACGCTAAAGGTTTGATAAAACCCATCGTAGTCAAAGTCTTCGAACAAACGACTGCTGGCATCAAAAATCGAAAAGCTGTGATACACAGGGGCGCGGTAGGGATCTTCACTGGTCGCGCTCGAACTCGGCATGCCTTGGCTCGCATGTTTCGCAGTCACTTGCTCACGCGTCATCGGCGATGCGCCCATTAGTTGCACGCGGTTTGCCGTCGGCGCTTTAGAGGATAAGGCTGGCGCCAAGGATTTAACGGCTGCAGCAGCGGCTTCAGTGACATTTTTTGCGGGCGCAGCTTGTTGTAACAGGGCTAAAGCTTGCTGTTCCTGCTCGGCTGCTTGCTCGCTGTTTTCAGCTTTTTTGGCAATGCCGACACTGGCCGCAGTAAATGGCGTTAAGCTTTGCGATGATTCCAGTTCGCGGGGCTGAGCGCTGACGGCAGTGGACGCTAAAAACAGCGCGGCAATGGCCGTCGCTTTAACGAAATGGGTGTTAACCCGACAGTTAACTGTGGCTGCCATACCTTGTTTATTGAGTGTGTTCATCTTGAATACCCCATGGATAACCCGTTCAAATTGGAGTCATTAAAGTGTAATGAAGGTGAACATAAGCTGAACATCAACATTTAGTGTTCTTAGCGCGACAATACGTTCAGCCTTAGTTCATCTGAATTAGCCGACACTAGGGCATATTGAATGCGAGCATAGGAATAGACTCGCTGACAGAGTTTCAGTTCTGTCACGAATAACAAAATGACTACCAAAGTTAATTTTGATGGAATTGTGCCAACCAATTGGCTGATCTCTATGTGTTTGTTAAGGTGATGAGGTATTCTTAGTCGACTCGATAAGTTATCCATCTCACCCATTAGCTTAAGATCGCCGAACATTGCGGGTACCAGATATGAAACTTTGTTTGACATTGGCCCTAATCGCTTGCTTATTGGCCTCCTTTGGCAGCATGGCAGGCAATGATAGACAGAATGATCGCAACCAAGGTGCGAAGAATGAGCAGCGCCGTCTGGCGGTCAATAGCCCAGATCAAGCTGTAGCTATGGTGCAACGCCAATATCAAGGCAAGGTACTGAGCGTGCAATCCAGCGGCTCAGGATATCGGGTTAAGCTCCTCAATAATGACGGCCAAGTGTTTTCAGTCTCAGTGGATGCCGCAACTGGCCGAGTGTCGAGGAATTAACTATGCGATTGTTATTGGTTGAAGATGATTTAGAACTGCAGGCTAACTTAAAACAACATCTGCTCGATGCCCATTACAGTATCGATGTGGCGAGCGATGGTGAAGAAGGCTTATTTCAAGCACTCGAATACAACTATGATGCGGCGATAATCGATGTCGGTTTGCCTAAACTCGATGGTATCGCGCTTATCCGCAGCGTACGCGAACAGGAACGCGACTTCCCAATCCTAATTTTAACCGCGAGGGACAGTTGGCAAGACAAGGTGGAAGGGCTCGACGCCGGTGCTGACGACTACCTGACGAAACCTTTTCATCCCCAAGAACTGGTCGCGCGGCTAAAAGCCTTGATCCGTCGCTCTGCCGGCAAGGCCAGCCCTTTGATTTATAACGGTCCCTTTAGCCTAAATACCAGCAGCTTAGAAGTGCGTAAAGGTGAAGAGTTGGTTAACCTCAGCGGCTCTGAATACAAGTTATTCGAATTTTTTATGCTGCATCAGGGTGAAGTGAAATCCAAAACCGTATTGACGGAGCACATCTACGATCAAGATTTTGATTTAGATTCAAACGTCATTGAAGTCTTTATCCGCCGGTTACGTAAAAAACTCGATCCTGATAATCAATATAACCTGATTGAAACCCTGCGCGGCCAAGGTTATCGCCTAAAAACGTTAACGCCCGAGCCAACTGCCGATGAGTAAACGTGCCATTGTGTGGCAAGTATTGAACTCCCTTAAAGCGCGCTTAGTTGCCAGTGCATTATTGTTTATCTTAGTGTTATTGCCTTTGATCGGCGTCGCCTTAAACGATGCCTTTACCGAGCAAGTTAAAAGCGCGACCAAAAATGAACTCAGCGCCTATGTCTATTCGATACTCGCGGTGACGGAAGTCGAGAATAAACAAATATCTATCCCAGAATTAGTACTCGAAAATCGTTTTAACCTCATTCAATCTGGGCTGTATGCCATTGCGACCACTGAAGATGCCAGCGGCAAACAAACGATCGTGTGGCACTCGCAATCTTTTATGGGCATGGTGCCACCGCCACATTTTACCATCCCAGCAACGGGTCAAAGTGACTTTGAGCAAATCGAGCTCGCCGAACAACCCCATTTGATTTATAGCTTTAGCGTCAGTTTCGCCAGTCAAAATCAAAACGTGCCTGTGACGATTCACATCATCAAGGACGAGCGCGAATTTCAGCAGCAAATCGATCAATTCAACCAACAGCTTTGGACTTGGCTGCTGATCCTCATGTTCGTCATGCTCGTGTTCCAACTGAGCTGGCTAGTGTGGACGCTGCGGCCATTGGCACGCTTTACCCAAGAATTACACTCCGTCGAGCAAGGTAAGTCGATGCAGCTAAGTAGTCAGTACCCCACTGAACTACAAGCGGTTGCGCGGCAGCTCAATATTTTGCTCAATACCGAACAAACCCAGCGCAAACGCTATCGTAATGCCTTGGCCGATCTTGCCCACAGCCTCAAAACACCGCTGGCGGTGATCAAGAGTCAGGCCGACTTAAGCGAAGCCTCCAGCGAGCAAGTGTCGGTGATCAGCCGCATTATTGGCCACCAGTTGAAACGCGCCCAAACGGCAGCGGCAGCCTCGTGGCATTTAGGGATTCGCGTCGATGACGTCGCCGCTAAGTTATTACGCACCTTAGCTAAAATTTATCGCGAGCCGCAAATCAACCTCAGCGGCGAGATGGCAGACGAAGCAGTATTCAAAGGTGATGAAGCGGATCTCACGGAAATTCTCGGTAACGTGCTCGACAACGCCTGCAAAGCGGCAAAGTCCACGGTTAAATTAACCGTGACCGGCGATGCCTATCAATTGCTGATCTGCATCGAAGATGATGGGCCAGGGATCAGTGAGGCGCTGCAAAATCAAATCTTTGAACGCGGTATTCGCGCTGATTCCTATCATCAAGGTAATGGTATTGGGCTTGCGATCGTGCGCGATTTAGTCGACAGCTATAACGGCAGAATTTCAGTCTCACGTTCAGAAACCTTGGGCGGCGCCAAGTTCAGCATCAGCTTCGTGCATTCTATTTAACCTTTAATTTCAATAATATAGATTTAAACCCCATCCTAAATTGCGGTTAAAAATAACTTTTTAACCGCAAAATGCTTTCAGCTTATGTTCATATTCAAACGCCTATGATGCCCATAACATCCTCGAACAGGATTATTGGAGCAAACCATGAACAGACTACATCGATGGAATTGGCTAGTGTTAACGGCGGCATTAGTGGCCTTGCCTTTCACTACCACAGCCCAAGCTGCGGGCGTATCTGTGAGCCAAGGCTCGAGCACTGCGGCAAGCCAAGCCGAACTCGAACAAATGCTGGCGCCTATTGCACTGTATCCCGATAGCTTATTGACCCACATACTTATTGCCTCAACTTATCCACTCGAAATCGTGCAGGCACAACGTTGGTTAACCCAGCGCCCCAAATCATCAGTCGATCAACTGATGTCGCAAGCCGAAGACCAAGATTGGGACCCGAGCGTCAAAGCTTTGCTGGCCTTTCCGACGCTGCTGCAAAAAATGAGTGAAGATCTCGACTGGACTCAAAGACTCGGTGAAGCCTTCTTAGAAGATGAAGGCCAAGTGATGAACAGCATTCAATCCCTAAGGCAACAGGCTGATAAAGCGAATAGCTTAGCGGACATGGATAACATGGCGATCACCCGCGCCAACAATCAGATCATCATAGAACCCGCTAAGCGAGAAATCGTCTACGTGCCCTATTATGATCCGCGCGTGGTTTATGGCACATGGCGCTGGGGTGTGGCTTATCCCCCCGTGTATTGGGAATTTGGCGGCTATGCTGGCTATCCCTATCGTCCGAGTCATAACCATTTCTACTGGTCACCTGGCATCCATATTTCCTTTAACTACTTCTTCAGTTCATTCCACTGGCACAACCATAAAGTGGTCGTGATCGACTATCGCCATTCACATCGTTATCGCCCACGTGAAAGATACACGGTCAGCTATGGTGCCCAGCCTTGGAAACATAAACCCGAACATAGACGTGGCGTGAGTTACCACAACCCCGTCGTGAAGCAACGCTATTACAACGAAGACAAGTATCGCGGTAGAGATTCACACTCTAGCGGCAGTAAGCAGCACTTCAATAGTCAATATTCGAAGTCAAAAGAACGCCAAGATACCCATAGCAATCAAAGTAATATGAGTAATCAGGGTCATAAGAGTCGTGACAATAAGGACTATCACAACGCCAGTCGTGAACGTGATAACCGCGCACCGAGTTATCAAAAAACGCAGGCCGAGTTAAAGGAACGTCGATCCGCGACTATGGTACAAACGCCGACTCACAAGGAGCGTAATGACGCGCAATCGAGACCCGTGCAGCCAAAGCCAATGCCATCGAAGGAGCCGCAGCAAAGGCAATATCAAACTCGGGAGTCACAGCCGCGTAATGTCGATCAACAAAGGACGCAGCCACAAAGGCAAGAAAATCCAAGGGCTGCGACCCCAAGAGTTGAAACGCCACGACCTGAGACAAGACGCGCAGAACCGCAACGTATTGAACAACCAAGACAAGCAGCACCAAGACAACGCGAAGAAGTGAGAGTAAGACAAAGTGAGCCACGCCAAAATGCGCAAACCGCTCGCTCGGTAGAACATAACCAAGGTCGCTCAACTCAAAGCCAAGAACGCCGTCATAGAGAATGATCCCGCTATGGCCGCAGTAACACAAAGAGCGCAGTTAACTGCGCTCTTTTTTTTAAATCAGTTATTTTTAAATCACTTAGTTTTAAACCGCTTAAAACTTCAAGGTCAGGGACTGACCTTCACCCATTCCTTGCCACTCGATGCTCAGATCCATAATCTCATTGAGAATATGCTCAAAGTCCGATTGGCTAACGGTTGGAACGGCTAGGTCACGGCTGTTACAGGCTTGCTCTAACAGATAAATAAAGCCGTTATAGGTTGGCGTTTCACCCGACCAGAGTAGTGACTGCAAGGTCTCGACTATGGATTCGGTTTGCCACACTTCCGTTTTATCTGCGATGGCGCGGGAGGTTTCATTATGTTCCAAGGCGAAGCTGATATCGGCGCCAGCTCTGACCTGCGAGAAGAAAGCCCCTTGAATATGCAGGCGTTTTTCAACAACATAATGGATCATATCGTGGGGAGCAATGCCCTGTTCTGGCATTTGGGTTTGGGTCGCACTACCGTCCATGCGCACGCAGCGCAACTGACCATAACGCTGGGTTCCTTTGGTGAAGATGACTTGCATAAAACCATCCTTAGTATTTCGATTAACGCATACATAATGCGAACTCAAGTATAGTCCAACTCTGCGCCAGCATTAGAAAAACAGCAAGACTCTGCCGTTATAAATTACGCTGGATAAAGCGGAAACACTCTTCTGCCGCTAAGGGTTTACTAAAGTAAAACCCTTGCACTAAGTCGCACCCCATGCTCGACAATAATACCAACTGCGCCTCGTTTTCAACCCCTTCGGCCACCACAGTTAACCCCAACTCATGGGACATAGAAATGGTCGCAGCACTGATAGCGGCATCGTTCGGATCGCTTTCAATATCCTTCACAAAGGAGCGGTCGAGCTTCAATCTGTCTAAGGGCAAGAGTTTCAAATAGGATAACGAGGAATAACCCGTGCCGAAATCATCAATCGCAAGTTCGATACCATGCTGGCGCAATTCCGCTAACAGGCGCGCATTCTGCTCCGGATATTGCATTGCCACACTCTCGGTGATTTCGAGCTCCAATGCACCTTTGCCTAACTGATGCTTTAAAAGCACATTGGTGATATCGGCGACAATGCTATCTTTGCGGAGTTGATGCGCCGACAGATTCACCGCCATTCGCAGCTCGGTCGCACCCGCAGCGCGCCAAGCGGCAAGCTGCGCCATCGCGGTTTCTAACACCCATTGGCCGATAGGAATGATCATGTCAATCTCTTCAGCAATGGGAATAAAGCGGTCTGGCGCTACCATGCCAAATTCGGGATGTTGCCAGCGCACTAAGGCTTCGACACTGACCACTTGCCCAGTGCGGATATCAATTTGTGGCTGATAATGCAGTCGTAATTCATCGTTAGCGAGCACTTGCCTCAGGCCCGTTTCAATTTGCTGGCGCTCGGTGATCAAGGTATTCATCGCCGCAGTAAAGAATTGATAGTTGTTGCGCCCCGCAGCCTTGGCGCGGTACATGGCCATATCGGCGTTTTTCATCAAGGCTTCAACACTGTCGCCGTCGGTCGGGAATAAACTGATGCCTATACTCGGTGATGAATGTAATGCTTGATTGTTAATAACATAGGTTTGACTCAAACCACTGCGCAGCGCCTCGGCTAAACTGGCCACCTCATCATGGTTCGTATCAGATAAGGCAACCACAAACTCATCACCACCTAGACGTGCCACAGTGTCAGTATCACCAACGATGTTTTTCAAACGTCGGGCAACCTCTAGCAGCAGTTGATCGCCCACATGATGGCCCAAGGTGTCGTTGATATTTTTAAAGTGGTCCATGTCGATAAACATCACGGCAATTTGGCTGTCGGATGCCAGCGCCTCCCTGAAAACCACTTCGAGGCGCGACTGTAAGCTGAGTCGATTAGGCAGTAAGGTCAAAGAATCATGGTGGGCGAGGAAATGAATCCGTTGTTCACTGACTTTACGCTCGCTGATATCGGTAAAGCTGCCGATGTAATGGCTCACGGCACCTGCATCATCGCGCACCACAGACATCATCAACCATTTGGGGAAATCGTAACCATGCTTATGCCTGCCCCAAACTTCGCCTTGCCAGAATCCCGTTTGTTCTAGGGCGGCACGCACTTGAGGGTCGATATTTTTGTCGGTACGCTCGGCCTCTAAAAAGCGGCAGTTTTTACCAATGATTTCTTCTCGTGAATAGCCGGTTATCTGAGAAAACGCAGTATTCACATCCACAATAATGTCGTTGGCATCCATAATAGTGATGCCTTCACCACTCTGCTGGAACACCTGCGCCAATAGATTTACCCGCGCAACGGTGCGCTCCTGCTCGGTAATATCTTCAACGATAAAGAGAATAAGCTGTTCACCATCGGCACCTGTGACTAACGCACCATTGAGACGCACCGCCACTAATTGACCATTCTTATTCAAATAATGCTTCTGATAAGGGCCATAACGACGCGTTTGCTTTAGATGTTCTAATTGCTCAGTTTCACTTAATTGGTAACGCTTTGGTGTGAGCTCCCAAGGGTCAAGCTCATTTAACTCAGCGAGTGTGTAACCCGTGATCGCTTCGAATGCGGGGTTGATCGCCACAAACTGACTATCGTCTAAACGTTTAAGCACATGCCCTACAGGCGCCTTATCAAACAAGTTACGATATCTTTGCTCGCTTTCGACTAAAGTGGCCTGAAAAGCTTGACGACGGGCAATTTCCTTCGATAAGGCCATGGTTTTTTCAGTCACTTTCTCGGCAATACGTTGGCGCTCGCCGGAGGAAACCAGCGTCATACCACCCACAACAGCACAGGTGATAAAGGCGAGGAGCAGCATAAGTAGCGATAAGCTAAAAGTATCGCCCATCAGCACCGCATAGGATTGATAAATCACTATGTGCCAATGCCGATCTGCAAGCTGCAGGTTTGCTTGAAAATACTGGCCGGTTTTATCGCTAAATAGCTTGCTGCTAAATGCGGGAAATGACTTCTGGGTATTGCTGTAAAGCAATGCACCGCCCGCACTCATGTCGGAGAGTTTCCACTGCAATCCCTTTACGCTCTCAACATCATTAATAATGCTTTGCAAATCAATCACAGCTGAACAAAATCCTGAGATTTTACCCAGCCGATCGAACGAGGGCGCTAGAAGCAAGGTGCCACCTGGGCCATTGGGATCTTGAGCTAATTGGATCTTCGCCGTCATCACAGGCGCTAAGGTCGCGCGCACTTTGGCAATGGCAGCGGCTCGTATTGGTTCACTATTGAGATCTAATCCCAATGCCGCTTCATTACCTATGAGTGGCTGAATATACATCACTGGCACTAACCAGCCATCGGCATTAGCTTGCCAGCCTTGAGGCCGCGTGACTTTGTAGGGAGCGCCAATGGCTGAGCGGGTCGATGCCTCAAAACTGGGCAGATCGGCAGCCGCCACTAACGGCGACCAAGACCAAGCTCTAAAGCCATCTTGCTGCAGCATGTTACGTTTGCCAAACTGCACAAACTCATCCTCAGAAACCTGCTCGCTATTATCGAACAAGCTCGCTAAGGCGATGATTTGCTGCAGATTAGCCTCTTGAAAACTTTCAATATTACTAATCACGGCATTGGATTGGATCTGAAACTTATCCTGCAACTGTTGGCGCTGGTTCATATCCGAGTAGTAATAAATCCCCACGCAGAATAAAAAGCCCACCAGCAGGGGAACACCCGTCTGAATGCGGCGAGCACGCCAGATAGCTCGCTTATCAAATAACAACATAGTCAAAGGGATAAAGATCACGGCGCCGAGCAAATCCCCCGTCCACCAATTCACTAAACTCCCCAATAAATCAGATGGTGGAATCGTACCATTGATCACTAAGGCACTGTTGCCAAAAACGGTCGCCACAATACAAGTCAAGGCTAAGCTCAAGCAGGATTTAATAACGGTATTAGGATTATCTAAGGTGAATAAATGATCGACTCGCCCAAGAACATGGGCTGAAAGCACAGCCTGTATACAAGACCCAATCGAGATAGCAAAGGGTAACCAGCCCCAATGGATATGCCCGCCAATATTGATGTTAATCAGCAGGGAACCAATAAACACGCCAACCCAAGGGACATACTCTTTCCATAGGATACAAGCAGCAATGGCAATCCCTGCGGCAGGCCAAATCGCCGCAGAATATCCAGGCGGCACAGCAATCATCAAGCCTAATTTACCTACAATGATGTAAGCTAAGGCGATGAAAATGTTTACCTTAAGGTATGGGGTAATTGACTTTATGTGTAATCCTTTAAACTGCCATAGTTACAATATTCAGAATCATAATGCCCTACTCGTTAACGCAATCTCAAGTAGATATCTGGGCAGTGATAAAATCACAGTCTAATAGTCGTTTTACCTAATGTAAATAGCGTAAATGACTGACACAATAATTGTTTTAACTTGATGTTTTTATTTGAGATGCCCAGCTAAAATCCATTCCACGACACTTAACTCGCATCAAAAATCAGCATGCAAAAATGTGCGGCGCGCAAGGGTAAATAGCAGTGTCATTCGTATGCGACAAAAGCGACTGTTGGCTAAAACCCACATGCTAATAGGGGCATTAATCCACGCCATACCGTCGCCAATACATCAACTTTAGCCAAAACGAATAAATGAAGCGCCTCACACATTTTTATTTTATGAGAACCAAATCAGTTAAATTTCGGTTAATTTTGTAAATTTATTGATTTTATTTGGTTTTAATTAAGGTTTTTTTAACGCTTAGGCCCTTTTACCGCGGGGATCCGCTTTCATTCAATAGCCGCTTCTTGGTATCCTCCTGCCGCATAAAAAAGTTGCATGCTGAATATTTTTTGTTCTGCCAACTGACTCCCTTTCCCGTTCAACCGGACCCGTTAATTGAAATTAGCTCTTAGCCAATTCATTGCTGAAAGATTGAACCTGATTATTCGGTTTTCAACCTTTAGCATGACAAACCTAACCCTGTTTTTCGGGTTATTGTTTGTGCTGCCTGTAGCTGACGTTTTGTACGTATTGATCGGCGGTTGTGTCGATATTAGTGAACTCATCAGCCTCAGCAATGGCTTTTTGGTCGAGTTTATCGGCGCTAGTCTGCTCAGCCTGTTATTGCTCAACCCCCTCGTTATTCTGCAGTTATGGCATTTAATCGACTGCTGCTTCAAATTTTTCAATAATCTCGATTTAACTAACGCTTCACTTTTTTTAGCACCCCCAAGGCTAAAATCCCTCGAACATACCGCCCACGGTTGTCGCGCCCCACCATTTTAACCCTCTGTTTTTAAATTCAAATTAAGCATTAAGCGCTGAAAGCTGATCTTCGATTTCGTCGGGATGGCGGCACATTTTTGTGTCATTCCTCTTGGGTCTCAGGATTTGCGCTCAGATAACGCCGCTTAGTGCGACTGCCGGTTCACGCTTGGCAGAGTTGTAAACCTTAGGGTTAGAGGAATCTTCCTTTGTTAATTCGAAAATTAAGTAAAGCGGCAATCGCGGCAGTAGCATTCATGCTCGCGGGTTGTGATGGCGGTGTGTTGGACCCTAAGGGCCAAATCGGTATCGATGAAAAACACCTGATTATCGTCGCCACCCTACTCATGCTCATTGTTGTTATCCCTGTGATTGCCATGACATTGTACTTCGCGTGGAAATATCGCGATGGCCGTGATCAAGAAATCTATGCGCCTAAATGGGCACACTCAACGGCGATTGAAACCGTCGTGTGGATAGTGCCGATTGTGATCGTAATAGTGCTAGGTGTGATCACTTGGGGTTCGACCCATGATCTTGATCCATATAAGCCTTTAGTGCACGAAGCTAAACCCGTCACGGTTGAAGTGGTGTCGCTGGACTGGAAATGGTTATTCATTTACCCAGAACAAGGCGTGGCATCGGTCAATGAGTTGGCGTTCCCAGCCAATGTGCCGGTGAACTTTAAGATCACCTCTGACACTGCGATGAACTCCTTCTTCATCCCGCAGTTAGGCAGCCAGATTTACTCTATGGCGGGCATGACTACTAAATTGCATTTGATCGCTAACGAGCCAGGCACCTTCGATGGTATCTCGGCTAACTACAGCGGCGCCGGATTTGCGGGCATGAAGTTTAAAGCGATTGCCACTCAGACACCTGCCGACTTCGATGCATGGGTTGCCAAGTTAAAACAACAGGGCAAGACATTGGACTCAGCGGCCTACGCCACACTGGCTAAACCGAGTGAATACAATCCGGTTGAATACTTTGGCTCAGTGAGCAAAGGGATGTTTGACCAAATCGTGATGCAATACATGCACATGGACTCACATGACGGCATGAAAGGTCACGAAGGAATGGACATGCACGCAGGCATGGAACCTATGGGCACTGAGCACACATCTGACATGGCAGACATGAAAGGTATGCACGACATGGCACATATGGCAGGCGAGCACGCGATGGAAAATACACAGAACATGGCCGACATGGATAGCTCAACACCTTCTGTACCGTCATCAACACAGGACTCATCCACAGAACCTTTATCCTTAGAGCACTCATCCACTCAACAAGTGGAGGCGGAGTAATCATGTCATTTCTCGGTAAATTAAGCTTAGATGCGATTCCGTATCACGAGCCTATCATCATGGTGACCTTAGCGGTCGTCGCAGTGGTAGGTTTGTATATCGCAGCCTTGATCACTAAACACAAAAAATGGAGCGTACTTTGGAACGACTGGTTAACCTCAGTTGACCATAAACGCCTCGGTATCATGTACATAGTGTTAGCTTTGGTGATGCTCATTCGTGGCTTCTCCGATGCCATTATGATGCGTACCCAGCAAGCACTCGCCACCAACGGCGCCGCAGGTTATCTGCCGCCTGAACATTACGACCAAATCTTCACCGCCCACGGCGTGATCATGATTATCTTTATGGCGATGCCATTTATGATAGGTCTGATGAACTTAGTGTTGCCGCTGCAAATTGGTGCTCGCGACGTTGCCTTCCCATTCTTGAACAACCTCAGCTTCTGGCTTACCGCCTCTGGCGCTGTGTTGATCAATATTTCATTGGGTTTAGGTGAATTTGCTAAGACAGGTTGGGTGGCGTATCCACCCCTCTCAGAGCTGGCTTACAGTCCGGGGGTTGGGGTCGATTACTATATCTGGGCACTGCAGATTTCGGGCATAGGGACGACCTTAACCGGGGTGAACTTTATCGCCACCGTACTGAAGATGCGTGCCCCAGGCATGAAGCTGATGCAAATGCCAATCTTCACTTGGACTTGTACGTGGGCGAACATATTGATCGTCGCGTCATTCCCAATCTTAACCGCTGTGTTAGCCCTGCTGACACTCGACCGTTACATGGATTTCCACTTCTTCACCAATGACGGTGGCGGTAACGCCATGATGTATATCAACCTGTTTTGGGCGTGGGGACATCCTGAAGTTTACATCCTGATTTTGCCTGCTTTTGGTATTTTCTCCGATGTGATCTCAACCTTTACCTCTAAACGTCTGTTCGGTTACACCTCTATGGTGTGGGCGAGTGGTGCGATTTCAATTCTAGGTTTCATCGTTTGGTTACACCACTTCTTCACCATGGGCTCAAGTGCCAACGTCAACGCCTTCTTCGGGGTTATGACTATGGTGATCGCGGTTCCAACCGGGGTAAAACTGTTTAACTGGTTGTTCACTATCTACCGTGGCCGCCTACGTTTAACGGTACCTGTGTTGTGGACGCTGGGCTTTATGGTGACTTTCACCATAGGCGGTATGACAGGGGTGTTATTAGCCTTACCGGGTGCCGACTACGTTCTACATAACAGTTTGTTTTTAATCGCACATTTCCATAACACTATTATTGGTGGTGCGGTATTTGGTTACTTAGCAGGTTTTGCTTACTGGTTCCCGAAAGCGACAGGTTTCCACTTGAATGAGCGTTTAGGTAAAGCGTCATTCTGGTGCTGGCAAATCGGTTTCTATGTGGCCTTTATGCCGCTGTACGTACTGGGCTTTATGGGTATGACACGCCGTATCAACCACATTGATAACCCAGCGTGGAACGTGTGGATCTACTTAGCCGCCGTGGGTGCTTGCATCATCATGGTCGGTATCATTCTGCAGTTTATCCAACTGTACGTGAGTATCCGTGACCGCGACCAAAACCGCGACACCACAGGCGATCCATGGAATGGCCATACTTTAGAGTGGTCAACCGCTTCTCCACCACAGTTCTATAACTTCGCTAAGCTGCCACAGGTTGCTGATATCGATGCCTTTACCGATGCGAAAGAAAAAGGCGTGGCTTATCAACGTCAAAAACACTACCAAGCTATCCATATGCCGAAAAATACCCCAAGCGGTATCTTAATGGCGCTGGGGATCACTGCCGCTGGTTTTGCCGCTATTTGGCACATCCTGTGGTTAGCCATTGTGGGTTTAGTGGGCGCTTTCGTGGTGTTCCTGTTCCGTGCTTATAACAATGACGTCGACTATTACGTGCAACCCGATGAAGTGGCTCGCATTGAAAATGCCCACTTAAACAATGTAGTAAGGGGCTGATATGAGTATTGCAATCCCAGCAGATTTAGAAGTAGCTCACGCAGAAGATCACCACGAACACCATGACACGAGTGGCAACACTCTGTTTGGTTTTTGGATTTACCTGATGACCGACTGCATTTTGTTTGCCTCGGTTTTCGCAACCTATGCTGTGCTCTACATGAACACGGACGGTGGCGTTTCGGGTAAAGACATTTTCGAATTGGACTTTGTGCTGATTGAAACTGCCGCCCTGCTCGTTAGTAGTATTACCTATGGCATGGCGCTGATTTTTGCTAAGCGCCACAACAAAGCTGCAACCCTCACTTGGTTAGCCATTACCTTTGCACTGGGTTGTGTGTTTATCGGGATGGAAGTCTATGAATTCCATCACCTGATTGAACACGGCAATGGCCCACAGCGTAGCGCTTTCCTGTCGTCCTTCTTCACCCTTGTCGGTATGCACGGCTTGCACGTGACCGCAGGTCTGATTTGGATGGCGATCATGATGATTGAAGTGGCGAAAACTGGTTTAGGTAATCGCAGCATCACCCGCCTGAGCTGCTTAAGCTTGTTCTGGCATTTCCTCGACATAGTGTGGATTTGTGTATTCACGGTTGTGTATTTATTGGGAGCACTTTAATGAGCGCACATAGTCATACTCATAAGCCTAGCCATGGCACTGACGATCTGGCCGCGAGCATTAAGTCATATCTAATGGGCTTTGTGCTGTCAGTGGTATTAACCGCCATTCCGTTTTGGGCCGTAATGACCCATCACTTCGAGAAAGCGACCACCCTTAGCTTAGTGCTAGTGATGGCGATAGTGCAGATAGTGGTACATCTAAAGTACTTCTTGCACTTAGATTTCTCGAAAGAAGGCAAAGTAAATACCTTCTCCTTCCTGTTTACCGCCCTGATTATTGTCATGGTAGTCGGCTTGTCGGTATGGATCATACTCGAAGCCAACGCTTTGATGATGTAACGAGAAACAGTCTATGCAAATACAAGACAGATTTATGTCACCGCAATGGAAAGCACGCTTCAAAGGGTATGTGCAGGTTACTAAGCCTGGCATCATTTTCGGGAATCTGATTTCCGTTGCTGGCGGTTTTTTATTAGCCGCCAAAGGCGACGTAAATTTGGTCTTGATGCTGGCGAGCTTAGTGGGATTGTCCTTGGTCGTAGCCTCGGGCTGCGCAATCAATAACTGTATTGACCGTGATATCGACGCCAAGATGCAGCGAACCTGCAAACGCGTGACCGTCACGGGCGAAATTGCCGTGGGTAACGTACTCGCGTTTGGACTCGCCTTAGGCGTGTTGGGCTTTAGCATCTTAGCCTTGTTTACCAATGCATTAGCCCTGCTATTTGCCGTTATTGGTTACATCGTTTATGTGGGGGTTTATAGCCTCTACATGAAACGTAACTCAGTGTATGGCACTTTAGTTGGCAGCTTCTCGGGCGCAGTACCGCCCGTGGTTGGCTATTGCAGTGTGACAGGGCAAATGGACATGGGCGCGGCTATTTTGCTGTTGATGTTCAGTCTATGGCAGATGCCACATTCTTACGCCATCGCGATTTTCCGTTTTAATGACTATGCGGCAGCCAATATTCCTGTTCTACCGGTTGCAGAAGGCATGACCAAAGCAAAACTGCATATCGTGCTTTATATTGCCGTGTTCGCCTTAGTCAGTGCACTGTTGCCACTCGCGGGTTACACAGGTATCGCCTTTATGGCGGTCACCTGCGCCACCAGCCTGTGGTGGCTTGCCATGGCATTAAAAGGTTATCGCCACGGCGTCGACATGCAACGCTGGGCTCGCCAAGTGTTTGGTTTTTCAATCATCACTATTACGGCGCTCAGTGTGACTATGGCGCTCGACTTCCAAGTCGTGAGTCAGGCGCCACTGCTCACCTTAGTGAAGTAAATCC